>DASRCU010000031.1:0-1454 GCA_035652955.1 Verrucomicrobiia bacterium | reverse complement strand
TACGATCAGTTCGCCGGTGTGGACAAAATCGGTCAGCCAGGGCTGCGGCTCGCCGTTTGTTACCTCGACTGATGGCACAAATAACACGATTGTATGGGTGACCGCCGGCCCTTCCAATCAGGCGCGTTTGCAAGGCTTCGAAGGCGACACAGGCGCGGATGTTTTCACCGGCGGCGGGCCTAATGAAGTCATTGCTGGCACCCGCTCCTATAACACAACGGGTATCGCAGCGCGCGGACGCATTTACGTCGCTGCCGACAACAGGGTTTATGCTTTTGTTGTACCAGGAGGCACCCCAACGCCGACGCCTACCGCTACCACGACGCCGACAGCGACTCCTACAGCTACGGTGACGCCCACCCCCACAGTTACCGTGACACCTACCCCGACAGCGACTGCGACATCGACGCCCACAGCGACGGCAACAGCTACCCCGACCGGCACACCGGGAGTCACGCCAAGGCCGCGCCCCACTCCACATCCGCGCCCTACGCCGCGTCCGCGTCCCACGCCGAAAGGATTACGTTAAAAGGTTCAAAGAGTTACAAGGGTTACGAGAGGCGATGCATCGGCCTGTTTTCAAGATGATGGGGAATGATTCGCCAAAGGGGCAAATAGGACTTGTCCCGAAGCGTTTCGGGACCTCGGCTTTTTCGTTAATGCGTTGCGGACAACGCGTTCCACTTTTTGAGAGCCAACTGCATTCCCCTGGCGCGGATCGCTTTTAACCTCCGCAGGTTGCAAAGCGGCACAAATGCCGCATTCTTTCCTGCGAATCATGAAAACGAGGTCCAGTTCGCGGCGCCTCTTTGGCTGGCTGCGCATCACCATTGCTTTTCTTATTTTCTTTTCCGGCGTTTGGGGAGCGCTGTTCGGCGCAGCGAAACAATTTAATTCCGCGCGTTTTCTGGGACGAGCGACCGCGGCGCCCTTAAAAGGCGCCAAAGCTCCGCGGCCGAGCGGCGCGTTCCCGACGATCGATCTGGAGGCAGTCGTGCCTTCCGGCCTGACCAATCCTGTGGCCATTGCCAACGCAGGCGACGGGACCGGCCGGCTTTTTATTGTGGAGCAGCCGGGTTTGATCCGGATTGTGATCGGTGGCAACCTCCTTGCCACGCCTTTTTTGGATATCTCCGACCTGGTGAGTTGCTGCGGTGAGCAAGGCTTGCTTGGCCTCGCGTTTCATCCTGGTTACGTCGATAACGGATTTTTTTATGTCGATTACACCGACGTCAATGGCAACACCGTAGTGGCGCGTTACACGGTTTCGGCAAACGACCCCAACGTGGCCGATCCGAACTCGGCCCATGTCATTCTGACTCAGCAGCAGCCTTTTCCCAATCACAACGGTGGCCAGGTTGTGTTTGGTCCTGATGGGTATCTCTACATTGCATTTGGCGACGGCGGCGGCGGGGGCGATCCGCAGGAGAACGGTCAAAATCTGCAGACTTGGT
>DASRCU010000030.1:0-25753 GCA_035652955.1 Verrucomicrobiia bacterium | reverse complement strand
GGCCAGCGCCTGCATCGCCGCGTTGGTCCAGACGCCCGGCTGGTTGGTCAGCATGTTGAAGGGATCGGCGGTGGATTTGTCAAAAACGATCGGGCCTTGCAAGGTGTTCGAAGAAGCCAGATTGTCGCCGTGCTGAGTGAGATTGACGGCCGCGACAACCGTGTTCGAGCCGGGCGTGTAAACCAGCGGGCCGGTGTATTCCAGCAGCGTGAAGGTGAAGGTGAACTGAATGGTGTCGGGATAACCATAGTAATCATACACTTGAAACGAACAAGTGCCCGTCGCCGAACCAGCGGCGCGGTTCCAGGTAGCGGTGAAACTATCGCCGTTGCCCTGGTAGTTATAGAACGTTAAACTGTAGAGGAGGCCGGCGCTGGTCAGATTGGTCACGCCTTGGGCGACCTCGAAGAAATCGTCGAAACCGTTGTTGTTGGCGTCGCCGCCGTACGGCACGTCCAGGCCGATCGCGCCCTGGTCGGTTGTATCATCCAATTCGCTGTAAATTTCAACATAGGCTGAGTGGGTGTAATTGGTGGTCAAAAAGTAGGGCGCCAATTCGCCGTTGATGCCTGATGACAACGTGGTCAGGTTCATCCGCCACTGAAACCCGTAGCTGTCGAAAGCAGTTGCCTGTGCAAATTGCAGCGAGAGACAAAACAGCCGCGCCCGGGCCGTTTCCGCGCCGCGCGCCGCGATGGAAGAGAGCAATCCGCCGGTTAGCAGGAGGAGGAAGAAGTTCGATTTCATAAGCGCTGCCGGTCTGGTATCTGGCCGGGGGTTAAAAGGCCATGTTTTGAAAAACGGCCATGGAAATTATTGGGGTTTTCGCAGAAATTGTGGTCAAAAAATCGTTTTCAGCAGCGTGTTAGAGTAACACATCGCCTGCGTTTATCAAACATGGAAAAATGGCGGGATGATCGCGCTGCTTCCGGGCGGGTCCGCTCTGAGTGTTTTACACGCTGCCGGCGCCTTGTATAATATCCCTCTGTGAATGCGCCTCAGCGTCAACGCGTGGTCTGCGGCATGAGCGGCGGAGTGGACTCCTCCGCCACGGCCGCGCTGTTGCTCGAACAGGGCTACGAGGTCATCGGCATCACGCTCAAACTCTGGCCCCAGGATTGCGTGAACCGCGCGGAAGACAAATGTTGCGGGCCGCAGGCGGTCGCCGATGCCCGGGCCGTTTGCGACCGGCTGGGAATTCCCTTTTACCTGATTGACGAAGCGACGGAGTTTCAGAAGCACGTCATCCAATACTTTGCCGATGAGTACCGCGCCGGGCGCACGCCGAATCCATGCGTCATGTGCAATCAAAATCTAAAGTTCGGGCGATTGATTGACCGCGCGGACCAGCTCGGGGCGGCGTTCGTGGCCACGGGACATTTTGCGCGAATTGAGCGGCAGAACGGCCGCGTTTTGCTCAAGCGCGGTCGGGATTTGAAGAAGGATCAAAGTTACTTCCTCTTTTCACTGCGGCAGGACCAGTTGGCGCGCACGCTGTTTCCGCTCGGCGAAAAGACCAAGAGCGATACCCGTGAAGTGGCGCGGCATTGCCGACTCAAGACCGCCGACAAGGAGGAGAGCATGGAGATTTGCTTTGTTCCGGACAGGGATTACGGGAAGTTTCTGCAACAGGCCAATCTCGTCCAGAAGCACCGCGGCGAGATTGTGGACGTGCACGGGCGCGTGCTGGGATATCACGACGGCATCGAGTTTTACACCATCGGCCAGCGGCGCGGTCTGGGGCTGGCAACCCCCAAGCCGGTCTATGTGGTGGAACTGGATGCGGCGCACAACCGTGTCGTCGTGGGCGATGAAACTTTGCTGGATCGCGATGAATTCGTGGCGACGCACTGCAACTGGATTCCGTTTGACGAATTGCAGTCGCCACTCGAGGTGACGGTCAAAATTCGCTACAACCATTCCGGCGCGGCGGCCACCCTCACGCCGCGCGCCGATCGTTCCGTGCACGTGAAGCTGCACACGCCGCAGCGGGCCATTACGCCCGGTCAGGCGGCGGTGTTTTATCAGGACGATCTGGTTGTGGGCGGCGGATGGATCGCGCGCTGAAGAGATGCCAGCCGCGCCAACTCGTCAACCGTAGAGCGGACCGAAGTTTTTGCAGGCGCGGTAATCGGCGCCTTCGAGGTCTTCCGTGCCGAAAGCCGCCCAGGTGCTCGGCCGAAAGATTTTTTCCGCCGGCACATTGTGCATGTAAACCGGGATGCGCAGCAGAGAGGCCAGGGTGATTAAATCCGCGCCGATGTGGCCGCAACAAATGGCGCCGTGATTGGCGCCCCAGTTGTTCATCACGGTGTAAACATCACGAAAGGCTCCCTGGCCGGTGAGGCGCGGCGCAAACCAGGTCGTCGGCCAGGTCGGATTGGTGCGTTGATCCAGCAAATCATGGACCTTTTCCGGCAAATCCACCGTCACGCCCTCGGCAATTTGCAGGGCCGGGCCGAGGCCTTGGATCAGGTTCAGCCGACACAGGGTTACGGGCATTCCGCCGCGTGTGCGGAAGCGGGTGCTCCAGCCGCCGCCGGGGAAATACTCGGTCAGGCTCGGATGCCAGGTGGTCGCGTCCAGACATTTTTTCACTTCCTCTCTGGTGATTTCCCAGAACGGTTTCATGGCCGGACGGCCGTCGCGCTCCTGCTGGCCGGTGCCGTCCAGCGCTGCCGGGCCGGAGTTGATGAGGTGCAAAATGCCGTTGGCGGCCGGACCGGTGAGTTTGTGGCCGGAGACACGTCGGACGGCTTCCGGACTCCAATACGTGCGCACGTCGGCGAAAATCTGCGCGGTGTTGGTGAGCAAATGGCCGAAGAGCATGGAGGCGCCGTTGAGTGAATCGTTTTCAGTGGCCACGATGTAGGGCGCGCGAATGCCGTTCCAGTCAAAGGAGGAATTCAAAATCGCCTCCAGAAAGTCCCCGTTGGGCTGATAATCCGTCCACTGGCGCTGACCTTGGAAGCCGGCAGTCAGGGCGTTGTGTCCGTGAGCTTCCTCGCCGAAGCCCAGTTCCGCCAGTTTCGGGTTTCCCACCATCAAATCGCGCGCGATGAGCGTCATTTTCACGGAAATTTCCCATTCGCGGTCGAGCCGCTCGCGCGGGCGCTGCATCTTCGGTGCGTTGTAATCCTTGCCTTCCTTGCAGTTTTCTCTGGTCCACCGCAGGGCTTTTTTGAATTCATCGGGATCAAAAATTCCTTTGTCCATGCGCCGCAGAAATTCCGTCATATCCACTGTCTCCACGCGCATGCCCAGATAATTTTCAAAAAACGATTGGTCCACGATGGAACCGGCAATGCCCATGGAAACTCCGCCCATGGCCAGATACGATTTGCCACGCATCCAAGCCACCGCCAGACCGGCGCGGACAAAGCGAAGAATTTTTTCCTGCACGTCAGCGGGGATTTCCCGGTCACCGGCATCCTGCACTTCCCGCCCGTAAATGCCGAAGGCCGGCAGACCTTTTTGCGAATGGGCCGCCAGCACCGCCGCCAGATACACCGCGCCGGGGCGTTCCGTGCCGTTGAATCCCCAAACCGCCTTCGGAATCAACGGGTCCATGTCCATTGTCTCGCTGCCGTAACACCAGCAGGGAGTGACGGTGAGCGAAAGCCCCACACCTTCGCGCGCGAATTTTTCGGCGCACGCCGCGGCCTCCGCCGCCCCGCCGATGCAGGTGTCGGCAAGGACACACTCCACCTTTTTACCGTTGGGATAAAACACGCTGGAGGAGATCAGCCGGGCGGCGGCTTTGGCCATGTCCATCGTCTGTTTTTCAAGCGATTCGCGAACGCCGCCCAGGCGCCCGTCAATTGTCGGGCGAATGCCAACCTTGGGAAAGGATCCGATCAAAGGTGAAGGTTTCATTGTTGTTTGTCGTCTGTTTGTTGACTGAAAACACGTCCATTTGTCGGCCGCGCCGACGGACCGCCCAGAGCTTTAGCAATTTTAGCCGCGGTTGTCATTGAGTTTTTCAGGCACCCGAAGGGAAGCCTCCGCACCTCATTCTGCGAGGAAACATCGGTCGGCCGACGGAAATGCGAACGATTGTTTGGCTGGAACTCCGGTCCTGCCAGCCTGGCCGCGCAGCAATTCGCCCTGTCGAAAGAGAGCGCAATTCTGATTTGGTCTCGATGGCGGTTTGCCGTGTCGTCGGTTTGGCGTTGGGCAAACCGCGGCAAAAGCCCGTGGAGCGTTTCCGGGCCGGTCGGAGCAATTTGTAAAATCAACCCGCCTTTTCCGGTGGGGGTGTTTTCGCCGCTTTTGGAGATTTTCCACTTTTGGCCGGGCGGGATTTTTTTGCTGCGTCCGCTTCGGCTTTTTTTGTCTTTCCGGTTTCCGTTTCGTGTTTGGCGGAGCTGCCTTTTTCAGTCTTCGGCTTGTCTGTTTTGGCTTCAGCCGGTGCGGCGGTTTCCGCCGGCGCCGTCACGGGAGTCAGGCTTTCGACGCGAATTTTCAGCGAGCCTTTGACTTCAGGGTGGAGATGCAAGGCCACCTCGTGTTCGCCGAGGGTTTTGATGGGATGCTCCAAATGGATTTTTCGCTTGTCCAGCGAGATGTCGAACTGGTGTTTCAATTCATCGGCGATCATGCCGGAGGTCACGGCGCCGAACATCTTGCCGTCTTCGCCGGCCTTTACCTTGATAACGCAAATGAGTTTGGTCAGGGCCTTGGCCAGCTCGGTCATGGTATTGAATTCATGCGCTTCCCGTTCGGCGCGGCGTTGTCGGAGCGCTTCGAGGCGGCGCTTGTTAGCTTGCGTCACGGGGATGGCCAGCCGCTGGGGAAACAAAAAATTGCGCGCAAAACCGGCGGCGACGGTGACCTGGTCGGACTCGGCGCCCAGACCAACGATGGGTTGCGTGAGGATGACTTCGGTTTTCATACTGTGAACGGTGAAATTAAAACGTGTGTCGCAAAAAAGTTCCGCGAACCAGCCGCGGGTGGCAAAAATCAAAAGGGAACATCATCGCCTTCGGGTGGCGGCTCGGCGTCGGGAGGTTCCGGAGGAGGCGCGCCGGGCGCGCCACCGCGAGCAGAGGCATTTTCACTGCCGCCTGCCGGGCTGCCGAGAAATTGCACGTTTTCGGCGACCACTCCCAGGCGGCTGCGTTTCTGGCCGGTCTGTTTGTCGTCCCACTGATCCAGGCGCAAACGGCCCTCAATCAGGATCGGGCGGCCTTTTTTCATGTATTGGCCAACGTTTTCCGCCGTCCGGCCGAAAATATCCACGTCCACAAAAGTCACCTCTTCTTTTTTCTCACCGCTTTCAGTGGTCCAGTACCGGTTGATGGCCAGACCGATCTTGGCAATGGCCGTGCCTTTGGGCGTGTAACGCAGTTCGGGGTCGCGGGTGAGATTACCCATCAAAATGACTTTGTTGAAGCTGGCCATATCCGGAGGAGTTGCAGGTCAAGAAGGGAATTTATTTCGCCGCCTGGGTTTTGGGCGCGACGGTGAACAACACGCGAAAGACGTCGTCGTTGAGCGCCAGTTTGTGGCGCAATTGATTGACGAGGGCCGGCGCGCCGGTGAAAATGATGTTCGCGTAAAAACCGGAACTGTGTTTCTTGTTGGCCACGCGGGCAAACGGCCGGCGGTCCATTTTTTGAATGGTCTCCACCCGCCCGCCGGCGGCGGTGATCTCCGCGGAAATCCGCTCCAGCGCTTCTTTCACGCCGTCTTCCTTGCCCGCGGTGCTCAAAATAAACAAACCTTCGTAACGTTTCATTTTCTTCAGTTAAAAATTGTCGAACCGCTCTGGCGATTCAAGAGCCTGGCCATTCCACGGTTCCATTCCATTGCATTGCTTTTTCGATTCCCTCGTTCAGCCAGGTTTCCACCTGGCGGGTTGCGCGTTCCAAAACCTTCTCCAACAGCGGGCGTTCGGCGGCGGCAAATCGGCTCAGGACATAATCGGTAATTTCCCGCGCGCCGGCTGCCCGCCCAATGCCGATGCGCAATCGCGCGTACCCGCGCGTGCCCAAATGTTGCTCTACCGATTCCAGCCCGTGGTGCCCGCCGCTGCTGCCTTCGGGCCGCAACCGAAGCGCGCCCAGCGGCAAATCGGCATCGTCCACCGCCACCAGCAGTTGGGGCCATGGCACCCGGTAAAAGCTGGCCACCGCGCTGACCGCTTCGCCGCTGGCATTCATGAACGTTTGCGGCTGGCAGAGCAAAATCCGCTTGCCCTCGCGCTCGATCCGGGCCAGGCGCGCCCGGAATTTTTTTTCTGCCATCCAATTGGCCTTCCATTGCGCCGCCAATTTTTCAACCAGCAAAAAACCGGCGTTGTGACGCGTTTCCGCATATTCGGGACCGGGATTGCCCAAACCGGCGATGAGAAAAAAATTTTTGTCGGGATCAGCCACCAAACGTACAAAAACGAAAGGGCGCCCCACCGTTTTGAGGGATCGCGCTTCCGGCAAATCCGCGCACACCCCGACAGCCCGGGCCTCCGATGCTTCGCTTTGGTTTTCGCGTCATTTCCTGGGTTTGGAGGTTTAACCTTTCTTTTTCTCGGCGGTTTTGGTTTCCGGTTTGGCCTCGCCTTTTTTCTCCGCGCCTTTTTCGGCGGCTTTCGCTTCGCCTTTGGCGGGGGCTTTTTCCGCACCTTTTTCGCCTTTGACCGGCGTAGCGGCTTCTCCGGCTTCCGCTTTCTTTTCTTTGATCATCTCGACGTCGCCGGCGGCCATCGGCGCGCCCTCGGCCGGGGCGGCTTCCTCTTCAGCACGCGGCGCGGCGACCGCCACCACGGGAATGCTTTTGTCGCCAAGGATTTCGACGCCGGGCGGCGGCTGAATTTCGCCAAGGTGAATGGCTTTGCCCAGTTCCAGATGGCAGACGTCAATGGTGATCTGTTCGGGCAAATCCTTCGGCAGGCAACGGACTTTGAGTTTGAACAAAACGTGTTCGAGCACGCCGCCCCCGGTCTTGACGCCCACCGGTTCACCGACGGTTTCCACCGGCACTTGAATGGTGACCTTTTCGTTTTCGGCCACTTCGTGAAAATCCACGTGCAGCAACTTGCCGTCCAGCGGGTGGTGCTGGATTTCCTGCACCAGCGCCAGGCGACGGGGGCGGGCATCGTTTTCCACGGACAAATCCACCAGCAGATTTTCCGAGGCTGAATGGTGGACCAGGTCCTCCAGCTCCCTGGCATTCACTTCGAGATTTTGAGGCGACGCCTGCCGGCCGTAAATAACGGCAGGTACGCGGCCGGCAGCACGCAATCGCTTGGCCCCTCCCCGACGCGTCTGCAACCGGGGATACGCTTTCAACGGTACGGATTTCATCAGCTTAAATAAACAATTTCGGCAGCCTTCAATTTCCAGCCGCCAAAGAGCGAAGAAGCATATCAATTGCCGCCCATTCGTCAACAGGGAATTTCCGGCAGTCAGGGAAAGCCCAATCCGCGCGGGGAATTTGAGTGAGGAAGGTTGAATGACGACATCGAGGAGCGGATTCCGCGAGCGGGATGGCCATCAGAGAAGCCTGGTTCGAGCCGAAGCCAAATTGGCCGGTCGGTCTTTTTCAAGACCCTGCTGCCGGCGGACAACGCTTTTCCACCGAACTGTCATGTGCCAAATTTGTCTGCCTCTGCCCGATCCTTCGCTTTCGCTAATTGAGCTGCACTCTGAAAAACAGCTCCGAATTGGTCGGCACCACGGTGTAGGGTGAAGTGGCGGTGTTGGTGGTCCATGGGCCGGCCAGGTTGCTGGCTTGCAGCAGTGCGCCTTGCGGCCAGGTGAGAGTCAGGTTTCCTCCGCCGGCCGGTGCAATCTTCAGTGTGACCGGAGGCGCGACCTGGCTGGCGTGGTAGAGTGCCTGCACCTGAGTGGCGGAGAGCGCGTTTGTGAAGATGGCGGCGTGAGCGAGACTGCCGGAAAACAGTCGTGACGTGCCGTAGTCGGGCGAGCCGCCGATCCAGACATCGTCTCCGGAGCCTGGAACCAGGCCGACGGTATTGCTGGCCACCCGCACGCCATCCAGATAAAGCGCGCCGTTGTTAGTTGCGTTGGGAACGCCGGTGTAGGTGTAGGCCACCATGTGCCAGCCGTTGCCGACAATGGAGACCGGGCTGATCGCGTCGGCGGCACTGCCGTCGGAGCAGGAAGGATCGCCGTCGGGCCACATGGCCAGGCGCCATGAACTGTCGCTGTGCCCGAACAGTCCCGAAAAGTGGCTGGGCGCGATGGGAACATTGACCCAGATCAGCGCGGTGACGGCGTTGGTGAGGTTGAACGGGCTGCCGGGAATGTCCACATAGCCCGAAGTTCCGTCAAATCGAGCCGCATAACTGGGCGAGCCGAAACCCGGCAGCGAGACGCCCGGTTGGCCGAGGCTGACGCCGCCGACATAGGTTCCATTGTGGCCGCCAACGACGTCCAAGGCGATGGAGCCGTTGGTTTCATTCAACGGCCAGTAGCCCAGCGGACGATCGGCCAGCAGCGCTGCGGCGTAGGATCCCGGCCAGGGCGACTCCGGTCTGGCGCTTGCCTCGGCAGAGTGGACACTTTGTCCCAGCACATTTCCGGCGGAAACCACGTAGAAATACGTTGTGCCGTTGGTCAGCCCCAGGTCGGTGAAATTCGTCGTGGTGACGGTGGCGATGGGAGTTTCGGCGCCGCTGGCGGTCGAGCGCGACACGGTGTAACTCGTGGCGCCTGCCGACGGTGCCCAGTTCAGACTGACCAGCCCGTAGCCGGCCAGTGCCTGGAGATTTGTCGGAGGAGACGGCAGCGTGATGACCGTTCCAAAAACGCGGAATTCGTCAAACCCAGCCGCCTGGCCCGGCGGCAGGCCGGTGATAGTGACCCGCACGTAACGACCGATGGCCTGGAACGGATTCAATTGATCCTGCGCCAGGTTGGGATTGGCGGTCTGGTTCGCCACCGTTGTCCAATGGGCGTTGTCCAGCGAGACGGCCACCGTGTAATCGTAGGTCCCGCCATTTATCGGCCAGATCACCTCGTCGCCCGTCAGGTTGCAAAGTTGGCCCAGGTCCACCTGCCACCAATGACCCGTGTTCCCGTCGGCGGCGCTCCAGCGCGTCGCCAGGTTTCCATCATTGCCGTTGCCGGGAGGATAAGCCGCCGGCGCGCTGTCGGCGCTGGCCGGCTGGTTCAAGGCGAGGTTGTTGGTGAACCAGCCGGCGGGCGTGGTGAAGGCGATGTCGTCCACGTAGCCGCGATACCCGCCGGAGCTGCCGGGCTGGTCGTAACCCAGGTCAATGCGGCTGACGGTTTTACCCGCCAGCGGCGTCAAATCTACCGTCACGTAATTCCAGGTGTCCAGTGCCAGCACGCCGCCCTGGCTGACGGGGTTGAGCGGCACGCCGTGTTGATCGGTCAGGCCACTGTTCCGAAGGCTGGTGCCGTCGGTGAAGATCAGGTCCAACGCCACAAACGCGCTGTTGTTGCCCGTGGCCAGACCGTCATTGGTGTGGCTCTGCGGGAAAATCCAATAGGAAAAGTGCATCCCCGGCGGGATGGTGAGGTTCTGGTTGCTCAGGTCGAACATTTTCATGAAGGCGTAGTCGGTGGCACCGCCTTCAGCCATGCCCGAATACATGATTTCGTCGTTGCCGCTCTGGCTGTTCTCACTGCGAACGCCCAGTTCCGGTCCCGACAATGTGTTGAGGATGGGGCCGACGTTGGTGATGCCGCCTGCTCCCGGCCCGGTGTCCACGGTATTGGTCCAGGTCAACTGTGGTTCGCCCGGCTCCAAACCGGTGCCCCAAAAATAATTCTGCGCCATCGGCGCCGCCATGCCCTCGGTGTAAGAAGGCGGCACATCGAACACCGTGGCACCCCAATTCGTATTGGGCGCGGTTCCCATGACGAACGCCAGCGTCCCGCCGTTGGCGATTTGCCTGTAACGAATCCAAGAGGCATTCGAGGGTTGGCCGTTGACCGACAGGCTTTGGACGTAGGGTGCGTTATCCGCCGCGCCGCTGCCGGTGATGGTCACGTCGCCGCCCGGCAGATGGAGGACGGCTTGAGGAAAGAGCGGCCCATTCAGCACCAGCACGTCGTCACCGGGCATCTCCGGGTGCATTCCCAGTGCCGCCAACACGTAGAGTGAGGCCATTTGTCCCAAATCGTCATTGCCGGGCAGGCCGCCGGGCGCAGTCGAAAAAAGCTGAGTCAGGATTTGCCGGACGACGCTCGACGCCTTGTAAGGTTCGCCAAGGAAATTATAAATCCACGGCGTTTCCGAGCACGGCTCGTTGCCCATGTAGGCGCCGGTCGAAGACATGCCGCCGTTGAGCGTGGTGAAGAAACGGTCCAGCCGGGCCGAAGCGGCCGGCCAGCCGCCCATCATCGCCGCGAGCGAGCCCAGGTTGAAGGGCACCATCCAGGTGTACTGGGGCGCGGTGCCTTCCACATAGGCCTGCCAGTTGTCGTAAGTGAGGCTGCCGGTCACGAAACCGGGCGACCATAACGCATCGGAACGCCGCATCTGTTCGTAGCCCGAATCGGTGTTGAACAGGTTGCGCCAGTTTTGGGCGCGGGTCATGGCCTGGAGATAATCGTTGGTGTCGCCGAGCGCCAGGGCAAATCGGGCCAGCGCAAAATCGGCGCTGCAATACTCCAGCGTCATGGAGACCGGACCGTAGCCGCCGTGCTGGTATTCGGGCACGTAGCCGAGGTTCAAATAATCCCGCTCGGCGTCCCGCTGGTGGATGCCGTTCTGCGCCACCACTGCCGGATTTGTCGCCGCGTTCAACATGGCAGCCAGGGCCGCGCGGGTCTCGAAATTGGTGGCGCCGAAGGCGTAAAAATCGGCAATGATTGGCGTGGCCGGATCGCCCATCATTACGCCGGTGTCGCCGGTGGGCACGCTCCAACGAGGCATTGCTCCGCCTTGCCGGGCGTCCAACACCAGGGATTCGGCCATGTCGCTGGCCCGGGCCGGGTCCATCATCGCCAGGAACTGGCATTCGTTGCGGTAAATGTCCCAGCCGGAGAAAAATTCATATTTGTCGTGCCCGGCGGGCATGGTGTGCGTCAAGCCATCAAAGCCGCGGTATTGGCCGTTAACATCGCTGACCACGCTGGGCGCCTGGAGGGCATGATACATCATTGTGTAAAACGTCGCCGTGTCCACCGGCGTCCCGCCCCTGACTTGGATTTTGTTCAAATAGGAGTTCCAAGTGTTGCTGGCGGCGGCGGCCATCGCGTCGAAACCGGCGCTGGTGAACGACGAAGCGGGGCTTTCAGTCGCCAGGTTGATTTGGGCATTGGCCCCGCTGACGTAGGAGATGGCCGTCCGCGCCAGCACCACGCCGCCGTTCGGCAGATTAAAGGTGAGATAGACGCCGCTTTGCGCGCCGGTAGCGTTGGTGCCATTGGCCGTCAGTGTCGCGCCGCTCCACACGCCGTAGGTGGCAAAAGGATGGTCGAAGACCGCGTCGAAATAAAGCGTGGGATGCTCGCCGGACCCGCAGAAACCGCCTTCGACCGTCCAGCCGCTGATTTCCTGCGCAGCAGGATTGATCTGGATGGAGGCGTTGACGGTACCGGCGGCACCACTGCCGGCGTTGATAACCATGCCCGCAACATGGCCGGCCGGATACCTGAACCGGCCAAAACCCGTCCGTGTCGTCACGGTCAATTCGGTGCGGATGCCGTTATTGAACTGGACAGAGTAATAGCCGGGCGTTGCGATTTCGTTGGTGTGGGAAAAAGAGGCCAGAAAACTGAACTTGCCGTTGTAAGCGTTAGTGCCCGGTGAATGAGTTACCGTTCCCAAAATCGGCGTGAAGGCAAAATCCCCGCCGAAATCACAGCCGGCTCCGCTCAGGTGGTCAAGCCCGAACCCGGCAATTTGGGTGGAAGAATAGAGGTAACCGCCCGATTCCTCCGGCATCGTGTCCGGACTCCACTGCACCATCCCAAAAGGAACTACCGCCCCCGGAAACTCGTCGCCGCCGTTGTCCGTGCCGTTCAGCGGCAGGACATTGGTTGTCAGGACCTGTTGCGGAAAAGCACAAAACGGCAACCCCCCAGCCAAAATCAGAATCAGCGTCAGCACTCGGATTGGCGCCTGAGGGCGATAAACCGGATCAGCCATGATCACCTCACATTCCGGAAATTTTCCCGGACGACCGAAAATCTGCCTTTCCTTTCTCACTGTCAAATGGTTTCCAAGTTGAAGCAAAGCGGGTGAGTTTAATTTTGACCGACCGGGGTCACCGGCGACTGAGTTGCGCTATGGCGGTGTTCGGAGAGTCGAGAGTCGCACCACCCACCGCCGCTTTCTCTTGTTTGAGGAAAGCCCGCAACAACCCCGATGGGCGGGAGGCATTGGCCGCTTCCTCAAAACTTTTTCCGATGAACCGATTTTTCTCTTCGTTTCGACGGCTTTGCGGTTAAATAAACCGGCATGTATTTTTTGCGCCGGCTCGCATTCGCCGTCCCCCTGCTGCTGGTCATCAGCGCGTTGACGTTCGCGCTGATGCATCTGGCGCCCGGCGGGCCGTTTGACCGCGAACGCGCACCGGCTTCGCCGGAGATCGAACGGAACCTGAGGGCGAAATATCATCTGGACGAACCGGTTTGGAAACAATACCTCGAATACCTTCGCGACCTGGCGCATGGCGACTTCGGCGTCTCGCTCAAATACCGCAACCACACGGTCAACGACATCATTGCACAGGGGCTGCCGGTGTCCATGACGCTCGGCGCCCTGGCGTTCGGATTCGCCCTGGGCGTGGGATTGCCGCTGGGGTTTTTCACGGCGGCGCGGCGGGGACAATGGCTGGATTGGGCCGGGAGTTTTCTGGCGGTGTTGGCGGTGTGTGTGCCGGCCTTTGTCGTGGCCCCGGTATTGATCCTGATTTTTTGCATTCATTGGCGGTGGCTGCCCGTGGGCCTTTGGGAAACTCCGCGGCACATGATTTTGCCGCCGGTGGCGTTGGGGTTGCTCTTTGCCGGAAAAATCGCGCGCCTGTTTCGGGAAGGCATGTTGACCGCGGCGCAATCCGAGTTCATCGTCGCCGCGCGCGCCAAGGGCCTGACGGAAAACCGGCTGTTGCTCAAACACGCGGTGCGCATGGCCATCCTGCCGGTGGTTTCCTATTCGGGACCGATGCTGGCGGATTTGTTGACGGGTTCGTTCGTGGTGGAAAATATTTTTCAGATTCCCGGTATCGGCGTCTTTCTGGTCAACGGCACGCTCAACCGCGATTACCCGGTGGTCACCGGGCTGTCGTTGCTTTATGCGATGCTGCTCATCGGCCTGAATCTGCTGGTGGACCTGACTTACAGTTGGCTTGATCCGCGGGTGAGGTATGAGTGAGCGAAGAGAAGAATTCGGGATGAACGTGGTGGGTGCAGATTCGGCGGTCACTTTTGCGTCCCGTCCCGAGGCAGCCCCCCAAAGGCTGGCCTGGCGACGATTCAAACGCAATCGCGCCGCCGTGGCAAGCGCCTGGTTTTTGATTTTCCTGGTGGTTGCCGTTCTGGTCTGGCCGCTGGTCTTGCATCTGGCGCCGGCGTCATTCGCGGCTTCGCATGATCCGGATCGCCTTTCTGACGCTCAATTTGCTCCGCCGTCGCCGCAACATTGGTTCGGCACGGACGTTCACGGGCGCGACTTGTTTTCCCGCGTGATGTATGGCGCGCGCATTTCGCTGTTGGTGGGCGGGGTGGGGGCCTTGGTCAGCCTGATCATCGGCGTGATGTGGGGCGCGGTGGCCGGTTACGCCGGCGGACGGGTGGATGCGGTGTTGATGCGCCTGGTGGATGTGTTGTATTCGCTGCCGACCATCATTTTTGTGATTGTGTTCATGGCCACCGTGGGTGAGGCCGTTCGGCAAAGTCATTGGGTTCAAAATTCGCCGGTGCTGGAAAAAAACCTGCGTTTGATTCTGTTGTTTGCCGGGCTGGGCGCGGTGTCGTGGCTGACAATGGCGCGCATTGTGCGGGGACAGGTTTTGACGTTGCGGTATCGGGCCTTTGTGGAGGCCAGCCGGACGCTCGGCGCCGGGCCCTGCCGGATTTTGGCGCGGCATATTATTCCCAACATTTTGGGGGTGGCCATTACTTACCTGGCGCTGACCATGCCGGCCATCATCCTTTACGAATCTTTTTTAAGCTATCTCGGCCTGGGCGTGCAGCCGCCCATGGCCAGTTGGGGAACGTTGATGGCCGAGGGAGTTTCTCAAATCAATCCTATCCGCATTTACTGGTGGTTGATTGTGTTTCCGGGCGGGATTTTGGTGATCACGTTGCTGGCGTTGAATTTTCTCGGTGACGGCTTGCGGGATGCCTGGGATGTGAAAAGTGGAAACTGATCGGAGCGGGCCGGCGACCAGACAACGGCGGCGCGGTTTTTTGAAGGGTCCGGTCGTTCGATTTTAAACCGCGCCGGGACCTTGACGAGGCGGGGGTTCGTTTTGCAGGAAAATTTTCGCAGGCGGAGATTCGCGGTCGGTCTTCCGAAACCGTTTTATCCTTTTGCGCCAAGGTGCGTCGCCTGGGGCTGATGGCCGGAGGGAACGGTTTCCGCTTGCTCCGGCTCAATCCATTTACCGTGTTCCTTGATCAAATCCACCAGGCGTTCAACGGCTTCACTTTCCGGGATGTTGAATTTGATCGGTGTTTTGCCGACGTAAAGATTGATTTTGCCCGGTGCGCCGCCCACGTAGCCAAAATCCGCATCGGCCATTTCGCCGGGGCCGTTGACGATGCAGCCCATGATGGCGATTTTGACGCCTTTGAGATGCTGGGTGCGTTCCTTGATGCGCGCGGTGACGGTTTGCAGATTAAACAGCGTGCGCCCGCAACTGGGGCAGGCCACGTAATCGGTCTTGAAACTGCGGCAGCCGGCCGCCTGCAGGATGTTGTAGGCCAGTCGCAGCGATTGCCCCGCGCCCGACTCGCCGCGGATTAAAATCGCGTCGCCAATGCCGTCGGCCAGCAGCGAGCCGATGACGATGGACGCCCGCAACAGGGCAATCCTGGGTTCCAAGGGAACGGGTTCAAACTGGAGACAATCTTTCAGGAGAATCGGATTATTTCGCCCGAGCCGTTTCAATTTAGCCGCCAGCAACCGAAACGCCGCAATGGCTGGCAGCGGAACGCCATCTTTGACCGTGACCAGTTGCCGCTCGCAGGCGATCTCAAAATCCCGCGTCGGATCAATTTCCGCGACGTTCAACTCTTCGTAAACCGCTTCCGGTTTTACGTCGGCCCGCGGCGAAATTTTCGGCGCGACTTTCTCCCACGTGGCGCGGGTGACGACGACACGCACCGTTTGTTCACCGCCGCATTTGACGCTTTCGTTCAGCTCAATTTCGGGAGTCTGACGACGCGAGAAGTGGAAAGGATCAAATGGCCAGGGGTCGGGATTGGATAAAATATCGCCGGCCGAAAAAGGCGCTGCCGCATCCCTTGCAGTCGTTGTCAGAATGGGAATCTGCGCCAGCAAATCGCGGCAGACTTCGATTTCGCGGGGTGAATCTTCGGTGAGCGAAACGCGAATGGTGTCTCCCAGCCCGTCGCACAACAGGGACCCAATCCCAATGGCGGATTTGATGCGGCCGTCCTCGCCTTCGCCGGCTTCGGTAACGCCGAGGTGGAGGGGATAGTTCCAGTCCGGACCGAGTTCGTCGAGCCGGGCCGCCAGCAGGCGATAGCATTCGATCATCACCTTCGGGTTCGACGATTTCATCGAAAATTTGAAGTTGTGAAAGTCGTGTTTGCGGCAGATGCGGGCAAATTCCAGCGCGCTCTCGACCATGCCCAGCGGCGTGTCGCCATAGCGATTCATGATGCGGTCGGAGAGTGAGCCGTGGTTGGTGCCGATGCGCAGGGCGCGTTTGAGCCGTTTGCATTCCAGCACCAGGGGGGTGAAGGCCTCCTCAATGCGGCGCAACTCGGCGGCGTATTCCTCGTCGGTATATTCCTTGACGACAAACTTTTTTTTGTCGGCGTAATTACCGGGGTTGATGCGGACGACTTCGACCCATTTGACCGCTTCCATCGCGGCTTCGGGTTTGAAATGGATGTCGGCGACGATCGGCACCGTGCAGCCGCGGGCGCGGAGTTCGGCGACGATGTTCTTCAAATTGGCCGCATCCCTGACCGTGGGCGCGGTGATGCGAACCATCTGACAGCCCACGGCAACCAGTTCCAGCGTCTGACGAACGCATTCAGCGGTGTTCATCGTGTCGCAGGTGAGCATGGATTGCATGACCACGGGATGATCGCCGCCGATGATGACACCGCCGTTTTTCGGGTCGCCGATGACCACTTCGCGGGTTTTCCGTCGCTGGTAAAAATATGGAGACTCGCTGTAGCGCACGGTTTCAGTTTCGCGCATGGGAGGCTGAATTCAAGCGGATTTGTTTTTTAACTCTTTGAAAACCGGCTCCGGCAACCCCCAAAACGAGGTTGCCGGAGGGGCATGGGACGAGGACCGGCAGGGGTTCGGCGGTGCGGGCCGGTTCAATCCTGTTTTTCGCCCTGCCGGGCTTCGTCGGCGGCATCGAAGGCGTGTTGCAATGCCACGAGGTCTTCCCCGGGTTTGAGCGCGTCAAGGATTTTCTGTTCTTCCTTGAGCTGTTCATCGGTGTAGCTGGCGGCTTTGATGGACAGGCCAATGCGCCGTTCGGCGCGATCAATCTTGATGACGCGGGCGGTGACTTCCTGGCCGACTTTCAGGACGTTTTTGATCTTGTCCACGCGTTCCTCGCTGACTTGCGAGATGTGCACCAGTCCGTCAATGTCGTGTTGCAGGCCGACAAAGGCGCCGAAGCTGGCGAGCTTGGTCACTTTGCCGGTGACCAGGTCGCCGACTTTGTAAAGCTGTTCGATATTTTCCCACGGGTCGGGGCCGAGCTGCTTGATGCCCAGGGCGATGCGCTGGTTGGGCCGATCCACTTCGAGCACGACGGCTTCGATGAGGTCGCCTTTCTTGAGCACTTCGCTGGGATGATTGATCTTCCGCGTCCAGGAAATGTCCGAGACGTGGACCATGCCGTCAATGCCCTCCTCCAGTTCGACAAATGCGCCGTAGCTGGTGAGATTGCGAACTTTGCCTTTGATCCGCGTGCCCGGGGGATACTTCGACTCGACGGTGTCCCAGGGGTTGCTTTCCAACTGCCGGATGCCGAGGGAAATTTTTTGTTCTTCGCGGTTGATGCCCAGCACCACGGCTTCAATTTCCTGATCCACCTTCAGCACGTCGCTCGGCTTGGCGATGCGTTTGGTCCAGGAAAGTTCGGTAACGTGAACCAGGCCTTCCACGCCGGGTTCCAGTTGCACAAAGGCGCCATAAGGCATGAGGCTGACCACCTTGCCTTTGACGCGTCCGCCAATGGGATACTTGGTCTCGATGTTGTCCCACGGATTGGCCATTTTTTGTTTGAGGCCGAGGCTGACGCGCTCTTTTTCCTTGTTCACGTCCAGCACCACCACGTCAATTTCCTGGCCGACCTTCAGAATTTCGGAAGGATGGCCGATGCGGCCCCAGCTCATATCGGTGATGTGGAGCAGGCCGTCAATGCCGTTCAGATCAATGAATGCCCCGAAGTCGGTGATGTTTTTGACGGTGCCTTTGCGAATGTCGCCGGGCATCATCTCGGCCAGCAGTTTGGCGCGCCGCTCGGCTCGTTCCTGTTCGATCAATTCACGCCGGGACAGCACGATGTTCTGACGCTCCTGATTGATCTTGACAACCTTGAATTCGTAGGTGTTGCCGACGAATTGCTGCAGGTTTTTGGGCGTGGTGATGTCCACCTGCGATGCCGGCAGAAACGCCTCGACGCCGACGTTGACCAGTAAGCCGCCTTTGACCACCGATTTGACCTTGCCGCTGATACGCCCGCCTTCGTTGCAGATGGTGAGAATCTTGTCCCAGTTTTTTTTGAATTCGGCCTTTTCGTGTGACAACACGACCGAGCCGTCCTTGTTTTCGAGTTTTTCAATCAGGACGTCAATTTCATCTCCCACCTTCACGGCGTTGATGTCCTCAAATTCGTGGGCGGGGATGACGCCTTCGCTTTTGTAGCCGATGTCCACCAGAACTTCTTTGGGGCGGACTTCGATGATTTTGCCTTTGACGATTTCGCCCGCCGCGAAGCGCATGGCGCTTTGCCGCAAGGCCTCTTCCATGGTGAGCATAATGGGTTTAATCTGCGGAGACTTTTTTCCGGTTATGGAAACGGCAGCCCGGGATGTTGAGTCCAACGTCCCCGGTCAAATGCCTTCGGCGCACGCACAGGTCGGCGCCCTTCTCCTAACCGGTTGAAGGCTCCATTGCCTAACCGCACTTCCGTTGGCAACGGAGGTTGAATGTTAGGTTCTTGGTTGACGGTTTTTTCTCAGCCTCAGTGAACCGCCGCACCCGCGGCGTTCAGGCGGCTTCTACAATAGGCCATGCGCGGCAAATGGCAAGCACGTTTTCACAAAACACAACCCGCGGTTTTCACCGCGGGTTGCCAAGGCGCCGAAGCGCCGTTCGGGAAACAACAACCAGAGGCAAAAATTCAGACCGCCGGGATTTTCAGTTTGTCCCCCACGACAATCCGGTCGCCGGACAAACCATTCGCGGCTTTGAGCGCCCGGACGCTCACTCCGTGAGTCCGGGCAATTCGGGTGAGGTTGTCGCCAGCCTTGACTACATACACTGTGGCGGGCTGGCGGGCCGGCGCCGCCGCGTTCTCCTTGACAACGGGCGGCGCAGGCCGTGGCGCCGGGGAGAGAGGGGAATTGCTCGGAGAAACGAGAGAAGCTCCGGCCGGCACGGCGGTTGAAACCGGAATCACCCTCGGCACCGGAGCGGGGGGCAGCGCCGCCAGCTCCACTGCCGGGCGCCCGCCCGCGGTGGCAGCCTTGGCATGTTCGTTCACGCAGCCTTCAATCAGCAGCCCCAGCATCAAAAGGACAAATCCGGCCACGACGGCGATGAACGTTTTCTTGAAGCGCTCCCGGCGGCGCCGTTCCAGGTCAATCTGAAAGCATGTCGGGATTTGAAATGGATTGCTCGCATTCATCGTTTGCTCTTATGCCGGAGCCAGCGGAGCAAGATGAATGCCAAATGACTTGAAGTTTCAGCACCGTTTCGTTACCGTGGCTCTCCAACCGCCAGGTGCCTTGGAGCAAGGCAAACTGTCCTATTCTGCAACGGCGGGCCTTGTCCGTCCGGTCAGACAGTCGGGTCTCTTCTTTGCCATTTAATTGGCAAAACCGCGGTGTTTGAGCCAGATTAAACAATCCGCCGCCCAGGGATGCGGATGCGCGAACGGCGGCTTGTCGGCCAGTCCCATGCCGTGGCCGCCTTTTTCGAAGATGTGGAGTGCAAACGGCACATGATGCTTACGCAACGCCTCGGCAAACATCAATTCGTTCTCGATGGGCACGGTCTTGTCCTCGTAGGTGCACCAGATAAAGCACGGTGGCGTGTTGCTTGTTACCTGGAGTTCGCTGGAAAGATAGGTGACAAGTTCCGGCGACGGGGCTTTGCCGAGCAAATTTTCCTTCGAACCTCGATGGGTGAATTTACCCATCGTGATGACCGGGTAGCAAAGAATGCCGAGGTCCGGCCGCGAGCTTTCGCGTTCAACCAGATCAGCGGCTTGAGGATTTCCTGAATCAAAATGCGTCAGCACCATGGAAGCCAGATGTCCGCCGGCCGAGGAACCCATGATGCCAATGCGGTGCGGGTCAATGTGATATTCCGCGGCGTGCGCGCGCACCCAGCGCATGGCGCGCTGACCGTCTGAAAATTCCGCCGGATAATGGTAGCCGTGCGAGCCGAGCCGGTATTTCAGCACAAAACAGGTCACCCCGTGCTGATTGAGCCAAAGGGCGTAATCCCGGCCTTCGTGCGGGGCCAGGTGCTGATACCCCCCGCCGGGGCAAATCACCATTGCCGCGCCGGTGGCGTTTGATTCGCACAAATACGGCGTAAGCGTCGGGATGTCATTGGTTGAATTGCCGAGCGCGCCGGGCGTTTCACCAGCCGGCCAAAGTGGAATCGCAGTTTGCATTTGAGCGCGGGAAAAAATGAGCGATGAAAATAAAATTGTTACGACGGTTATCGTTTTCATTTTTTAAAACCATTTTCGTTTTTTGAAATACCAATACGTTGCCAGTGTAGATACAATCATCACCGCGGCGGCTACAGGATACGCATGGCGCATTTCCAATTCCGGCATGTCGTGGAAATTCATTCCATACCATGTGCCAATCATCATTAACGGCATGGTGATGACGGTGATGAGCGTCAGCAATTTTACGACTTCGCCGGTTTGGTTCGACGAGATGTTCAAATACACCTGCAAAATTCCCGTGAGCGAATCGGCATAGCTTTGCGCCAGTTCGCCGATGTGGAAAAGCGAATCGTAAACATCACGAAAATACGGAACCAGATGCGGACGAATCAGTTTGAATTCGTCGTTGGCAAATCGTTTCAACACTTCGCTTTGCGGCACGATAATTTGCCGCAAATGGAAAACGTTTTTTTTGATTTGCAGAATACGGTTCAACGTTTCCTTGCCCTGATGCTGCAAAACATTTTGCTCCACCTGGGCAATCTCCAGAGCCAATTCATCCAGCGACGGCTTGTAACTATCCACAAGCGAATCAAGCAGCGAATGCGCCACGCGGTCGGGCGCGCGCGCAATTTGCATCGCTCCTTTCAGGCAGCGCTCTTCGACAATAGTGACCGAGCGCAACGGTTGCTCGTGATAAGTGACCAGAAAGTTTTTGCCGAGAAAAAAATCCAATTCGTTGGTTTCAAACTTTCCATTTTCCCGACTGTATTTCACCGCGTGAATGACCATGAACAAATATGGCATGAACAAATCGCCTTCCTTCGGCGTGTATTCCTCGACTTTTGGCGAGGGGCTGGGGGTGACGCAATCTTCAATTGAGAGCGGATGAAAATGGAAAATTTGCCCGAGCACTTCCTTCCATTCCTCTGGCGTTGGATTTTCAAGGTCAACCCACAGAAAAAGATTTGTATCGGCGAGCAGCGTCGGCATTAAAAACAAATCAATGTCCTGCGTGTGCAATTTCCCCTGCGTTGTAAATGCAAATGAACGAATCATAATTTTGCCGCCGGCTTTTCAAAATTTTCGCGGAGCGCAAAGCGTTTCGCAAGTTTCGTTTGCCCCATTCGCGCCCGGATTCCTTGCTTCAATCCGCGAATGAATTTTTCCAGCCGTTCACCTTCGGCTGATTCCAATGGGCGTTCGCATTCTCTTAACGCCGGTTTCAGTTTTCCTGTTTTGAAAAGGCTGCCGCGAGCCATGCGCGCGCCATCGTTTTATGTTTCCTGCCAGACCCGGTCGAATTGCTTTTTGATAATTCGGAATCGCCAGTGCCTCGCGGCTATTATTGTCGTGAAATACGCCGGGCGCATAAAAGGCGGCGGCTTTTTCCGGTTTTGGCGTCGCCATTTGAACAGCGCTTTATAAAATTTTCAAGCCTGGCCGTTTCATGTGTGAACTATGCGCCGCGTTTGACGGCAATTCAATGTTGTTCTAATTTGTTAGCCCATGTTCGACCTCGTTGCGCCCTACCAACCCGCCGGTGACCAGCCGCAAGCCATTGCGAAGCTGACGGAGGGCATTTTGTCCGGCGCGAAACATCAGGTGCTGCTCGGCGTCACCGGTTCCGGCAAGACTTTCACCATCGCCAACGTCATTCAAAACGTCCAGAAACCCACGCTGGTCATCTCGCACAATAAAACCCTCGCCGCGCAACTTTATGCCGAATTCAAGAGCTTTTTCCCGCACAACGCCGTGGAATACTTCGTCAGCTACTTCGATTATTACCAGCCCGAAGCCTACATTCCGCGCACCGACACCTTCATCGAGAAGGATTCTTCGCGGAACGAAGAAATCGAACGTCTGCGGCTGTCCACGATGAGCTCGCTCTTTTCGCGGCGCGATGTTCTTGTGGTGGCCAGTGTTTCGTGCATCTACGGCATCGGCAGCAGGGAGGATTACGAGGAAATGATTATTCCGCTGCGTGTGGGCGGCGCGATTTCGCGCGAGCAGTTGCTCTCGCGCCTGGTGGCGCTGCAATATGACCGCAACGACATCGCGTTCGAGCGCGGCCAGTTCCGCGTGCGCGGTGACACGGTGGAAATCCGGCCGGCGGGACGCGAGGACGGTCTGCGTGTGGAATTTTTTGGCGACGAAGTCGAGCGCCTTACGCGTTTTGAGCCGCTCACCGGCCGGAAAATCGCGACGCTCGATGCCGTCACCATTTTCCCGGCCAAACAATTCGTGACCACTGCCGAAAAAATGCGCCGGGCGATTCTGACCATTCGCGAAGAACTGGCCGAGCGCATCGCGTGGTTCGAGCGTCAGGGCAAACTGCTGGAAGCGCAGCGCATCAAGCAGCGCACCGAATTCGATTTGGAAATGATGGAAGAAATGGGTTACTGCTCCGGCATTGAAAATTATTCCCGCCACATTTCCGGACGGCCGCCCGGCTCGCGCCCCCACACGCTGTTTGATTTTTTCCCGAAGGATTATCTGCTGGTGATTGACGAATCCCACGTTACCGTGCCGCAAATCGGCGCCATGTATGAGGGGGACCGCTCGCGCAAAACGGTGCTGGTCGAATACGGTTTCCGCCTGCCCAGCGCGCTGGACAACCGTCCGCTGAAATTTTCTGAATTTCAGGAATTGCAGGGTCAGACAATCTACGTCAGCGCCACGCCGGCGCCGCGCGAAATCGAATGGGCGCGCCACAGTTTTCTGGCCTGTTCCGGCGGGAAACGGAGAGATGGCGCGAACGGGGACACCACCCCGGGCGTGGTCGAACTCGTCGTCCGCCCCACCGGGCTTGTGGACCCCAAAGTCACCGTCAAGCCCCTCAAGGGTCAGATTGACGATCTCATCGAGGAATGCCGTCAGCGCGCCGACAAAAAGGAGCGGGTGCTGGTGACGACGTTGACCAAGCGCACCGCTGAGGAATTGACCGATTACCTGCGGGGCATCGGCATCAATGTGCAGTATCTTCACAGCGAAATTGACGCCATCGAACGCGTGGAAATCCTGCGGGCGCTCCGCAAAGGTGAATTCGACGTGCTGGTCGGCATCAACCTGCTGCGCGAAGGACTGGATTTGCCGGAAGTTTCGCTGGTGGCGATTTTGGATGCGGACAAGGAAGGTTTTCTCCGCAGCGAAACCAGCCTCATCCAAACCGCCGGCCGCGCCGCGCGCCATCTTCATGGCGAAGTCATTCTCTATGCGGACGTGATGACCGAGAGCATCAAGAAATTCCTCGCCGTCACCGAATATCGCCGGCAAAAACAGCTCGCCTACAACCAGGCGCACCACATCACCCCGCGCAGCGTCAGCCGCGCTGTTGAGGAAAGCCTGGCGGCTTACGAATCCCATCGCGAGGAAGCGCAAGGCGTTTTGCGCGACGCCAGGATGGACGTGGATTTAACCGAAACGATTTCTGAACTGGAAGCTGAAATGCTCAAGGCCGCCGAGGAGCTGCAATTTGAAAAAGCCGCGCTGCTTCGCGACCAGATCCGTGAACTCAAACGCCTGGTCAACGGCGAAACGGCCGCCGGGGCGGGAACGGTGAATTACACACGATGGAAAGGCGCCCGAAAACGCCCCTCCCCTCCAGCGTCGCGACATTGGCGGTGAAAGGTTAACCGCAGTCGGGAGGGACCGTGTTTATTTTTCCGGTGGCGCGAAGATCACCGGCGTTTCCCGGCCGGCACGGGCGCTGCGCACCCAGTCGCTGGTGTCGAAAAACGCGATATACAGCATGAATCCGATGAGCAGCGCGGCAAAACCGGTTTGAATGTTGCTCAAAATCCGGGCGCTCACCGGCCGGCGGCGGATGGCTTCAATCAGTGACAGTAAAATGTGTCCTCCGTCCAGCACCGGCAGCGGCAGCAGGTTCAACAAGGCGAGGTTGACGTTCAGAATGACGCTGAACCAGAGGACGCGCCGCCAACCCTGTTCATCCTGCAAGAGATTGTAATACGCCCGCCCGATCATCACCGGGCCGCCCAGTTGTTGCAGACCCACGTCCGATTTGGGCGAGAGCACGGTGCCGAGCGTGGCGAAAATCATGCTGGCACTGTCGCGAACCTGTTCAAACGGGTTCGGGTGTACAATGGTTTCATCCGTGCTGCCGGCCCAAAACAGCAATCCAAACGACGGCGGCGCGTTGGTGGGTTGAATGGGTCTTTCCGGGCGCAGCGTGCAGGTGAATTCATGCCGGCCGCGTTGCACGGTGAACGTGACCGGTCGCAGCGGGCCGTTGGTGAACTGCTCTTGCATCTGCAGAATCATCGCCGGGCTGTAAATTTTCTGTCCGTCCACCGCCACCACTTCATCGTTCGTCCGCAATCCGGCGCGCGCCGCCGGGCTGTTGCTGATGACACCGGCAATCACGGCGGGATAGGCGGGGCTGATCAGAATTTTGCGCAATGATTTTCGTTCATACCATTTGGTCGGCAGGTTGGTGGGCGCGACGTAGGCCGTCGCCGTCACGCCGTCCCGGACGTATTGAATGGGAATAACGGGTTTTTCGCTGGTGATGATGCGCCAGGTGATGCTGTCCTCGGTGGTGGACAGGAAATGATGCACCGGATAGCCGTCCACGGACAGAATTTTGTCGCCCGGTCGCAGGCCGGCCCGCCAGGCTGGTCCGTTCGGGTCCGCCCAGCCGATGGTGGTGGTGTTGTCCTCTTCGGTGGTGGGCTTGCCGACCCCCCAAACCACGAACGCAAAAAAGAGCGCCAGCGAAAAGCTGAAGAGCGGTCCGGCAAAGGCCACGATGATTTTATCCAGTGGCGGAACCTGGGGGAGGGATTCGGCGGGAGTTTCGTTTTTGCCTTCAATGGCTTCCATGGTGGCCATTTGCGGCAGGGCCACGTACCCGCCGGCGGGAATCCAGCCCAGGGCATATTCGACACCGCCGATTTTTTTCTTCCAGACGGGTTTACCGAACCAAATGGCGAAGCGGTCAATCTTCAATCCGCGCCATTTGGCCGCCAGAAAATGGCCCAGTTCATGGACGCCGATCAACAGATTGAACAGCAGCACTACTTCGAGCGCGATGACAATGGAATGAGCAAAGGCCATGTCAAATCCGTTCCTCAATTATATCAGCGTGCCTGCGCTGGACAATCGCTGAATGGTTCCCTGGAGTGTGATCCGCGCGTTTCAACGGTTCAACGCTTCCTCTCGCGCCCAGGCGTCGGCTTGGAGGATCTGCTCCAGCGACGGATGCGGAACCACCCGGTGCCGGTCCATCACGCGTCGCACCGTTTCGGCAATTTGTGGAAAAGGAATTTGACCGTTCACGAACGCTTCGACGGCAATTTCGTTGGCCGCGTTCAAAACGGCGGGCAGGGTGCCGCCGATTTCGCCGGCGCGACGCGCCAGTTCGAGGGCCGGGAAGCGCGTTGCATCCGGCTCTTCAAAGGTCAACTGGCCGAGGCGGGCGAAGTCCGTGCGCACGCGGTTGCTCGGCGCGCGTTCGGGATAGGTCAGGGCGTATTGGATCGGCAGGCACATATCGGGCGTGGAAAGTTGCGCCACGATGGAGCCATCCACGAATTCCACCATCGAATGCACCACGCTTTGCGGATGGACAATGACGGCGACGCGCGCCATTTCGATGTCAAAGAGCCAGCGCGCTTCGATCATTTCCAGCCCCTTGTTGAACAGCGTTGCGGAATCAATCGTGATTTTCCGGCCCATGACCCAGGAAGGGTGTTTGAGGGCGTCGGCCATGGTGAT
>DASRCU010000029.1:0-12092 GCA_035652955.1 Verrucomicrobiia bacterium | reverse complement strand
GCAATCGGAAATTCGGCGCGGTGTGGCAGGGCTGCACCGGAAATTTTCGTGCGTTGAAAATGGCGGTGCCTTGTGCCAGGCTTGCGCCCATGCCCTCGCAACTGATTGAAAATCACGGCATCATCGGCGATCTGCACACCGCGGCGCTGGTGGGTATGGACGGCGCGGTGGATTTCATGTGCTTTCCGCGTTTTGATTCGCCGACCATTTTTGCGGCTTTGCTGGATGACCAAAAGGGTGGCCGGTTTCAAATCGCCCCCGCCCGGCCGGAACAGTTCGGCCGCAAGCAGCTTTATTTGCCGGATACGAACATGCTGTTGACGCGTTTTTTGTCTGACGGCGGCGTGGCGGAAGTTTCGGATTTCATGCCGATCGAGCATCTGGGCCACTGTCATGACCTGGTTCGCCGGGTTAAGGTCGTGCGGGGCGAAGTGCCGTTGCGGATGATTTTCGCGCCGCGGTTCGATTATGGCCGGGCGCCCCACACGGTGGAACGGCGCGGGCAGGAGACGCTGTTCATTTCCCAGGGCCGGGATGGAACAGCCTTGCGGTTGCGGGCGAGCCTTCCGGTGCGGATCGTTGAGGGCGACGCCGTGGCGGAATTCACCTTGCGCGCCGGCGAAAACGCCTCGTTCATTCTCGAAGAAGCGCAACCGGGCCGGGAATCGCCCAGCGCGCAGGCGGATTACACGGTGGAGTCGTTCAAGGAAACGATGAATTTCTGGCAGCGCTGGGTGGCCCGCTCACGCTACCGCGGACGCTGGCGCGAAATGGTCAATCGTTCGGCGCTCACACTCAAGCTGCTCACCTCGCAACAATTTGGCTCTCTGGTGGCCGCGCCCACCTTTGGGCTGCCGGAAGAGGCCGGCGGGCCGCGCAATTGGGATTACCGTTACACGTGGATTCGCGACGCCTCGTTCACCCTCTGCGCCCTCATGCGTCTGGGTTACACCGAGGAAGCCGCCGCCTTCCTGCGCTGGACCGAGCAACGCTGCCGGGAAAAAGCAGCCGATGGCCCGCTGCAAATCCTCTATCGCATTGACGGCGACCGGCGCCTGGAGGAAACGACGCTGCCACATCTGGCCGGCTATCAACACTCCCTGCCGGTGCGGATCGGTAACGGCGCCGCCGGCCAGTTGCAACTGGACATTTACGGCGAGTTGCTGGACGCCGTTTACCTTTACAACCAACATGCCGAACCGATTTCCTACGATTTTTGGAAGAACCTGGTGCAACTGGTGGACTGGGTGGGGGATCATTGGCGACAACCCGATGAAGGCATCTGGGAAGTGCGCGGCGGCCGACGCGAATTTCTCTACTCGCGCGTCTTGTGCTGGGTGGCCTTGGACCGCGGCATCCGGCTGGCCTGCGATCGTTCCTTTCCGGCGCCGCTGGACCGTTGGCGGTGCGTGCGGGACGAGATTTTCCTGGATGTTTATCACGAGTTTTGGGACCCGCAGTTGCGTGCGTTTGTTCAGCACAAAGGCGCCCGGACGGTGGACGCTTCGAGCCTGCTCATGCCCATGCTCAAATTCATCAGTCCCCTGGACCCCCGCTGGCAATCCCATCTGGCCACGGTGGAAAAAACACTGGTGGCCGACTCGCTGCTCTATCGCTACAACACCCTCGAAGGCGCCAAGGATGGGTTGCCCGGCAGCGAAGGCACTTTTTCCATGTGCTCGTTCTGGTATGTGGAATGTCTGGCGCGCGCCGGCAACTTAAAACAGGCACGCTTTATTTTGGAGAAAGCCTTCGGCTACGCCAATCATCTGGGACTTTACGCGGAGGAACTGGGTTTGCGCGGCGAACAACTTGGCAATTTCCCCCAGGCATTCACCCATCTGGCCCTCATCAGTGCGGCGTGGAATCTGGACCGGCGACTGGCGGCGCAAAATGAAGCCTGAATCCGCCAGCCAAAGGCTGGCCTCCGGGGCGAAGCTCTGCCTCCCGTTCCCTTCCGCCGCCTCGTGCGGCGGCGAAAATGTCTTCGGCTTCCGGCGATCACGGCAGCCACGTTTCCACGCTGCTGCCGCCGGCCGCGCCGCCGGGCAACACGACGCGGGTTTCCCGGTTGCCGAGGCAAATGTTCACCACCAACGGTTCGTTTCGAGGATTGGCGGCGGTAATTTGAAACCGACTGTCGGCCGTCTCCCGCAACATGAATAGACCGGGCTGATCCACCCGAACCCGGCCGAAGGGCGTCTCGATTGATCCGGCCTCCCAAAAGACCAGTTCCGCCAGCTTCTTTTCCGGACAATAAACGCCCTGGCTTTCGGCGGTGTTGTGCAACACATTCAATCCGGGATGACGCGCCCAGGCGCGCGTCTGCTCCACGGTCGCGTCCGGCAAGATCGTGTAATTGTAGGTGGCGTTGGTGCAGCCGGCGCCGTGAACAATCCACAAATCAAACACCGGCCGGGTCACGGGCGCCGCCGGACCGCGTCCAATGTCCGACCAGCGTCCACTCCGGTCACCCATGCTCAGGAACACGTTCTGGCCGTCGGCAAAAAAATATCCGACGCGGTGGTGATGCACCCAGGTCACATTGGGCAATGGGTGACTGCCGATGGCCAGCGGACGGCGGGATTCATTGTCAAATACCTCGCCGCCCAACAATGTTTGGTTCACGTCCGTCACCACCGGACGGCCGCTGTCGTCGCTGATGCCGGCGCCAAGGCAGACGTAGGCGCGGTCAAAAAAGAACCAGGCCTTTTTCGCTCGCAGGGCGTCGCGCCGCAAATCCATGGCGCACAGGCCGTAGAGGCCGTCGCTCACGCCGCCAACAAAGGTGGTTTGACCGCGAACGCCAATGGCGCGAGGGTCCATCGCATTCGGGTCCGGCAATTGTTCGGCGGTGGTGCCCGGAATTTTCTGCCAATCCCAGCAGGGAAAAATGTCCAGATACTCGCGGCCGGTCAGATAAAGAAAATTGGCGCCGTCGGAAAGATGTTGCGAGCGGCGGCCCTCGCCGTTGACCATTTCAGCGTTTTGTGTACGCGTCGAAAACATCTTGACGGAGGTCAGGAACGCTTTCCGCCGGTGTACCATGTAATCCGAACACCAGAAATGTTTGTTGCCGGCGGGTTCATGACGATCGTCGCGGCCGGCCAGGCATTCGGCCCAATCGCGATATTCTCCTTGACGCGGACCGGGTAGCGTGGCGAGCCACCGCACGACCTGTTTCAGGCTGTAGGCCGCTCCCGCCGGGGAAACAGGTCCGCGCGACCAATCCGGGGAGGCGGCGGCCCCGCCGGGCCGTGTGAGATTCCGCCCCATGGTGCTGTAATCAATCGTGCTGCCGCGCGTCATCCAGCGCATGCCGTCCAGCATAAAATGATCGAAAAGCGTTTTCCTGTCGGTCGGAATCTGAAAGGGCGTGCCCCAGGCAACATAAATGAAACGCCCCACATCGTCGGCATAAAACAGTCCGTAGCCGCCGTTGTACAGTTGAGGACCGTGCTGATGAAAACTGAAATCCGCCTGAAGTCCCTCAAAATGACTCGTCGCGTCGGCGAACCGGATTTCCCCATACAGCCGGTCGTAAGCGGCGCGAGTCACCGCCGGCGTTTTTTCCAGACAGCCGAGAATCACTTGATTGATGGCGCACCAGGTGAGATTGGCGCCTGTCATGCCCTTCATGTCGGAGCGGTGCAGGATTTTCAGATCGCGCGCCAGCTCGTCGGCTGGCAATTCATCGCCCAGCAACACGGCGATCTCCGCCACCAGTTCCGGCACGCCGATGCGGTTCCACCACCAGTTGGGATTTTGCGGATCGGTCGCCGTCCAGGCCTTCAATGCCGTCAACGTCCGTGCCGTCAGTTTGCCATCCGGCAGGCCGGCTTCGCGAGCCAGGCGCACCGCCTTGGCCATGAGGAGCACCCGCGTGAGATGATCCCCGCCCACCCAGGAGGCCCGATCCTGATTTTGATAATTCAAATCCGGCCAGTGTCCGTCGGCGCCCAATGTCCGCTCGTAACGGGCGGCCAGCCGGTTCACCTCCCGAACGTCCGGCGCCGCGACCGGCAGCACGAGGCGGATAAAACGCTCCCGCAAGACGTCCAATGCCGGCGAAGATGCCGTCTGTGCCCGGCCGGGAGCCGGCGAAAATAACCACGCCACGGCGCCGGCGGCCAGCAGGATGGAACCCATTTTCAAGGCGGAGGCCACTAGGCGCCATTTCAGGAAAATTGAATCGTCAGCGTTCATCGGCGACGCCCCGTTGCATTGCCTGCGTCCACTGCGCTTCGGCTTCCGCGTTAGTGAGCTTTTCCCGCGCGCGCCGCACGGCCAGCGCTACGACCGGCGGATGCGTTTGACCGGCTTTCAGTCGCGGCTCGACATATTCCAGCACCTCAAAGAGCAGCGCGTTGGCCTGCGCGTAGGGCAGACCGGCGAGGCGAGCGATGTAACGCGTGGCGCGGTCAATCAACTTCAAATTGGACGGCACCACCCAGACCATCGTGTTGCCCCACACGCGGCCCAGCCGGGCCATGACGCAGGTGGAGAGGGCGTTTAACACCAGCTTCACCGCCACCCGCGATACGCCATCCAGCAAAAAATTCGTTGCCGGCAGTGGCACCAAAAGTTTTTCCCAGCCGGCATTCGGAACGGCGAATTCGGCGTGGCCGAAATAAATTATCCCGGCTTTTGCCCCGTTATCTCGCGCCGCTTCGAGTTGCCGATAAAAAAATCCCTCCGGCGCGCAGAGTAAATTTTTTTCCGTTTCGGCGACGACAGCCAGCGCGGCGTCGCCCGGCTTCAAACGGCGATGCGGCAGACCGTCCTGGCCGATTTTGAATCGCATCAGTTCGGCGCGGCTGATTTTGCGAAGCGTTTCCCGCACCGACGGCCATTGCTCGGCGGCGATCAACCCGCGCATTTCCTGTTCGTCCCACTCCAGGCACCGCGGCGGGCGCTGCAACATATTTTCCCAGGCCGCCGTCGTTTCAGCCTGAGGCAAAAACAAAAACGCCCACGACCCGGCAGCGGTTGCGTCGTCAAATTTCCGAAACGGCGGCGTGCAAAATGTGGGCGAGCGCTCGGTGGTATCGGTCAGCACATCCAGACCGAATCGGCCGGCAAAGTAATTGCATTTGCCGCCGGCGCGATAAACGGCGGATTCGAGCACCGCCAGCCGGGCCAGGGACGCGCACAATGCGGGCGATTGCAACGTGGCATGAAGCTGTTCCAGTTGTTCCAGAAATTTTTGGGGAACGGTGGCGCCGGCCCTGCCCGGTGTCCTGTCTGGCTCCACCAACCCGCGCGCGACCATTTCCAGAATTGTCAGCATCACGGCCAATTGAATGGAAGTGGCCTGCATCCGCGTGGAACCGCTCACCGCCATCGGGCCGGTAGTCAAGTTGATTTTGTCAATCCTCGGCTCCTGAATCACTTCGCGGCTGCGCTGAACGTGCGCGCACAAAACGTCGTCGGGATTGTTGTAAACGAAATAGACCTTCGCACCGGCCTCGACCCCCGCCCAGGCCGTGCCAATGACAAAGGGCGTTTCGCCGCCTTCGGTGATGGCAAACACCACGTCGCGCGACGAAACGCCCAAATCACGCATCTGTTTTTGGCCGAAGACGGTGAAATCCTCAAAACCCTCGACTGATTTGATGAGTGCATAATCGCCGCCGGCCATCACGCTGCGCGTCCGGTTCTCCCAACTGGCGTTGCCGCGTCGCCGCCAGAAATCGCGCCAGACGGAATCCAGCAGGATACTCAGCCGGCCCGTGGCGCCGCAGCCGGTGAAAAAAATCCGTCCGCCGTTTTGGAGCGCCGCCAGCACCACGGCGGCGATTTCCCCCGCCCGGCTCAATCCGGCGAATTCACGAAATTTGCGGATCACGTCTGCGTCGGCGGCAAAGAGCATCCGCAACGCGTCGGCGGGGTTTTCCTGCGCCGCCTCGCTCAAGCGCCTGGTGGCGGGATGGGACGCTTCGGTGACGAGCGCCCCCAGGTGAAACTGGTCGGCGATTTTCAAAAAGGCCTCCGAACGTTGGCGGGCGGTGTCACTCACGGCGGTATTTGTAAGGATGGTGCCGCGCGCCTGGCAAGTCGGGAAGCGAAATGACATTGACAACGTCGCCGGCTGAATCAAGCCTGACTCCGCCATGAGCAGGATGAAATGGCTCTTCCGGGCGCTGGGAGTTTCCTGGACTGCCTCCGGCGCTTTGCTCAACGGCGTGTACCTGAACAATCTCGGACAAGGCGATTGGATTTGGGTGATGTCCTCCGCGGGAAACGCCCTGGGACTGACCACGCCGCAGGCCGTGATTGACTATGAGGCCAGTAAAGGGATGCATGGGTTTGCGTCAAGGCCGGCGACGGCCATTCCGCCTGGAGCCAGTGGAATTCGGCGATCATCAATGAGGCGCATGGCCGGGGCCTGAAAATTTTGCCTGGGTTTATGTGTACGGCAACAACAGCGGCGTTTATGGCGGCAACAGCCCCGCCAACGTGGCCGGCGAGATCGGCGCCATTTACAGTGCCGGCAGCGCCGGTCTGGTGCGCGCGCCGGAATTCACCGGCATGACTGCCATCGGCAACGGCCAGGTGCGTCTGAACCTGCGCGGCCTCACCGGAAAAAATTTTCTGCTTTACACTTCCACGGACCTGCTGAACTGGAGTTTGCTCGGCGCAATTCCCAACCCCGCCGGTGCGGCGCAATTTTTGGATTCGGTCAACGGCCCGCAAAAATTCTACCGCGTTGTGCAACCGTAGTGCCGGGCCGCCTTTCGCACCGGGCACCGTCCCGCCAGCCGGCGGCGGGAGACAAAGCCGCCGTTTTTATTTTCCGATGCAAAAGGTGCTGAAGATGGAATCCAGCAAATCGTCGGTGGCCGTTTTGCCAACAATCTCGCCGACGGCGTCAATGGCAATGCGCAGATCCAGCGCAACCAGTTCCAGCGTGGCGCCGTGACGCAGAGCGTCCGCCGCCCGCTGCGCCGCCGCGCGGGCGCGGTTCAACGCATCCTGATGCCGCGAGTTGATCATCACCTGCAGCATCTCCGCCTGCACTTCGCCGGACCAGACCTGTTCCTTGATGGCGTCCTTCAAGGCTTCCATCCCCTGCCCGGTCCGGCAGGAGACGTCCACCACCGCGACTCCGGCGGACTGGATTTGGGATTTCTCCAGTTTGACGGGCAGGTCCATTTTGTTGCGCACCAGGATTCGTTTTTTGGCGGCAAATTCGGCGAAACAATTTTCATCAGCCGGGTCGAGCGGCTCGCTGGCATCGAGCACGTGCAGGATCAATTCGGCCCGGGCGAGCGATTCCCGGCTGCGACGGATGCCCTCGCGTTCGATTTCATCGTGCGCCTCGCGCAAACCGGCAGTGTCAATGAACACCACAGGCAGACCGCGAATGTTGGCCGGCTCCTCAATCGTGTCGCGGGTGGTGCCGGGAATGGACGAGACAATGGCGCGGTCGTGCCCCAGCAATTGATTGAGCAGGCTCGATTTGCCGGCGTTGGGACGCCCCACGATGGCCGCGCGAATGCCCCGACGAAGCATCCGACCTTCCTCGGCAGTGCGCAACAGCTCGTCCATGACGGCGACGCCCCGCTCCAGTCGTTGTTCCAATTCCTCTCGCGTATCCGGAGCAATGTCTTCATCGGGAAAGTCAATGTGCGCCTCCACGTGCGCCAGCACGCGCATTAAATCATCGCGCAGTTGATTGACGCGCCGGGATAATTGGCCGGCCAGTTGTTCCTGCGCCGCTGCCAGAGCCAGTTCGGTGCGCGAATGAATCAAATCGGCCACCGCCTCGGCTTGAGCAAGGTCTATCCGGCCGTTGAGAAAGGCGCGGCGGGTGAATTCACCCGGCTCGGCCAAACGCGCTCCGCCGGCCAAAACCGCGTCGAGAACCAGCTTGGCCGGCAAAAGACCGCCGTGACAGGAGATTTCCACGGTGTCCTCGCGCGTAAAAGTGCGCGGCGCGCGCAGCACCGTCAACAACACCTCGTCAACCATCCGGCCGTCACGAACAATTCTCCCGTAATGGACGGTATGCGACGCGGCGGCACCCGGCTTGACTGCACCTTTCCCCGCCGGCTGAAAGACGCGGTCCGCCACCGCCAGCGCCTCCGGTCCGGAGATGCGGATGACCGCCAGTCCGCCTTCCCCCAACGGCGTGGCAATAGCCGCAATGGTATCGTCTAGCACGGGGAAAAAACTACAAACACCGCCTGGCGGATGTCGAATTTTTCTGCGCACCCTTTTGTCTCTCCGGCGGGCAAAAATTCACTTGCCACAATCTTTTGGCGGACAAAATGAGTTCGTTCCCGTCAACGCTCAAGGCAAACGCCAGGGTAGCTCAGCGTAGTGCTCCCAAAATCCGACCAGTGGTTAAGCTGTGAAAGGCAATCATGGGAATGATGGGAGAGCCAAGCAAACGGACGCGGAAACGAAACATGCGCAGTTCAAAGGTAAGGAGATCACTGCCACGCTGCGCGAAGACCAAACCCTCAATCAATGAGCGCCCGCTTGGGAGTGCATCCGGTCCTGATCGGTGACTGGAAGAAGCAGGCGCTCCTGGCGCCATCCGGACTCTTCAGCCAGAAGGTCCAGCGGGACGCCCAAGCGGTGGCGGCGCGGGAGTGCGAGCTCTTCGAGCAGATCGGGCGGCTGCAGAGGGAAAACGCCTGACTTAAAGAAGCTCGGCCCTCCCGACTGAGGCCCGACGCGCCATGATGGACTGTCAGGATCAACTCTCGGTGCGCCACCAGTGCCGGTTGCTCGGGTTGGATCGCCGCGGACTCTATTACGCGCCGGTCGGACCGGACGCCGGGTCAGTCACAATCAGCGTCCGCTGCCTTCATCGCCTCCCGGATTTCCCAATGCACATTGAACCGGCTGCAGCCGTCTCCAATGCTGCATAGATAGTAAAAGGCGCCGGCCACGTTGACGCAGGAGAAGTCCATGGCCCAGTGCTCCTGCGGTTGCAGGGGCTGGACAAAGCCCGTGCCGTGGCTGCAGCGGTTGGCCAAAACCCGCTGGCATATCTGATTCCTTGCCACCGGGTCATTCGAGAAACAGGTGTGTTGGGGGACTATCATTAGGACCGAATTCGGAAATGTGCGATGATCGCTTGGGAGAGCTAAACGCGCTCTAATTTCTCGTCGGGAAACTGACTCCAAAAAGGCGTTCAAGCTCGCATAAACCCTTACGCATTGTTGTGCGGTTTGGCATTACACACCTGGACAGCAAAAAATAAATTCAAAAAATATTTGACACCGAGCTGCGTGTAGTGTATATGCACAGCATGGCAAATGAATTGGACATGTCATCATTGGAGAATTGCGTGTGTTTCAACCTGCGCTGGGTTTCGCGGGCGGTAACGCGCTTCTTCGACACAGAACTTCGCCGTCTCGGTGTTCGCCCTACACAAACACCGATCTTGGGGGCCTTGCAGGCTAGGGATGGATGGAGTATGGCAGAGCTAAGCGAGTGGTTGGGGATGGAACGCACAACCTTGGTGCGAAACCTTCGGCCATTGGAGCGCAAAGGTTTGGTGAAGGCTAATGGCGGTGGACGCGGAAATCACATCGAGCTGGCAATCACCGAAAAAGGGCGTAAAGCATTGACGAAAGCACTTCCGGCATGGCGCACGGCTCAAAACAAAGTGGTCGCGATTTTGGGCAAGGAACGCTGGACGAATATCATTCGCGATCTGGAGCGGGTAGCGGCGGAATTGAAACACAAGTGAAGCGAGAAAATTTTTTTAACCCTGAAAGTGTATATGCACACTACACCATTAGAAAGAGAAACATCAGTCGCCAGTGCGTCATCGCGAGCGCAAGCGGGCGAACACCCCACGATTAGGGTTTTCCGCTCAAACCCAGTAGAGTCAACGGCAGTTGCGAAGCCATTGAATGCCGCCTGGCTGCGTCAACTCTGCTTGGAAACGGGTGCGGATGATGTTGGTTTTGTTGAATTAGAACGCGCAAGTTTGGCGGAAGAACGCCCCCATATTGAGCGCACATTTCCGCGAACCCGCAGTTTAATCAGCTTTGTCGTGCGCATGAACCGGGACAATGTTCGCAGCCCGGCCCGTTCCGTTGCCAATACAGAGTTTCATCATGCAGGCGATGACGTCAACGTCATCGCACGCCGGATTACTGCCGCTTTGGAGCGCACCGGAATTCACGCATTGAATCCACCGATGGCGTTTCCAATGGAAGCTGACCGCTGGATGACCGAGCGGATGTGGGTGGTGGCACACAAACCCGTGGCTGTGGCAGCAGGCATGGGACGCATGGGGATTCATCGTAATGTTATCCACCCGCGTTTCGGTAATTTTATTTTGTTAGGCACAATTTTGGTCGGCGCGGAAATTAGCGAATATTCCAAAGAATTGGATTACAACCCCTGCTTGACTTGTAAATTGTGCGTAGCCGCTTGTCCAGTCGGAGCCATCGGGTCTGATGGGGCGTTTAACTTTTCGTCCTGTTACACGCACAATTACCGTGAATTCATGGGCGGCTTCAATGATTGGGTGGAAACGGTTGCCGACAGCCGAAACGGTTTGGATTACCGGCGGCGTGTCAACGATTCAGAAAGCATTTCGGTGTGGCAAAGTCTGAGCTTTGGAGCCAATTACAAGGCCGCCTATTGCATGGCCGTTTGTCCTGCCGGTGAAGATGTTGTCGGGCAGTTTTTGAAGTCGAAGAAGGAGTTTACCGACGAGATCATGCGGCCTCTACAGGCGAAAAAAGAGCCGGTGTATGTCATCCCCGGTTCGGATGCGGAAGCGCACGTGCAAAAACGCTATCCGCATAAAACCGTCCGGCACGTTCGGAATTCACTTCGTCCGCGAAGCATTCCCGCCCTGCTGTTGGGAATGAAAAATTCATTTCAGCGTCAGGCGGCGGGAAAGTTGAACGCCATTTACCATTTCACCTTCACCGGCGAGAAAGTAACCGAAGTGACGATTTCCATTCGAGAGGGAACAATCAAAATTGAAACCGGCCTCAACAGTGCCTGCAACATTCACGTCATCGCCGACAGCGAAACCTGGCTCGGCTTCCTGGCGAAAGAAAAAAATCTGTTATGGGCTTTGCTCACGCGAAAAATTCGGCTGCGGGGCAATCCCAAATGGTTGCTCGCGCTACAAAAATGTTTCCCCTCTTAACTGAAAGGCTAATGCAATGAACTCAGCAAATGTTGAAATGACCAATCACTCCTATTCGGCTGCCCGTATTGAATGGCGGCTGAATCAGCCGTTCGCGCTTTCCGTCAAACGGCTTCGTTCGATTTTGAAATCCATCAGCCAGATGAAACTTCTGCTGTATTCCAAGATTGGCGGGGCGGGCTGCATAGAGAAATACTTAAAGCAGATTGGCGGCGAAATGGAGTTGATGATTTTGGGAACAGTTCGACATGGGTTGGTGATGTCCGCCATGAAGGGACCCAAGCACGCCCAAATGTTCCTCATCGGCAATCCGCTCACGGCGCTGAGCTTGATGAAGATTTTCAAGCAGGCGGGCGTTTATGCTCCTATGCGAATCATGTTTCATGATGACGGCGGCGATACGACCATCATCACCTACGACGCTCCCTCAAAATTGTTCGGACAATTCGACTCGCCGCTGTTCAAAAAAACCGGGGAGATGCTGGAAAAGAAAATGGAAACCGTCATTCGACAAATAGCAGTTTAGAACGAATTCACGCGTGGAACTGGGTCAGTCCCGGTATTATACCAGATTAAATTCATTTTGGATTTCAGGCACACTTTTTAGTTTCTCAATCCGGCCAACGTTGGCCCTTGTGCGCGCCCGCGCAAGCAATTCTTCCCGAAGCCGGTTTACCCTTCCGAAACTTCTGTGTCAATGCAGGACTGACCCTTTTTCGCACTCCGCAGCGAAGACGCGGCGCCAAGGCTGTGCGGCTGGCGCGGGTGGCCGACCAACTTTCCACCGGCCTGAGCCGTGCTAAATTCCTTACACCGTTTGTGCGGGACAGCGTGCGGGTTATTTCGATTGCGACGGAAATTGAGCGAGCACTGCCGGCTTGGATGCTTTCGTGAGAACCTGATAGTCACCCAAATGCAGATGCTCCTTCTTGCGACCGTCAACGAGCACAAGGCATTT
>DASRCU010000028.1:0-6173 GCA_035652955.1 Verrucomicrobiia bacterium | reverse complement strand
CGGGCTCAAGGTCTCCGGCCGGGTCCAGCTCGCCATCGCCGCCACGCTGGCGGTGCTGCTGGCGTGGAAACTCCGATGAAATGAAACAGCCACCGAACCACGAAAAATTCTGGAGTTACCGGAACCGCCGCCGGTTTTGGGTGGCGGCAGCCGTTGCTGGCCGGCAGATCGCGTGGAGCATTCAAAGGCGCCCGGGAGCTGCCGCAGGGCACGGCGCCGTGACCGTTGGCTGGCCGGATTGATTCTGCCGCGATTTCTTCATGAACGCCTCGTTTATTCCCATTTTGCTGGCGCTGATTCTGGCGCCGTTGCTGCCGGGAATCATCAGCCGCATCAAGGCGCTGTTCGCCGGCCGACGCGGTCCACCGCTGCTGCAAACCTATTTCGATTTGTGGAAATTATTGCGGAAGGGCGCGGTTTATAGCCGCACCACCACCTGGATTTTCCGCGCCGGCCCGCTCGTGGGATTGGCCGCGACGCTGACGGCGACAGCCCTGATGCCGCTGGGAAATGCTCCGGCGCTCATTGCCTTTCCGGGGGATTTCGTTCTCTTTGCCGGTCTGCTGGCCCTGGCGCGATTTTTCACCGCGCTGGCAGCGCTGGACACCGGCTCCGCCTTTGAAGGCATGGGAGCCAGCCGTGAGGTTTTTTTCTCTGCGCTCGCCGAACCGGCCCTGCTGGTGGCACTGGCCACATTGGCCAGGCAGTCTGGGCAACTTTCGCTTTCGACCATGCTGAGCGCTCCGCCGGGGACACATTGGGCCGCCACCGGACCGGTCCTGACGCTGGTGCTCATCGCCCTGATGATCGTGTTGCTGGCGGAAAATGCGCGCCTGCCGGTGGACGATCCGAATACCCATCTCGAACTGACCATGATCCACGAAGTCATGGTGCTGGATCATGGCGGGCCGGATCTGGCGTTCATTCTTTACGGCGCGGCGCTCAAATTATGGCTCTGCGCGTCACTGCTGGCGGGAATTGTTTTGCCACCGGCCGCGCCGCTCTGGCGGAACCTGATTTTTTCCGTGGCGGCCATTGGAACCGTAGCCGTCGTCGTGGGAGTGATTGAATCGGTCATGGCGCGACTGCGCCTGCCCCTGGTGCCGCAACTGCTGGTGGGAGCGGGCGCGCTGGCGGCGGTGGCCTTTCTGCTGGGTCTGCGTTGAGAATTTTTATGATCTTGACAAATCTCATTCTGGTTCTGGTGGTGTTGACGAATTTGAAGCTGCTGGGTTCGAGCCGTCTGGGTTCATCCATCCGCGTGGTCGCCGCGCAGGGCGTCGTACTTGGCCTGTTGCCTGTTTTTGCGCACCCGCACGAAGTAACCTGGCGCTTCGGATTGCTGGGCGCCGGTGCCATCGTCATCAAGGGAATCATTTTTCCGTGGTTTTTGTTTCGCGCGGTGCGCGAAGCTGAAGTGGCCCGCGAAGTGGAGCCTTACGTGGGCTATGTTTCTTCGCTGCTCATCGGCGTCGGCATTCTGGCGGTTTCCTTCGGGATGTGTGACCGGCTGCCAATGCCGGCGGTTTTGGCCTCCTCCTGGCTGGCCCCGGTTGCCTTTTTTTCCATTTTCGCGGGATTATTTCTCATCGTGAGCCGCCAACGCGCGTTGTCCCAGGTGCTCGGTTTTCTCGTTTTGGAAAACGGGGTTTATACGTTCGGGGTGGGGCTGGCGCCGCAATCGTCGCTGCTGGTCGAAGCGGGCGTGCTGCTGGACGTGTTTGTGGCGGTGTTCATCATGGGCATCATCCTTTTCCACATCAACCGCGAGTTTGACCAAATTGACGCGGACCGCCTGAACGCGCTGAAGGACTAAAAGATGAAATCCAAAACAAAAAGCGACCTCCGGAATGCCTGCCCCGCGCGGTCCCCAATCGGGCAGGCGGGGTTCGGCGCGCCCCGTTTGTGACGGATTGGGGTTTGAGGATTTTTCGCATGATTTTCACCTTGATCTTTTTACCTCTGGCTGCCGGCGGGGCGGCTTTCGGCTTGGCCGCGCCGCGGATGCGCCGCGGTTTGCTGGTGCTCACGGCGCTGGTTCACGCGGTGTTGACGGGGATGTGCTGGAAGACAAGGCCGGCACCGGTGTTGAACGGCTGGCTGGGTCTGGATGCCGCCGGATTGCTTTTTTTGAGCCTGACCAGCGGGTTGTTTCTGGTGGTGTCGCTTTATATCGCCGGCTATCTCGCCCAGGAAACCAATCGCAAATCCGCCGAGCCGGAGGAAGGCCTGCTTTTTGACAACGCGCCCGAAGCGGTCTTCATCGGCTGCCTGTTGCTGTTTCTGGCGGCAATGACGCTGGTAACGGTCAGTCAGCATTTTGGCCTGCTCTGGGTGGCCATAGAAGGAACGACACTGGCCAGCGCGCCGCTGATTTATTTTCATCGGCAGCCTCGGTCGCTGGAGGCGACATGGAAATACCTGTTGATCTGCTCGGTGGGAATTGCATTGGCGTTGCTGGCGAATTTCTTTCTGGGCGTGGCGGCGGCCGGTTCGGGCAGCGAGAATCTTCCCATCGTCCTTTCGCCCCTGTTGACGCATGCCCGTGAGCTGCAACCCGAATGGCTCAAAACCGCCGGCGTGTTGTTCTTTGTCGGCTACGGAACGAAAATGGGTCTGGCGCCGCTGCACACCTGGCTGCCGGATGCGCACAGCGAAGCGCCCTCGCCGGTGAGCGCGCTGCTCTCCGGCGCGCTGTTGAACTGCGCGTTTCTGGGTTTGCTGCGGGTGCAACAGGTTTTTGTCGCCGCCGGTCTGGAAGGCTTCACCCGGGACATCTGGCTGGCCCTTGGTCTGGCTTCGCTGATCATCAGCGCCGTTTTCATCATCGGTCAGACCGATTACAAACGGCTACTGGCGTATTCGAGCGTGGAAAACATGGGCATCCTGGCGCTGGGCGTGGGTCTGGGCGCGGCCGGCGCGTTCGGCGCGCTGCTGCAGGCGGTCAACCATTCGCTCGTCAAGGCGATGCTCTTTCTGCTGGCCGGAAACATTCTGGGACGTTACCGGACCAAGCATATCCCCACCGTGCGCGGATTGCTGGCGGCCGCTCCGGCAACGGGCGCGCTGTGGTTGATGGGTTTTTTTGCTCTCACCGGCACGCCGCCGTTCGGGCCGTTCTTAAGCAAATTCACCATCGTCAAGGCCGCGCTGGATGGCGACCACATCTGGCTCACGGTGATTTTTCTGACCACGCTGGGCGTGATTTTTGTGGGCATGGCCACGGTGTTTCTCGGGATGGCGCAGGGTGAAGCAGGAAAAAACCGCGCCCTCGAGCACTCGCCGGTCAGCCCCGGCCAATGGCAGCTTCTTCCGCCGCTGGTTCTCGGCGCGCTGGTGTTATGGCTGGGACTGAATGTGCCGGAAACATTGACCCATCTTTTGAAACAAATCGCCTCCACCCTGAGCGGCGCGTCATGAAACGAATGAATCCCAATGAACGCCATCTGCCTGTCAGGCCGGACGACGGCGGTGGCAGCGTTTTGGAAATCGGAAAGATATTCGGCGGCCCAATCACGCCCCGGTCACAAGCACCGTCAGCGGTCACCTGTCGCCGCGCTCCAACACGCAGACGCGCCTTTCCTCAATAATCGCATGAACCACCGCGACTTCCTTTTCGTTCGCAACAACCATCCCGTTTCGCTGGCGGAAATTCCGCGTTTTGGCCCGGACGATTTCCGCGAACACATTTTGCAGGCCGTGGCAAACGGCTGGCGCATCGCCGCGTTTTTCGGTCAACCGGCAGCCCACGGACAAATTCTCCTGTTCGCGGTGCTGGCCGGCGACGCCGAAGGGCAATTGCAAATCGGCTCCGCAGAAGTGAACGGGCAATTCCCGTCGCTGACGTCCGCCTGTCCCCAGGCGCATTTGTTCGAACGGGAAATTTTCGAGCAATGGCAGGTGCGCCCCGAAGGTCATCCGTGGCTCAAGCCGGTTCGGTTTCACGCCGCCTGGCGCTCCGGCGATGCAGCGCGGGCGCCCGCGGGCGTGACGAATTTCTTTTCGATGACCGGCGAGGAAATTCACGAAGTCGCCGTCGGCCCGGTTCACGCGGGCATCATTGAGCCGGGGCATTTCCGGTTTCAATGCCACGGCGAACAGGTTTTTCATCTGGAAATTTCTCTCGGCTACCAGCATCGCGGCGTTGAGCGCGCGCTGATGGGCGGACCGGACCGGCGCACCCTCCCCTACCTGGAAACGCTGGCTGGCGACACGACCATTGGTCACACGCTGGCGTATTGCGAGGCGGTGGAAGCGCTGGCCCGCTGCCCAGTGCCCGCCCGCGCCCAGGCGTTGCGCGCCATCGCGCTGGAGCTGGAACGGCTGGCCAATCACACCGGCGACCTCGGCGCGCTGGCCGGCGACGTCGGTTACCTGCCGACAGCGAGTTATTGCGGCCGGATTCGAGGCGATTTTCTGAACCTGACGGCGCTGGTTTGTGGCAGCCGTTTTGGGCGCGGCTGGTTGCGGCCCGGCGGCGTTTTGTTCGATCTGGACGAAGCGCGGCACGAGCAATTTGCCGCGCGGCTGGCGCAGTTGCGCAGGGATGTCACCGTGGCGGTGGAATTGCTTTGGAATTCATCGTCCGTCCGCGCCCGATTTGAAAACGCCGGCCCGCTCTCCCGCGAAACGGCTCTGGAACTCGGCTTGGTCGGCGTCGCGGCGCGCGCCTGCGGCCTGGAGCGGGATGCGCGGGCGCAATTCCCTTCGGGCCTCTATCGCTTCGCGCAAATGCCCGTCTCCACCTTTCACACCGGCAACGTGTTTGCGCGCGCCTATGTGCGCTGGCTGGAAATCCAGCGCTCGCTCGCCTTTCTGGCCGATCAGCTTCAGGCGCTGCCCCAGGGCCCGGTGCGCACCGCCGTGGCCGCGCCGGCGCCGGATCAGGCGGTCGTTTCACTCGTGGAAGGTTGGCGCGGCGAAATCTGCCACGTGGCATTGACCAATGCGGCAGGAAAATTCGCGCGTTACAAAATCGTGGACCCGTCGTTTCACAACTGGCCAGGTCTGGCCATGGCGCTGCGCGACCAGCAAATTTCCGATTTCCCGCTGTGCAACAAGAGCTTCAATTTGTCGTATTGCGGCCATGATTTGTGATCCGTTCCCTTTCACCGGCGTCGCCGTAACCCCAGTTGCATTGGAGGAATAAAAAACCATGCTGAAAGTCCTGCTTGCCCGCGCCCAACAGAAACACCGAACGATTGGTTTTCCGAACCAGCCGCCCGCGTTGCCGGATCGTTTTCGCGGACGGCCGGTGGTGGATTCCAGCCGCTGCCCGGACGGCTGCCGTCTCTGCGCCGAGGTCTGCCCGACGGATGCCATTTCCCTCGCGGGCCGGGAAATTCAGATTGATCTGGGCCGATGCCTGTTCTGTCCTGAATGCGAGCGGGCTTGTCCCGAAGGCGCCATTCAATTCACGACAGAGCCGCGCCTCGCCACCTCGCGGCGGGAAGATTTGATTCTCGGCGAAAAGGAATTTCAACTGGCCCGGGCGCTGGACGATCAGGCGCGAAAACTTTTTGGCCGCTCGTTGAAATTGCGTCAGGTCAGCGCCGGCGGCTGCAATGCCTGCGAGGCCGATGTCAACGTGCTGAACACCGTTGTGTTTGACCTCGGACGGTTCGGCATCCAGTTCGTCGCCTCGCCGCGCCATGCCGACGGTCTGCTGATCACCGGTCCGGTGACGCAGAATATGGAATTGGCGCTGCGCAAAACCTATGAAGCCGTGCCCGCGCCCAGGCTGGTGATTGCCGTGGGCGCGTGTGCCATTTCGGGCGGCCCTTACTTCGGGCATCCCGAACAAAAAAACGGTGCCGATAAAATCCTGCCGGTGGACCTTTACATTCCCGGCTGCCCGCCGCATCCGATCACCATTTTGGACGGATTGCTCCGTCTGTTAGGGCGAATAGAAGATCACGGAGCGCCGAAATGATTATCAGACGGGGTCGTTGCGCCACAGGCGCCGGTTAAGAAAAAAGCAACGAGACTTTTGCCCAGCTTCGCATGCGTCTGGCTTGGGACAGGATTTTACCGCCAATGGCCGGGCACGTGATGCCAGCCGCGCGGGCCGTGATACCAGTAACCGTGCACCCAGATGTGGTAACCGGGCGGAGGCGGTGCCCAGTGACCAGCCACCCACACCCAGTGGCCGCGCCAAACCCATTCGCCGTCAA
>DASRCU010000027.1:0-32175 GCA_035652955.1 Verrucomicrobiia bacterium | reverse complement strand
ACGCGGCGAATGGGTTTGCCGGTTTGCGGATGTGTCGTCAGCGGTTTGGTGTTCATGCTCTGTTTGATCTCGAAGTAACGCGGCTTTGCGTCCGGAGTCTGCGGGATCGTTTCGTAAACGTAGAGTTTCATGACGGCGATTGAACAACGGCGGACGGTTTCCGGGCCGTGATCTCCAGGCTGGTGATAAAATCGCCTGGCTGCGTTCCGGCAGGCAATTGGGCGGCGATCTTCAAATACAGCGGGTCCTGGCCTTGCATCAACGCTTCCACGTAACCGGGCTTGGGATTCAGCCGCACCTCCACCAATCCTGCGTCGCGCGCCATGCGTTCCGTTTCCGACATCAGCACCGCGCCGGCTACGCAACCCACCAGCGCCTCGACCATTTTCAACACCTCCGGCGGCAAGGGCTTCAGCAACGCCAGGTCGGACACGGCGACGCGCCCGCCGGGCTTGAACACACGGGCAATCTCGCGCCAGACCTGCGGTTTGTCGGGCGAAAGATTGAGAACGCAATTGGAAATCACCACGTCCACGGAGTTGTCGGCGACCGGGAGATGTTCAATTTCGCCGAGCCGGAACTCGACGTTGTCCAGTCCGGTGCGTTCGCGGTAAGTGGCGATGTTCTGACGAGCCTTGGCCAGCATTTCCGGCGTCATATCCACGCCGATGACCCGGCCGGTCGCGCCTGCTTTGGGGCCGGCGACAAAGGCATCGAAGCCCGCGCCGCTGCCGAGGTCGAGCAGCACTTCACCGGGGCGAAGCGCGGCCAGTGCGGTGGGATTGCCGCACGACAAGCCGATGTTCGCGCCGTCCGGCAGCGCCGACAGTTCCGCGTCCGCGTAGCCGATCTGGCGGGCCAGTTGGTCGGCGTCCACGGCGGACATGCCGCCGCAGCAACTGGATTGGCGGCGCTCGCTGCCGTGTTGAGCAATTTGGCCGTAGCCTTCGCGGATCATCCGCCGCACCGTTTCGGGATCTGTTTGTGGAGCCATAATCGTTTGGTCATGGTTTTGCGCTTGCCGCTTTTGCCTGGTCGCGGCGACCGGCGGCGTAAGCTTCAAACACGTGTTTGATTTCGTCGCGCACGCGGCGAAATACAGCGAGTTTTTCCTCGGTCGAGCCGGTGGCACGAGCCGGGTCGTCAAAAGGCCAATGATGACGGTTCATCTGGCCGGGAAACATTGGACAAGCCTGGTCCGCGTTGCCGCAGACGGTGATGACGGTTTCAATCGGCTGTTTCAGAAATTCATCCATGTGCTTCGAGCGATGGCCGGAAATGTCTATGCCGATTTCTTTCATCACTTGGATGGCGAGCGGATGAACGTAGCCCGCCGGCTTCGACCCGGCGCTTTGCACGTCGAGGAAATCGTCCGCCGCCGCGCGCAAAATCCCTTCGGCGAGGTGGCTGCGACAGGAGTTCCCGGTGCAGAGGATGAGGACGGTGGGTTTCATTTGCGGCATTGGCGTTGGCACAATTGGGTCGGGTCCTGTTTCAAAATCTTTTGGAGCCGCTTGCGATCGTCCACAACCTGCGGCGCGCCGGCGAGCGACTTTTCGATCCAATCCAGCGCGGCGCGCACCATTGCCGGGGCGTCCTTGCCGGCCCGGCGGTAGTAAATCCAGCGGCCGTCCTTGCGCGATTCGACCAGCGCCGCCTGATGCAGGATGGAGAGGTGTTTGGAGACGGTGGACGGCGCGAAGCCGAGCAATTCGGTGATCTGGCAGACACACAACTCGCCTTCGCGCAGCGCCAGCAGCGTGCGCACGCGGTTCGGGTCGGCAAGCGCCCGGGTGATCCGGATGAACTCTCGCATTCAGTTATTTCGTCAAATAACGAAATAAAAATATCCGGCCGGCATGAAAACGCAAGCGGTTTTTGGGCAATCGCCGCCGGCGGCTAGGGGTCGGCGGGGGGCGGGTTTTGATTTTGGGCGGCGGGGTGGCGGATGTCCTGGGCCTCGCACAGATAAACCACCTCCTCGGCGATATTTTTGGCGTGGTCGGCGATGCGCTCCAGGCTTTTGGCGGCGACGATCCAATGCAGGCAGCGCGCGATGGTTTCGGGATGGGCCATCATGTGGTCGGCGAGAATTTGTTGGACCTGTTTGTGGAGGACGTCCATTTCCTTGTCGCGAGGAATCACGGCACGCGCGGCGGACGAATCATATTGCACAAAGGCGTCGAGGGCTTCCTTGACCATTGCCAGGGCGAGCGCGGCCATGCGCGGGAGGTCCAGGGTAATGTTCAGCGGCGGCTCTTGTGCCAGGTCGCGGGCGCGTTTGGCGATTTTGGCGGCTTCGTCGCCGATGCGTTCAAGGTTTTGGGAAATTTTCATGGCCACGGTGACCAGGCGCAGATGGCTGGCCAGCGGCGCTTTGGTCAGCAGATGAATCACCATCTCGTCAATTTCGATTTCAAAGTGGTCAATGATGTCGTCGTCGGCGCGCACCTTGAGGGCCAGGTCGCGGTTGCGCTGCATGAGCGCTTCCACGGCGCGATTGACGGCGGTCTCGGCGTGGCCGGCCATGGCCAGAAGCTGCTGCTTCAAATTGTCCAGTTCCGTCTCGAAGTGTGTTTCCATAGAGTCGGGGCGTCGGACGTTCGTTCCGCTCCGCGGTCTGGAAAATGCGGTCTGGCGGAGCGGCGATGAGGAGTAATTTATCCAAATCGTCCGGTCACATAATCTTCCGTCCGTTTTTGTTTGGGGCTGGTGAAAATTTTCGCGGTCGGGCCGAACTCCACCAGTTCGCCGAGATAAAAGAACGCGGTGTAGTCGGATGCGCGCGCGGCCTGCTGCATGTTGTGCGTTACGATGACAATGGTGTAATCCTTTTTCAATTCGAGAATCAACTCCTCAATTTTTGCCGTGGCCAGCGGGTCGAGGGCGGAGGCCGGCTCATCCATCAACAACACTTCCGGTTCCACCGCCAGGGCGCGGGCGATGCACAGGCGCTGTTGCTGGCCGCCGGACAGACTGATGGCCGGAGCGTGCAGGCGATCCTTCACCTCGTCCCAGAGCGCCGCCATGCGCAGGGCGCGTTCGGTGCGTTCGGCGAGAATTTTTTTGTTGCGCACACCATTCAGGCGCAGGCCGACGGTGACGTTTTCGGCGATGGACATGGTCGGGAAGGGATTGGATTTTTGAAAGACCATGCCGATGCGGCGGCGGACGACGACCGGCTCGATGCGGCGCGCGTAAATGTCCTCGCCAAAGAGGCGGATTTCGCCCTCCACACGGGCGTCGGGATTCAAATCGTGCATCCGGTTGAGCGCGCGCAGGAAGGTGGACTTCCCACAGCCGCTGGGGCCGATGATGGCGGTGACGGCTTTGGCGGCAATGTCGAGCGAGACGTTTTTGACGGCGGCATTCTTTCCAAAATAGACGAAGAGATTTTTCACCGTCAGCGCCGGAGCGCCGATGGCGGCGGTGCCGGCGGAAGCAGCCGGCCGGGAGGCCGGCGGGGTTGGCGCCGGGCGTTCCGATTTCGATTCCGGACGACTCGGCGAAAGGCTTTCCTCTTCAGGCGTCATGATGGGATTCATGGTTGTTTCCGCAAACGGTCGCGCGTCACGAAACGGACGCTGATGTTAATGATGAGTATAAACAACAGCAACACCAGCGCGCCGGCCCAGGCCTGCCGGTGCCAGTCGGGATAGGGCGAAATGGCGTAGTTGAAAATCAACACCGGGATGCTGTCAATCGGCTCCTTCAGGCTGTGCGCCCAGCCGAGGTTGCCAAAGGCGGTGAACAGCAGCGGCGCGGTTTCGCCGGCAATCCGTGCCAGCGCGACCAGCACGCCGGTGACGATGCCCTTGAGCGCGGTACGCACCACGATTTGGACAATGGTGCGCCAGCGCGAGATGCCCAGCGCCAGTGCCGCTTCACGGTAACCGCCCGGCACCAGTTGCAACACCTCTTCGGTGGTGCGCATCACCAGCGGAATCATCATAAAGCCCAGCACCACGCCGCCCGCCAGCGCCGAAAAGCCGTGCATCGGCACCACCAACAGGCCATAGACCACGATGCCCCAGGTGATGGACGGCACACCGTTGATAATATCGGCGATAAAGCGCACCCACCAGTTGAACTGCGTGCCGCCGTATTCGGAGAGATAAATGCCGCCCAACACGCCCACCGGCACGCCGATGACCACCGCCTGCGCCAGCAGAATCAGACTGCCGACCATCGCGTTGGCCATGCCGCCGCCGGGTTCGCCCACCGCCTTGGGCAATTGAGTGAAAAAAGCCCAGTTGAGGGAGCTTAAGCCATAGCGGATCAGGTGAAAATAAATCAACAGCAACGGCGTGACGACCAGTATGGCGCAGCCGCACGCGATGCTTTGCATCAGCCCGTTCTTGAACTGGCGCCAGCGATGGTTGGGAGCGGTCATTGAATTGCCGAGTGATGGGCGGGGAGTGACGAGGCCACCGGCGTTAAACGCCTTTCTTTCTTTGCCAATTCAAGTGCAGGGCGTCAGTCACCAATCTTCAGTGTTGCGGTTTGACCGTGGGGCCGGCGAATGTTTTGAGCAACAACTGCGCGCCGATGTTGACCAGCACTGTCACACCCAGCAGCACCAGTCCCAGTTCAAACAGCGCGCTTAAATACACCCGTCCGGTGGCCTCGGTGAATTCGTTGGCGATGACGCTGGCCAGTGTGTAGCCCGGTGCAAAGAGCGAGGCGACAATCTGCGGTGTGTTGCCGATCACCATCGTGACCGCCATGGTCTCGCCCAGCGCGCGGCCCAAACCCAGAATCACCGCGCCGTATAATCCTTTTTTGGCGTAGCTCAACACCGCAATGCGCGTGACTTCCCAGCGCGTGGCGCCCAGCGCGTAAGCCGCCTCGCGCTGCAAGCCGGGCACGGAGCGCAGAATTTCCCGTGAGACGGAGGTGATGATGGGGATGCACATGATGGAAACGATGATGCCGCCGGCCAGCATGCTAACGCCGTAAATCGGGCCCTGGAACAGCGGCAGAAAGCCGAACCATTTTTGCAACAGCGGAAAAACGTGGTCGCGCAGGAAGGGAATCATCACGAAGATGCCCCACACGCCGAGAATCACGCTGGGCACGGCGGCCAGCAATTCGATGAAGATGACCAGCGGCTGGCGCAGCCAGAGCGGCGCCAGTTCCGTCAGATAAACGGCGGTGGCGATGCTGATGGGCACGGCGATGAGAAGGGCAATGGCGGAAGTCACCAGGGTGCCGTAAATGAACACCAGCGCGCCGAACTTTTCATTGACCGGGTCCCAGTCCTTGGTGACCAGGAAATGCCATCCGAAGCGATGGAGCGCGACTTTCGAGCCTTCAAACAGTTCCCAGCCAATCAAAATGATGAGCGCAAAAATGGAGAGCGCCATCACCAGCGTCAGCCATTTGAACACCTCGTCACCCGGCGCGCGCGCGGCCGGCGCCACCCTCAGGTCGTTTTGTGTTACCGCCATTTCGCTCATGACTCCATCCGTCGCCAAACAGAAGGACGAAGAGCGGGAGGAACGGCGCTCTTCGTCCGGCTCACCTCCGCAAAAATACCGGGGCGGCGGAGCAAAGTCATCATTGAACTGTGTCCAACAACTTCACCACGCGTTGCTGCACGTTTTCCGGCAGTGGCGCGTAATCCAGTTGCTCCGAGAGCTTCTGACCGTCGGTGACGGCCCATTTCAGGAAGGCGACCAGCTTTTGGCCGCGGGCGGGGTCCTTGAAATGTTGATAAATGAGCACCCAGCTTGCGCCGGCAATGGGATAGGAATTGTCGCCAGGCGCGTTGACCATCGAGAAACGGAAATCGTCGGGAACCTTTGCCGTGGCCAGCGCCGCGCTGACGGTTTCGAGCGTCGGGTAAAGGTAGTTGCCCGCCGCGTTTTTCATTTGCGCGTACGTCATGTGATTTTGCAGGGCATAGGCCAGTTCCACGTAGCCGATGGCGCCGGATAATTGTCGAATTTGGCCGGCGACGCCTTCATTGCCTTTGCCACCGAGGCCCACGGGCCATTTGACGGAGGTGTTTTTGCCCACGGTGTCCGCCCAGACCGGGCTGACACTGCACAGATAATCGCAGAAGATGAACGTGGTGCCGCTGCCGTCGGAGCGATGCACGACGATCACCGGTAAATCAGGCAAGTTCACGTCGGGGTTCAACGCGGCAATTTTCGGGTCATTCCACTTGGTGATGTTGCCCAGGTAAATGTTGACCAGTGTGTCGGGATCCAGCTTGAGCTTGGGATTGCCGGGCAGGTTGTAGCAAATCGCCTCGCCGCCAACCACGACGGGGATGTGCAGGATTTTGCCCGGCGCACGGGCCATCATTTCGTCGGTCATCGGCGCATCGGAAGCGCCGAAGTCCACGGTCTGGTGAAGCAACTGCTGCTGGCCGCCGCCGGAACCGATGGATTGGTAGTTGAAGCGCACATCAGGATCTATTTGTTTGTAGGCTTCAAACCATTTGGTGAAGGCCGGGTAATCGAAGGTGGAGCCGGCGCCGTTGATGAGCATCTGAGCGTTGAGGCCCATTGGCGCGGCCAACAAGGCAGCGCCACCGAGGATGGAGAGGATTTGTTTTTTCATTGACGTTTGAGTTAAGCAGTTTTGAGTCGGTTTCTCACGTTACAATTGGGTTAAAATTTCCACATCAGGTCCGCCATGGCGTGGATGGCGTCGGCCGGCGTGCCGGCGGTGTTGCCGATCTGGCTGTTGATGTAACAGGTGAATGAGAACAGCAGCGAGTCTGTCAGCGCATAATCCGCGCTGAACTTGTGGCCGCGGATGTTGGTGCCGCCGGAAAACCCGGCGGTGTAAACCGCGTTGTCGTCGTCCACGATTTGCGACCACCAGGCGTTGGCGTCAACGGCTTCATAACGGTAAGCCAGGTCCCAGGTGCCCTTTTTAGCCGCCTGGCCGAACATGATGCCGCCGTAATAACCTTGATTGCCACTGGGCCGTCCCGGCCCAGAACCCGGCGCGCCGGGATTGTTCATGTATTCGGCAAAGAGCTTGATCGGGAATTTGCCGGGATACAGCAGAAAGCTGTCCAGTTTGTAAGTCACGCTGGCATCCACGACAATCGGGTTCATGTTGTAAACCGGGTCACCGGCGGCATTGACGGTGTTGCCTTTGTTGCCGGCGCCCGCGCTGGCGGTGGTCAGCATGTCGCGGTTGACGATGTCGTAGGCCGCCACGCCAAGCATGGTGGAAATCCGGTCCGTCCAATTCGCGTTCCACATCGCCTGCGCGCCATAGAGGAACGCCATATTTTGCGCGCTGCTGCCGGAATAGGCCAGCACAAATCCGGCGCCGGTCAGCGCAAAGGTGTTCCAGTCATTCAATTTGTAAGAGGTCTGGATCGCGCCGCCTTCGGGCGTGTAATCCGGGTCAAACACCATGGGCGTTTCCTGAAACGGCTGGTCCATCTTGCCGATCATCCCCGACAGCATCCAGGTGCCGTCGTTGACGGGCGTCCATTTGCCGTAGGCGGCGTCCACGTAGATGAACTTCTTCGTGCCGTTGCCTTGCAACGTGGTGTTGTTGGACAGCGGATTGCCGCCGGTGCCGTTGGGGGCAGCGCCCACGGCGTCGCCGGTGCCCAGCCGGAAGTTGACGCTCAAATTGTCCTTCATGTTGACGATCAAACCGGCGCGCAGCCGGTAGCGCAAACGAATGTTGTCCTCCTGCGCGGGGTTCTCCGTCGTTCGTTCGTCGAACCGGCCGCGGAAATCGCCATACAATTTGTAGCTGGTGATCCAATCGGGCATGGCAAACTTCGAGCCGAAGGCCTTGTTGAAATCGGCGGCGGTATCCTTGTCATTCTCAGCCTTCAATTCTCTGGCCTCATCCACAGTGAGGATGCCCTTTTGTTCGAGCTTGTTGAGCAGTGCGTCCACGCCCGAATCGGCGCGGGTGGCGGGAACGAGCGCCATCAGCGCGACGCCGGTGAAAATGGCGGCGGTCGGAACAGCGGGAAGGGAGGTTGTTTTTGTTTTTTTCATGGTTGTTGTTTCAAGTGCAAATGCGGCGGCAGTCTGAAACAACTCTGTTACAACCAAAGGGCACGGCGGTGACAATTCGGTGACAAAATTTCCATTCCGGCTTGCGTTGTCGGCGCAAAAGCCGGTAGAACAAGCCTCGCGCGCCGCCGCCGTCGCGGCTGCCATTCAACCTGTGATCATGGATTTATGTTTTCGCTTCAGCGACTGCTCGGCAAAGAGGACATGTTTTTCGAATTGCTCGAATCCAGCGCGCAGGAGGCGCGCAAGAGCGTTCAGGCGCTCGTTCAAATGAGCCAGTCGCCGGACCCGCCGGTGGCTCTGGAAGCCTTCGCCTGTTCGCGGCGCAGGGACAAGGAGATCACCAGCCGGATTCGCCACGCGGTTTACACCACCTTCATCACCGCTCTGGAACGTGAAGACATCGAAGCGCTGTGCAATGCGCTTTACCGCATCCCCAAGACCGTCGAGAAATTCGCCGCGCGTTTTCGGCTGGCGCCGGAGCAGGTGCGCGGGGTGAACTTTTCCCGGCAGGTCGGCCTGCTCGATCAGGCCACCGATTGCGTCGTGCAAATGGTCCGCAGCCTGCGCCGGGGCGTGAACCTCGAGGAAATCAAATCGCTCAACGACCGGCTCCAACAGATTGAAGGACAGGCCGACGACGCCATGTTGGAGCTTTACCGGGACCTGTTCAGCGGCAAACATGATCCCGTCCAGGTGATTGTTCTCAAGGACCTTTACGAATTGCTGGAGAAAGTCGTGGACCGGTGCCGCGACGCCGGCAACGTCATTTCCCACATTGCCCTGAAAAATTCCTGACGGCCATGCTCCTGGTCTTCACCGTTATCCTGGTGGCGCTGATCTTCACCTTTACCAACGGCTTTCACGACACGGCCAATGCCATTGCCACCGTCGTGGGAACCAAAGTGCTCACGCCGCGGCAGGCGATCCTGCTGGCGACCGTCACGAACCTGCTCGGCGCGTTGAGCGGCGCTGCCGTGGCCCAAACCATTGCCTCGGGGTTGGTGGACACCACCGGCCGATTCATTCCCCCGGCCGCCTCGTCGGAAATGCTCGTTTGCGCGCTCCTGGCCGCCATCGCGTGGAACCTGATCACCTGGTACTTCGGCATGCCATCCAGCTCCAGTCACGCGCTGGTGGGCGGGTTGTGCGGCGCGGCGCTGGCCGCGGCGCAGGGCAACTGGCACGCAGTCATCTGGAGCAAAATGCCTGCCGCCGGACAACACTGGTGGGCTGGTGGCGGCGTCCTGTTCAAGGTCGTCATTCCCATGATTCTCTCGCCGCTGTTGGGATTCCTCATCGCCTTTTTCCTCATGGCGCTGCTTTATCTTTCGCTGCAAAACTGGCGGCCGCAGACCGTCACCCGCACCTTCGGGCGGCTGCAATTGTGCAGTTCCGCTTACATGGGGTTCAGTCATGGCACCAACGACGCCCAGAAGACCATGGGCATCATCGCCCTGGCCCTCGTCGCCGCCACCAAGGCCGGCGCATTCGACAGCCTGCCGTCCTGGCTGGCCTTTTTGAAAACGCCTGAACCGGCGGCGGGCAGGAGCCTGACCATCGCCCCGTGGATCAAAGTCCTTTGCGCCCTGACTATGGCCGCCGGCACCGCCGTTGGCGGCTGGCGCATCATTAAAACTCTCGGTCACAAACTGGTAAAATTGCAACCCGTTCACGGTTTCGCCGCCGAGACAGCCAGTGCGAGCGTGCTGCTGGGCACGGCACTTTTCGGAATGCCGGTTTCAACCACGCACGTCATCACCACCTCCATCATGGGTGTGGGCGCGGCCCGGCGCTGGAGCGCCATGAAATGGATTTTGGTCGAACAAATTGTCTGGGCGTGGATTCTGACGCTGCCCTTGAGTGCCGGCGTGGCCTTCAGCCTGGTGAAACTGGCGGAGATGATCCGGAGTTGAACGCTAACGCGGCGAAAGGAGACGAAAAAATTTTTCGCGTTTCGCCCGTGGTGGCGACGGAAGTTCAGCCGGCATTTTCCAGCGGCCGGGCGGAAATTTCCAGCATTCGCTCGATCGGCCGGCGCGCGCGTTCCAAAATTTCCCGGGGCAGTTCAATCCGCGGCGCGAGACGTTTCATGCAATCGCGCACTTTTTCGAGCGTGTTCAATTTCATGTACTTGCATTCGCTGCAACGACACTGGTCGCCCGGCATCCGCATCACGTCAAAGGTTGGAGTGCACAGGAATTCCTTCCCGGGACACTCCTTGCGCATTCGATGAATGATGCCCGATTCGGTGACCACGATGAAACGGTGCGCCGGGCTTTTCTTGACATAATCAATCATTTTTTCCGTCGAAGCCACGGTGTCCGCCAACTGGCGCACCTCGCGCAGGCTTTCGGGATGCACAACCACTTTGGCATCGGGAAAGCGTTGCTTCAACTTCAAGATGTTCTCGCGCTGGAACTCCACATGGGCGTAGCACTGCCCCCGCCACAACGTCATGGGACGGCCGGTCTGTTCCATGACCCACTCCCCGAGATTTTCATCCGGCACGAACAAAATGTCCTTGTCCGCCGGCGCAGCGCGAACGATTTTCTCCGCATTGCCGCTGGTGCAAATCACATCGCTGAGCGCCTTGACCGCGGCGCTGCAGTTGATGTAGGCGATGGTCCAGAAATTGGGATTGGTTTTCTGCAACTCGGCCAGCTTCTCCGCCGGACAGCTTTCTTCAAGCGAACAGCCGGCGTTTTCATCCGGCAGCACCACAATTTTGTCCGGATTCAGAATCTTCGCCGTTTCGGCCATGAAATGGACGCCACAAAAGACAATCACGTCCGCGTTCGCTTTGGCCGCCTGCTGCGACAACCCCAGCGAATCGCCCACAAAATCGGCTACTTCCTGGATTTCCGGCACCTGATAATTGTGCGCGAGGATGACGGCATTCAACTGCTTTTTGAGCGCAAAAATTTCCCTGGCCAGCGGCTCGAATTGAGGTCGAGCCATGGCGGCGCGCGGTTGGATTTGAGCCACATCCGTCATCTGATAAATTTACAACCGCCAGCCGACAGCGTCAACGAACGCCGCTCCGCCGGCGACAACACCCGCCACCGGCCCGGCGGCAAATCCGCCAGCCAAAAATTTCCCATCCGCACGCGAATCAATCGCAAGGTGGGATGGCCAATGGCCGCCGTCATGCGGCGCACCTGACGGTTTTTGCCTTCGATCAGTTCCAAACCGATCCAGCAATCGGGAACGGATTTGCGAAAGCGAATGGGCGGCTGGCGCGGGAAAATTTTGATTTCCGCAGGTCGGCCATGTCCGTCATCCGGCGGCGCCCCCGGATCATCCCCGGCCAGGACCGGCTGCGGTTTCAGAATCCACGCGCGGCAGGGCAGGGTTTGGCGACCTTGAATTACCAGGCCGCGCTCCAGTTTTTCCAGACTTTCCGGCGAGGGAATCCGTTCCACCTGCGCCCAATACTCGCGTGGGTGGGCATGGCGGGGGTGGAGCAGTTTTTGGTTCCACTCCGGCTCGTCGCTCAACAGCAGCAACCCTTCGGAGTCGGCGTCCAGTCGTCCGATGGGCCAGACGTTTCCGGGAAAATCGAACTCCGCCAACGTGCGCCGCCCCGATCCGCCGCCGGTGAATTGTGACAGCACCCCGAAAGGTTTGTGGAACGCAATGAGCACGACGAAAAAGCAACCGCTCTGCCCGCCCTTCATGCCTCTTAGGCAAGAGCCGCCCACTCATCTGCCTCCGACCGGCAACACCGGCTCCCAACCGTTCGAGGGAGAAAATTCATTGGGGCACCGGCGCCTTTGGGGCGTCTCATTCGTTGATCGGTTCCTTAAGCAGCGCCAGAAACTGCTTCATGGCCGGCGAGAGCACCTTGTTTTTTTTGTAAATGGCGGCCAGCGGCCGATAGAAACTGCCGTCCTCCAGCGGCACGGCGGCCAGCGTTTCCTTGGCCACTTCCTGGCGAACGGTGCGGGAGGGAACGATGGAAATCCCGGCGTCAATTTCCACCGCCCGTTTCACCGTCTCGATGTTGTCGAATTCCATGACGGTCTGGACGGTGACACCATGTTCGCGGAGGATTTTGTCAATGGCCTTGCGCGTGGGAATGTCCGGCTCGAAGCCGACGAATTTCTGGCCCGCCAGAGCCTTGAGTTTGACGTTTTTTTGTTTGGCAAACGGATGTTGCGGGTGGCAGATCACCACCATCGAGTCCTTGTGCAGCGACACAATTTCCAGTTTAGGGTCCTTGCTGGCATAGGCCACCAGTCCCAGGTCCACGACATTGCCCAGCACGTCCTCATAGACCTGGTTGGCGCGGCGGTACTCGACGTGCACGTTGACGGTCGGGTAATTCTTCAGGAATTTTTTCAGATACGGCGGCAGGTCGTGCAGGCCGATGGAATAGATGGTGGCCACGCGGATGGTGCCGGAAATGATGTCCTTGAGCTCCTGCAGCTTGCTGTGAAGTGATTCGAAGGTGGCGATGATTTGTTTGCTGTAATCGTAAAGAACCTGGCCTTCGCGGGTGAGACGGAACTTTTTTTTGCTGCGCTCGATCAGGAGCGATTTGAACGTCCGCTCCAGGGAACTGATCTGCTGGCTGACGGCCGATTGGGTGACGCCGTTGATTTGCGCGGCCTTGGTGAAACTTTCCGTCTCCGCGAGGTCGCAGAAGACCTTCAGGCTTTCAATTTGCATAAGATGAATTAAACCGAAAATTCGCGATCCGTCAATCCTCGGATGGCGCGGCAAAAGCCCGCCTGACCCGGTCCAGCAGTTCGGCACTGGTGAACGGCTTCTGCAGATAACCCGCCTCCGGTTGTTTGTCGGCGGGCATCACGTAGCCGCTCATGCACAAGAGTTTCACCCGCGGCCAGGATTGGCGGACACGCTCCATCAACTCGCGGCCGCTCAGGCCGGGCATGACCAGGTCGGTCAACAGCACATCCACCGGCGGGTCGCCGCGCGAGAGCAACGTCAGGGCCTCTTCCGCGCTGGAGGCCGCCAGGACCGTGTAACCGTGGTCAGCCAGAATCGTCCGGGCCATTGTGCGCACCAGCGGTTCATCGTCCACCACCAGAATGGCGCCGGCCACGCGCGATTTTTCCGGCAGGTCGGGCGTTTCGCGAACAGGCCGGTGTTCAGCCGGCAGATAGACGCGCACCGAGGCGCCGGCGCCTGATTCCCCTGATACCGCCACGCCGCCGCCGTGATTGGTCACAATGCCGTACACCAATGCCAGACCCAGCCCGCGATGTGTCCCGCCTTTGGTGGTGAAAAACGGTTCAAACACCCGCGGCAACACGTCCGGAGCAAAGCCCGGTCCGTTGTCGGTGATTTCCACGCAGACATAGGCGCCCGGCTCCAGCCGCGCGTGGCGATCCTGCGTTGCCTCGGTCAATTCCAAATTGCGCGTGCTCACCGTGACCTGTCCGCCGCTGCGCCCGGCCAGGGCTTCCGCAGCGTTCTCCAGAATTTTGATGAAGGCCTGCTGCACTTTTGCCTCGTCAAAGTGCACCGTGAACAAGCGGCGTTCCAATTGCAATCGCCAGGCGATGGTGTTGCCCGGCGTGGAACGAAAAAATTCCACGCAGCGATTGACCACTTCGTTGAGGTTGCCGGGTGCGGCGCGGCGCGCGTCGCCCTCCTGGCGGCTGAACGCGGCCAGTTCGTTGGAGATTTCCGCGGCGCGTTCGGCTGACTTCTCCACTTCCAGCAACGACCGCCGCCACGGATGATCCGGCCCGGCCTTGTCCAGCAAAAACGACGTATGCCCCAGAATGGTCGCCAGCGCGTTGTTGAAATCCAGCGACACGGTGCGCGCCAGTTGCAGGGCGCAATCCAGCTTGTGTTTCTGCACCAGGACGCTCTCGGTCAGCGGAGGATGGACGACAGGGCCGCCGCCGGCGGAGGTCGGGAGCACCTGAAACAGAAAAAATTTTTCTTCGCCCCGATTGAACGCGCACACGGCCACAGAAAATTCAGCCACGGCGCCGCCTTTGACGAGAAATTGGAGGGGCACAACGCTCGTCGGCGACCGGCTCCACTGTGCCAGGAAGGGTTCCGGGGGCAATGGATTTTCCGGCCGCCAGAACGCCGACAGCCGCGGCATCTCGCCTTCGAGCACCGGCCCAAATGTCCGCACCGCCGCCGCGTTGGCCCGGAGAATGGTTCCCGAGGCGTCCACCAACAGCGCCGGCCAGGCCGCGTTTTCCAGAAGAAAAACCAAATCCGCCTTCATCTCTGTATCCGGCCATGTTAAGCCCGCGCCCGCACCGCTCAAAAGAATTTTCGCATTTCCAAACGCAAACGCGTGCCGGTCGCTTCGAATGGAGTGGCGCGGCCACACCGCGGGAACTGACGGAGAAAGGCCAAACGAAGACAACCCGGAGCACCGCCGCGAAACCTCCCCTGTCATGACGACACGGACTTCGATTCATTCTATCGGCGGCGGCGTTTCAAAATGTGCCGCCGCGGCGACGGGACGTCTTGCCTGGCAAAACCCGTCGGCTTCGGCCGTCACTCTCGCCGGCCGGACGACCGTGCCGGGCGGGGCGCGATTCAAAGCGCTCCGGACCGGATCTCAATGCACCAGCGCTGCTTCGCTTTTGCGAACGGCTGCATAGAGCGCGTCTTTCAACCGGGCGCGCCGAAACTTCAATTCGTCAATCTGCTGGTCGGTGGCGTATTCCACCCCTTCCTCAATGCGGCAGATTTCATCGTCGAGTTGGTGATATTCCTCGAACATCGCGCGGAACTTCGCGTCCGCCAGTTTCAGCGAGCGAATGGTCTCGCGATGTTCGGGGAATTCCGTCACAAACGGATGATGGATGTCCATGGGAATTTCTCCTCTTGAAGGTTAGACCGCCCCGCCGAAACGCGGCGGAAATGAGCGGTCGTTGAACTGCATTTGGTTCTCATTGACCCCATGCAGAGCTAATAAAACCCAACCGGCCACATTTGGCCAGTGAAATTTTTTCCCGGACCCAAATCGTTCACTCCTCGCGCCGATGAAAACCGGCGGCACCAGCAAAAGCTCGTTGCGGCCACCGCCTGCGTCGGGGGAGCGGCGATGCAAAGGAACAGCAGACGCCGGCAGAAAGTTGAATGCCGGCAGATCCGCGCCGCCTTTCAAGATGCTTGCCACGGTCTCTCGGAAAAAAGCGGAAAGAATCCCTCTCCAGCCTCCATTTCCGGGGCATCGCCAGCGCACGAAAAACTTTGTGTCTCCGCACGCCGACAATTATTTTTCGAGGTCAGCATGTTTTCGTCGGCAATCAAATCGGTTCATTTCATCGGCATTGGCGGCACGGCCATGGCGTCCACTGCGGTGGCGATGCAGGAGCGCGGCTTTGAGGTGACCGGTTCGGATCGGAATCTTTACGAACCCATGGCCTCGTTCCTGGCCGCCAGAAAAATTCCCGTGATGGATGATTACGACGAGCGCCACCTGGCGCACCGGCCCGATCTGGTGGTGATCGGCAACGCCATTTCGCGCGGCAATCCCGAAGCCGAGTTTGTGCTCGACCACAAATTGCGCTACTGCTCGTTGCCGGCGTTGCTGGCGGAATTTTTCATCCGGGGCAAACGCGCCATCGTGGTGGCCGGCACGCATGGCAAAACCACAACGACTTCGCTGCTGGCATGGGTTTTTGAACACAACGGGCTGAACCCGAGCTACCTTATCGGCGGCCTCCCCAACAATTTTTCACAAGGCGCGCGGTTCACCGACAGCGAATGGTTCATCATCGAAGGCGATGAATACGACACGGCGTTTTTCGACAAGCGCAGCAAATTCATCCATTACCACCCCGAAATTGCCGTTCTCAACAACCTCGAATTTGATCATGCGGACATTTTCGAGAACCTCGACGCCGTCAAAAAGACCTTCAGCCATTTTATCCGGCTGGTGCCGCGCAACGGCTTGCTGCTGGCCAATGGCGACGACGCCAATCTGGCGCCCCTGCTGGAGGCTACGCCGTGTCCGGTGAAAAAATTCGGGCTGGGCGAGGGCAACGCCGTTCGCGGCTTCAACCTGCGCTGCGGTCCCACGGCGACGGAATTTGAAATTCCCAGCTTCAAATTCCATTTGAACCTCGTCGGCGAACTGAATGTGCGCAACGCGCTGGCGGTGGTGGCGGCCGCCAAACATTGCGGCCTGTCCAACAAACAGATTCAGTCCGCGTTCGACACCTTCAAGGGCATCAAACGGCGGATGGAGATCAAGGGCATCGCCGGCGGGGTGACCGTGATTGACGATTTTGGCCACCATCCGACGGCGATTCGGGAAACGCTCAAGGCGCTCCGCCTGCGGTATCCCCGCGAAAAAATCTGGGCCATTTTTGAGCCGCGCTCCAACACCACGCGCCGGAAGGTTTTCCAGCGCGAGCTGGCCGCCGCCTTTGGCGAAGCCGATGTGGTGGTTGTGGCCCAAGTTGCGCGGCTGGAACAACTGGCGCCGGAGGAGCGGCTCGACCCGGAGGAGTTAATGCAGGACCTCCAACGCGCCGGCAAACAGGCGGTCTATTTGCCGGACGTGGAAACCATCGTGGCGCACGTCACCCGCCATGCCGCCGGCGGAGAGGTCGTCTGCATCTTCAGCAACGGCGGCTTTGGCGGCATTCACGCGAAATTGTTGCAGCGACTGGAGCGGCGGTGAACACCGGCGACTGCCGCCGGCAGCCCCGCCAATCCTCAAGGCGTCAGATATTCCCACTCCGCGAACATCGCCGCCTGACCGCGCGGCGCGCCGGTTTCGGAAATCAAATTCCATACCGTGGCGCGGGCAATGCGGAAGCGGCGACCGCTTTTGGAAATGCGCACGCCGGAATAACCTTCCGCAAACCCCCGCGCCGCGACCGTCGCCAGCAGCCGGGCGCGTTCGGCGCGTGCGGAGGCCTCGGCCGTGAGACGGGACGGCGTGCGGATGAATTCGTCCCAGGTCATCTCCCACAGCGCCAGCGCCGCTGCGTTGCCGTAATTCAAAATCGGGTCCGGCTCGGCTCCGTGGGAGAGGACGACGAACGGCGCTCGAAACAATTTCTCCGAAAACGCCTCCGGCGAAAAACTTCCCGGCAGCAATTCCCGCCCGGTCCAGTGTTTCCAACTGCGCGCCAGCAATTGCGCCTGGGCAATCACCGCCTCGTTTTGCCAGATGTCCTGCATTTTCCGCCGTTGCTGAATGTCAATAGGATTGAGATAAAAGTATTTTCCGCGCCGGCGCGGGCGTTCCCTCATATCGCCCGCCGCAGCGTTTCGGCCAGTTCCTCCGGTGTCAGGTCAATGGGATTGGCTTTCATGCTGCTGGCGCTGGCGGCCTTGACCGCCAGATCGGCGACGTGCTCTGGGCCAATTCCATAAACACCCAGCGGTTTGATGGACAAGTCGCGAATCAGTTCCCGGACCCAACGGACGCCGTCGTCGGCAGTTGCCGATGGACTGCCGGTCAACAGGCGCGCCACTTCGTCGTAACGCCGCAGTGCCTGGGCGTCAGGTGCCCGCTGTCGCAGCGCGCGGATGTTGGTTTCCATGACGTGCGGAAGCAAGGCGGCACAAATGGCTCCATGCGGCGCGGGGAATCCCCCGCCAATCGGTCCGGCGAAGCCGTGCACCGCGCCCAATCCCGCGTTGGCCAGGGCCAATCCGCCGAGCAGACTGGCCAGGGCCATGTCTTCCCGCGCGGAAGCATCCGAGCCGTGAAAGACGGCCTGGCGCAGAGACCGCGCGGCGCGGGGAATTCCTTCCCGACAGAATCCATCCGTCAGCGGATTGGCGCGCCGGCAGACGAACGGTTCGATCAACTGGGTGAGTGCGTCCAGGCCGGTGTGGGCGGTGAGCGCCGGCGGCAAATCGCGGGTCAGTTCCGGGTCCACCATCGCCAGCCGCGGCAACAGTCGCGAGCTGCGCAGGCTGACTTTCAACCGATGGGCCGGCGAAGCCAACACGGCGTTGCGCGTGACTTCCGAGCCGGTGCCGGCGGTCGTCGGCACGGCCAACAGGGGTGCGGCCGGCCGGGTGAGCGATTGGCCGCGGCCGATGATTTCCAGGTAATCCAGCAGTTCACCGGTATTGGTGAGCATGGCGGCAATGGCTTTGCCGGCGTCCAGTGCGCTGCCGCCGCCGATGGCCACCACGCAATCGCATCGCTCCTGTTTCGCCAGCGCCACGCCGTTTTCCACCGTGGTCAACTCCGGTTCGCCAGCCACGGGAAAGGGGATGGCGACAACGCCTTGCGCCGAAAGTTCGGCCAGCAACGCTGCGGCGCGGTGCGGGTGGCGCCCGGTCACCACGAGCGCGCGGCGGCCGAAGTTCTTGAGTTCCACGGCGATTTGCCGGCTGGCGCCGGGGCCAAAAACAATCCGCGTGGCGGTGGCAAATTCAAATTTCATCGGGGGATCGCCTTTTATTTGGATGCGGACGGGGGCGCGCACAATCGGGCATATGCCAGAATCCCCTTGACGATGGCCGCCGCCATTTGTTTCCGGTAGGCCGGGTCAAAAATTTTCCGGCCTTCCTCCGGGTTGGTCATGTAGCCGCCTTCAATCAGAATGGCCGGCATTCGGGCGTCGCGCAACACGGCAAAACGCGCCCGGCGCACGCCGCGGTCTTCGGCATGCAGGTTCTGCACCAGCGCCTTTTGCATTTCAAAGGCGAACAACAGGCTGCGGCGTTCCCAGCGATTGGCGGGCGTGGGTGGGTGATGACTCCCTTCGCCTTGAGCATTGGAGGAAGGGGCGCCCACGGGGGTGATACAGTAGGTTTCAATGCCTTGGACACTTTTCGCGTCGGCGGGGGCGGCGTTGAAGTGGAGGCTGATGAACAAGTCCGCACCCGCCTGGTTGGCAACAGCCGGGCGTTCGGGCAAATCCACATACACATCCCGGCTGCGGGTCCCAATCACCCGGAAACCGGCGCGTCGCAACTGGTCGCGCAATTCCTCCGCCAGCAGGAGTGTGTAGGTCTTTTCGTTGTGCCAGTAGAAATGCCAGACGCGATTGCCGGTATCCCTGCCGCCGTGGCCGGGGTCCAGGCAAATGGTTCGGATTCTGTCATAATCCACGTAGCGCGAGGGAAACAACAGCGGTTCCACCGCCGAATTCAGATCGAATTGCGCGATAAGAAAGCGGCCGTGATCATTGGCCACCGGGAAGGACAGCCGGATGTTCACGCCGTTGACGGTTGCGTCCGCCGAGTCGGCATTGAAAATCAGCCGCGCATTTTTGCCCGCCAGCACTATCTGCCCGCGCGTTTGCGACACGACATGCAGGGCGTTGTCGCGCGCCCAGCCTGTGAGTGCCACGTAATCGTGGCCGTTGATAGTGGCGGCGGGCAAAGTTGCAGCACTCGCGGCCAGAAGCAAAATCGTCCATGCCAGGAAAATTTTCATGGAATGGCAACTTGCCCGCCGACGGCGACGGTTTCAAACGAAAAGTTTCCGCGGCGAAAATTTTCGGAAACCGTTTCGGCGCGGTGAAGGAAGTGAACGATCCGTTCTTGCTTTCTGTCGCCAAACGTCTTTAATTCACCGCCTGCTTTTGCAATGAACATTCACGAATACCAGGCCAAACAATTGCTGGCCCGCTATGGCGTCGCTGTCCCTCTGGAAATTCCCGTTCAATCCCTTGCCGAGGCCCGCGCCGCCGCCGAAAAAATCATCGCCGCCGGCAGCGCCTCCATCGTCGTCAAGGCCCAAATCCATGCCGGCGGCCGGGGCAAAGGCGTTTTCAAATCCGGTTTCCAGGGGGGCGTCAAAGTTGCTTCGTCGGTGGAGGAAGCGGTTTCCTTTGCCGAAAAAATGCTGGGGCAGATTCTGGTGACCCGGCAAACCGGCCCGGAAGGGCGCCAGGTGCAGCGGCTGCTGATTTCCGAAGGCGCAAAGATCAAAAAGGAATTTTATCTGGCTGTGCTGCTGGATCGCGCCCTTTCGCGCCCGCTCATCATGGCCAGCACCGAGGGCGGCATGGATATTGAAGACGTTGCCGCGCGGACGCCGGAGAAAATTTTCAAGGAATGGATTGATCCGGCGGTGGGCCTCATGCCGTTTCAGGCGCGCAAAATGGCTGCGGCGCTTGGACTCAAAGGCGATTTGTTCAACGCCGCGGTGAAATTGATAACCGGCGTTTTCAACACCTGGTGGGAATGCGAGGCTTCGCTGGTGGAATTAAACCCCCTCGCCGTCATTGAATCGCCCGCCGGGGCGGCCCGCCGGCCGCCGCCGGGCGCTCCGGCCGAAACGCTGATGGCGCTCGACGCAAAAATTTCGTTGGACGACAACGCGCTGTATCGCCACCCGGACATTCAGGAAATGCGCGATCTGAACGAAGAAGCGCCGCTGGAAATCGAAGCGAGCAAATTCAATCTCAATTACATCAAACTCGACGGCACCATTGCCTGCCTGGTCAACGGCGCCGGTCTGGCGATGGCCACGATGGACATCATCCAACATTACGGCGGCCAACCGGCGAACTTCCTGGATGTGGGCGGCGGGGCCAGCCGGGAACAGGTCACCGCCGCCTTCAAGATCATTTTGAGTGACCCGAACGTCAAAGGCATCCTCGTCAACATTTTCGGCGGCATCATGGATTGCAACGTCATCGCCACCGGCATCGTCGCGGCGGTGAAGGAAACGCATTTGAACCTTCCGCTTGTTGTGCGGCTGGAAGGCAACAACGTCGCCGCCGGCAAACAAACACTGGCCGAATCCGGCGTGAGCATTATCACCGCCGATTCCATGGCTGACGCCGCGCGGAAAGTCGTCGCAGCGGTCGGCAAATAAATTTTCGCCATGTCCATTCTCGTCCAACCCAACACCAAGGTTCTTATCCAGGGCATCACCGGCAGTTTCGGTGCCCGGCACGCACAACTCTCGATTGATTACGGCACGCAGGTTGTTGCCGGCGTTACGCCCGGCAAGGGCGGGCAGGTCTTCGAGCACGGCGGCAAACGTGTGCCCGTTTTCGACACGGTGGCCGAGGCGGTGAAACAGACCGGCGCGACGGCCAGCGCCATTTTTGTTCCCGCGCCCTTCGCCGCCGACGCCATTCTCGAAGGAGTGGATGCCGGATTGGACGTGGTCGTCTGCATCACCGAGGGCATTCCCGTGCGCGACATGATTCGCGTGAAACGCGCGATGGAGGGTAACACCCAAACGCGACTCATCGGACCGAACTGTCCGGGCATCGTCACCCCCGGCGAAGGCAAAGATTCGCATGGCGGCTGCCGCATTGGCATTGCGCCCGGGTACATTCACAAAAAAGGTCACGTCGGCGTCGTCTCGCGCAGCGGCACGTTGACTTACGAAGCGGTCTGGCAATTGACCTCGCGCGGCGTCGGGCAAAGCACCTGCGTGGGCATTGGCGGCGATCCGGTGCCGGGATTGTCTCACCTCGACGTCGTCAAATTGTTCAACGACGACCCGGATACCCATGGCATCATCCTCATCGGCGAGATTGGCGGTTCAGCGGAAGAAGAAGCCGCCGAGTGGATTAAACGGCATTGCCAAAAGCCCGTGGCCGGATTCATCGCCGGCGCCACGGCGCCGCCGGGCCGTCGGATGGGGCACGCCGGGGCTATCGTCAACGGCGGCAAAGGCACGGCCGCCGCCAAAATCGCGGCCTTCCGCGAGGCCGGCATCGGCGTGGCGCCCACGCCCAGTGAAATTGCCGATACGCTGTTGAAAATGATGTGAGGGAACCGCCGCTTCGCCCGCCGTCAAGGCGAGAGAAACGCAAACGCCGGCAGATTCCGCAGGACGGCGAAAATCACGGCCAGCGCCAGCAACCACCACAAACTTTTGGTCGGCAGGAAAGGACCGACTGCATGTCCCTTCCGTTTTTTCAACCCCCACCACACGCCGCGCACCGCTGCCACGGGCAGCAGCAGGACCAGGAGCGCATTGTCCCGTAAAGCCGTCCGGATTCGCCCATGCAACAGCGCATACGCCGCCCGTGTGCCGCCGCACGTGGGGCAATTCAAACCGGTTACTTCGTGAAAGGCGCACTCGGGATAAAACCGGTGCGTGCTGGGATTGAACAGAAACAACACCCCGCCGCCGCTCAACAGCGCCAGCCCGATTGCCACCCCTGCCGCAACACGGGGCCACCGCAACGGCTGTCTGATTTTCGGGGGTATGGCTGGTGACTCGGTGTGCATCCATTCCTTTCACTTAATTTTTAGAATGTTTGGAAGCGCCACTGGATGGCCGGCGGATGAAACGCCAGGCTCCAGACCAACATTCCCAGGCTGACCAGGAGGCTGACAATGGAAAGCACCAGACCGGCGATGGCCAGGCCGCGTCCCTCGTACAGCTCGGAACGTTGATTGATTTGCGACAGCCCAATGAGCGAAAAGATCAACCCCAGCAGATTGAACGGGGGGAAGCCGCAACAGCAAACCCACGCCAGGAGACTGCAGACCAGCCCGGCGATGGCATACGGATTGACACGGGGCGGCGCCGGCGGCGGCGCAATGGTCGGCGGCGCGGCGCCGGCAAAACAGTCGGCAAATTCCGGCAACAAACCGACAAACGTCCAATCCTTGCCGCCCTCGGTCAAGACCGGCGTGCGGCTTTCCACACGGCTTTCGGCGATCCATCGCCGGATTTGTTCAGCGGCAACCGGGCCGTAAGGCCGTCCGTCCGCTCCGATAATTTTGTACGTTGTGCTCATAGTTCATCGCCGGTTTCTGCGGCGCGGCCCACATCGGCGCACACGCCGCGTTTGGCTTCCGCCACGAAGTCTAACAAAACTTTCGCCGCCCCGCTGCGGAAATGTTCGCGCGCTTCGGTCAGCGCCAGCGTCAGATTTTTTCCGCCGCGGAACAGAAAACGGTAAAGCCGTTTCAATGCCAGCCGTTCTTCGGCGGAGACATTGGCGCGGCGCAGCCCCACCACATTCAGTCCGCACATTTCATTTTCCCGGAGCGCCACGCAGAAGGGGGGCAAATCCCGGCTGATGGCCGAGCCGCCCTGCATCATGGCCAGCGTGCCCACGCGACAGAATTGGTGCACCAGACAGTTGCCGGAAATAAACGCGCGGTCCTGCACCGCCACGTGTCCGGCCAGCAGCGCCCCGCCGGCCACAATCACGTCGTTACCGATGACGCAATTGTGTGCCACGTGCGCGTGCTGCATGAAATAATTGCGCGAGCCGATCACGGTATCGCTCTCCGGGGTGGTGGCACGGTGCACCGTGACGTGCTCGCGGAACACGTTGCCTTCGCCGATGCGCAGGCCGGTGGGCGCGCCGCGGTATTTCAAATCCTGCGGCGCGTCGCCAATCACGCAGCCGGCGTGGAAACGGTTTTGGGCGCCGATGATAGCCCGCCCGGTCAGATAAACGTGCGGCCCCACAATACAGCCCGCGCCCAGTTCGACGCCTTCATCAATGACCGCGAACGGCCCGACCTGCACCGTGGCGTCCAGTTTTGCCTGGGGATGGACAATGGCCGTCGGATGAATCATTTGCCGGCACAGGTTCGCAAATCAGCCGGGCCGTTTCAACTGCCGTTGCATACGGCCGGTCCAAAACAAACGTGAAATATCAATCGTTTTCAGCGATTGAGGTTCGCCTCACACCGATTGGAGTTCAAAACACTACCGGCACGCCTTCTTCGAGAATTTTCACCCGCGGGGTCAGACGCTCGCGCGCGGCGATTTCCCGCAGCCAGCGCGGCGGTTCATCCAGCGACTCAAACGACAATTTGAAGGTCCCGTAGTGCATCGGGATCAGCATCCTGGCGCGCAAATCCTTGAATGCCTGCACGGCCTCGTCCGGGCCCATGTGCACGTGACGGAAACTTTCCGGATGATACGCTCCGATGGGCAAGAGGGCCAGTTCCGGCGCCAATCGCGCGCCGATTTCCTTGAATCCGTCGAAATACGCGCTGTCGCCGGCGTGATAAATGGTCCGGCCCTGATGCTCCAGCACAAAGCCGCCGTAGCCCCGGTGGTGGTCGCGCAACGTCCGCGCGCCCCAATGTTTGCTGGGGGTGAACGTCACCCGCCAATCACGATGCGAAAAACTCTCCCACCAATCCAACTCGACGATGCGCGTGAAACCCAGATTGCGCGCCAGGTCGCCCACCCCGCGCGGCATCACGCCAATTTTCGGCTCCGGCAGTTTCCGCAGCGTCGGCTTGTGGAAATGATCGAAGTGCGCATGAGTCAGCAGCACCAGATCAATCGGCGGCAGATCGCGCAATTTCAAGCCGGCGCGCTTGAGGCGCTTGAGCAAAAACAGCCAATTGGCAAAATTCGGATCAATCAGCACGTTCAAATCCGTAAACTGGATGAGGAATGACGCGTGACCAATCCAGGTGAGCGCCACCTGCCGACGTTTGAGCGGAGGGAAAACCGGACACCGCGATTGGCCCGTTCGCGGCGTGAGCCACGCCTTCCAGACCAGCTCCCGGAAAAACGTGCGCGGGTTGAAATGCTTCGACGGCGTCAAATCCTTGAACGAGCGCGGCAATCGCCGGCGCGGAGGGACGGGACGTTGTGGAACCGGCTTCGTCATGCGACGGCTGAAATTTAACCCCAAACTGTTGCCGGAGTGAAATGGAAAATCCGCGAGCCGGGGAGCGCGGGCAGCTCGCACGCGAGTGCCGGTTTTTCCTTCACGCGGGCGGCCGTCCGCATGCCGGAGGATGCACACCAATTGTTTGGGTATTTCACCGAATTTTTCGATTGGCTTCCCGTCGCCCGCAAGCGATGTCGTGTGGGCGATATGTTCAGGCGTGTTGACAGGCATTTGCGGCTTGCCAGTCGCCGGCGGCCCGGCGCACATTAGCGCCAACCAAGCCATTCCGTCGGTTGAACACTAAAATTATGGAACCGATTGTTGTGCTCGTCGTCCTGGTGGTTCTCGGACTCCCCCTGGCACTCGCCGTTTGGCTCATCACCTGCACCGTCAGCGCCCGGAATCGCATTGAGGAACTGTCCCGCCGGGTCGGTTCGCTCGAACTGGAAATTTTACAATTGAAAGGCAGGTCTGAACCCACGGTGCCGCGGAAACCCGCGCCGGCGTCGGCGACCGAACCTGAAATTGTTCCACCACGGCCCGCCGAATCTCCGAGACCCGTCGTTGCTTCGACGCCGGCTGTTCCCGCAGAACCTCCGCGCGTGACACCGCCGCCACCGGGGAAGCCAGCGTGTCTCCCGCCAGTTCCGCCCTTCCGTCCTCTGGCGCTGCCTGAACCGAAGATCAATTGGGAACAATTCATGGGCGTTAAAGGCTTTGCCTGGCTTGGCGGCTTTGCGCTGTTCCTCGGTGTGGCATTCTTCGTCAAATACTCGTTCGACAACAACCTCGTTTCGCCCGAACTCCGCGTGGCCATCGGTTTTCTCGCCGGTCTCGGCCTGCTTGCCGGAGGCGTGGTGATGTCGCGGAAAAATTTCCCGGCCCTCTCGCAGACACTTTGTGCCACCGGCGTTGTGATTCTCTACGCCGTCACCTTTGCCTGCCGCTCGATTTATCACTTTGAATTTTTCGGGCCGGTTCCGACGTTCCTGCTGACGGCGCTCATCACCACGGCCGCCTTTCTGCTCGCCGTGCGGCTCGAGGCGCTGGTCGTCGCCATCCTCGGCATGTTGGGCGGCTTCCTCACGCCGGTCCTGCTTTCCACCGGCCAGGACAATCCGCTCGGCCTGTTCGGCTACATCGCGATTCTCGATGCCGGGCTGATTTTCGTCGCGCTCAACAAACGCTGGCACTTCCTCACTGCGCTCGCCGCATTCGGCACGGGCATCCTGCAAATCGCCTGGGCGGGAAAATTCTTCGAGCCGGAAAAATATTTCCTGGGAAACAAAATCTTCGTCGCGTTTGCCGTCCTGCTGGGCTTCAATCTGCTTTATCTCGCCGCCAACTGGCTGGCCCGGCGCCGGCAGCTCGCAAACGGCTGGTTGGCCGGCGGCAGCCTCGGTCTGGCCGCCGTCGCCTTCGGATTCACCCTGTTCTTTTTCGCTTTTCCGCCGCTCGCGCACCGGCCGATCCTTCTGTTCAGCTTTGTGTTCCTGGTTGACCTCGGCGTGGCCGCGCTGGGGTGGTTGAATGAAAAGGTTTCGGCGGCGCAACCCGTCGCCGGCTTCGCCGTGTTTGCCTTACTGGCGTTCTGGACGGTCCGGCATCTCACCGGCGATTTGCTGAACCCGGCGCTGGCGTTTTACCTTTTATTCGCCGTGTTCCACACCGCGCTGCCCGCCTGGCGGCAGCGCCGGCCAAGCGTCACTTCCGCGACGGAAGCGCAGATGAACCATTTCTTCCCGCCACTGGCGCTGCTGCTGGTGCTGGTGCCCATTTTCAAACTGCCGGAGCTCTCGTTTCTCGTCTGGCCGTTTGTTCTGCTGGTGGACTTGCTCGCCATCGTGCTGGCGGTCATGACGGCGACGCTCCTGCCGGTGTTGGCGGTATTGCTGCTGACGTTCGCGGCGACCGGCGTACTGATTTTCAAAATCCCCGCCGACCTCACCGGATTGCCAACCTCCTTCTTTCTGCTCGGCGCGTTTGCGGTGTTTTTTGTGCTGGCCGGCGTTTGGCTGGCGCGGAGATTCAAGCCGGACGCCTTTAGATCCGGTTTGAACCTGGGCGGCAATCTCGGAACACCGGAATCCATGGCGGCGCTGCTGCCCGCGAGTTCGGCCGTTCTGCCTTTCCTGCTGCTCATCATGGCCACGCTGCGGCTGCCGCTCGCCAATCCATCGCCTGTCTTTGATCTGGCGCTGCTGCTCGTCGTGATGCTGCTGGGCCTGGCGAGAATTTTTTCCTTCGACTGGATGCCGCTCGTTGGACTTATCAGCGCGTTCGCCGTCGAATGCGCCTGGCATTTCAGACATTTCGATCCCACCGACCCCAATCTGATTTCGCCGGGGCTGCTGCTGGGCTGGTATCTGATTTTCTTCGCGTCGTTTGCAGCGTTTCCGTTCCTTTTCCTGAAGAAATTCGCGGACAAACCGTTTCCCTGGGCCGCCGCCGCACTCGCCGGTCCGGCGCAATTCTTCCTGATTTACCGGCTGGTGAAGCTCGCCTGGCCCAATTCCATCATGGGTCTGTTGCCCGCGGCTTTTGCGATTCCGGAATTGTTGAGCCTCGGCGCGGTGTTGAAAACCATTCCCGCGGAAAACAAATCGCGCCTGACACCACTGGCCTGGTTCGGCGGCGTGGCGCTGTTTTTCATCACGCTGATTTTCCCTATCCAGTTCGAACGCCAGTGGATCACCATCGGCTGGGCGCTCGAAGGCGCGGCGCTGCTTTGGTTGTTCCACCGTGTGCCGCACGCGGGATTGCCGCTGGTCGGCGTCGGCCTGCTGGTGGCCGCATTTGTTCGATTGGCGCTCAATCCTGCTGTGCTGGCTTATCATCCGCGTGCCGCGACGCCAATTTTCAACTGGTATCTCTACACCTACGGCCTCGTGACCATCGCGCTGTTCCTCGGCGCGCGCCTGCTGGCGCCGCCGCGCCAGTTCGTCCTCAAATCCAACGCGCAAGCCGTTCTGGCCAGCCTCGGCACAGCGCTGGCGTTTCTGCTGCTGAACATCGAAATCGCTGATTACTTCAGCGCGCCCGGCTCGACGCTCACGTTCCAGTTCAGCGGCAATTTCGCCCGCGACATGACCTACTCCATCGCCTGGGCGCTGTTCGCCCTCGCGCCGCTGGTTTATGGCATTCTCAAGAACATTCCCGCCGCGCGCTACGCCGCGATGGGGCTGCTGTGCGTCACGCTGGTGAAACTGTTCATCCACGACCTTGCGCAACTCGGCCAGCTTTACCGCATCGGCGCGTTCGTCGGCGTGGCGGTCATTGCCATGCTGGCGTCATTCGCGTATCAAAAATTCTATTCCGCAAAACCCAAACCGGCGGAACCGAAGAATGAGGCGGCTCAATAGTTTCCTGTGCGCCCGCGCGGGTCGTGAAACGAAAAATGCCGCCGTCATTTTCAGGCAAAAGCATCCCGCTGTCTCCGGCCAACGCGATGCCGGCTTTCGGCAGGGCGGCGCCCCCCGAAGGCTGGATTTCCATGACAACGACTGCCGGCGGATCGGTGCTGCTGGACCGGTCTTTGTGACTCGAAGCACACGGAGACGTGTCTTATCGGAGTTTATCCGCTTGGTCGCATCCGCTGTTGCGAGTCGCGCCTTGAGTCCACAAGCGAAAGCGCCCACACCCATATCAAAATAGAATTGCGAACCAGTAAAATACTCGTCTCCAACAAACCCAAACCCCTGCCATAATCGCCAAAAAGAGACGGGTAACTGATCGGTGTGAGCAGCGTCGCAACGGAAATCAGCAAAGCCGGCGCCAGGTTTCCGCCCAGACTGGTGAGCGCTGCCAGCGGCAGCAGCCAGACCATAAATTGCGGACTGAGGACCGGGTTGAATCCCACGAATGCCAAAAGCGGCATAAGTAACAATCGAGCGGCAAACGAAGGGGAAACGCCCACTGCTCGTGTCTCCTTTTCAGTCTTGGCCACGGGAAAACGTGCCGCCATCCGCAGAGCCATCACGATGGAAATTCCGACGGTGCCGAACCAAAGCAACCTCGCCCACGGCAAAACGACGGATGCCGCCGGCCCCTGCACCTCCTTCCATTTCTCTTTCACCAGCACCCAGTGAAGCTGTGTCACTCCAAGCAGCTTCCCCAGCCAAAGCGCCGAAGCGTAGAGCGACTCGACCTGCAGCCCGCGCGCGGTTTGAAACTCGGCAAAACGCCACCAGGGAAGATAGAAACTCAATACGACAATCGGCAAAAGGCCCACGGTCAACCCAGTAACAAATGCCTTCCCCTTGCCTTGTCTTGTGGCCAAAATGAGCAACGGCAGAACGAAGACCGCCGGATATAATTTTGCCCCAATCCCAACAGCCAGCGCCAGGCCGCACAGAAAGTAGCGGCGACTGCCCAAAAGCCAGATGCCCAGCAGGCAAATCAGCGCCGGAAACAGGTCATAACGTTGAAGCAGGAAATAGCGAAGGAACGGGACCGCAGCGCTGTAAAACAGCAGTGGCAGCAGTGCTTTTGCCGTGTTGATCCGCATGTTGGGTTGAGGCGGCGTGCCGCTCACTGCCGGCGCCAATACGTTGCTTCAATACCTGCCGCAACATCAGGTCTCGCAAATAACAACCAGGTCGTTTACCCGTGCGATTTCGCCGGCTTATTCCAACTGAATTTGAGATTAAGAGCAAAATTCCACAAACTCACCAGCACAATGGCAACCAGGTTGGCCAGGTACACGTTCATCCCTAAAACCCGCACCTGGACATTCAGCAGCAAAATGCTCAATCCAATTCCTGTCAGACAAATCAAATTGAACTTGCCGAACCGTTCCAGCCGCGCGTGCCGCTGGCTTTGCGCGGCTGAAAGGTCGCCAAAGGTCCAAATCTCGTTCCAGATAAAATTGTTTACCAGGGCGATCTCCGCAGCCAGCGCTTTGCTCAAAGACAGATTAAGTGCCAGCATCCTGGGATCGGATAAAATAAAAAGAACCGCCATGTCTACTCCTACTCCGCTGGCTCCCACCACGCCGAAACGAAGATACCGTTTGAACGTTGGAGAGTTGAGAAAGGCTTTGATGATCTTCATTTCCTTGAGACAGCGATGGCATCTTTGTTAATAAATGCCCAGTTTTTTGAGCAGTTCGTTTTTATTGGGCGGCGGTTGCGGGTTCAGGCGCCGGGCCACGAAAATGGATTCGTAATCCCCTGACCAGACCCTCACATAGTTTTCCGAGACGTAAGAACTCCAATCTTTGCGCGCCAGTTCGATCTGAGAATTTAAGATGAGAACTTCGCAGCCATACTTTTTAACAACACCCAAAATAGATTTCTCCGTGATGGCTCCTGTCCAGAATCTTTTTTGGGGCAGCACCGTCAATTCCGGAGGCAATACATATCCGGCTTGAGCCGCCATAATGTTGTGCCGGGTAAAAGCCCACTTCGTTCGGGATTGATATTTCTCCAACACGCGAATTTCGTCATTCTCCGCCGCTGGCTGGTGCTGACTCACCTCCCAGGTTTGGGCATACCCGCGGGGCAACTCGAAACCCGTCCACAGTGCGATTACCAGAGTCCCCAGCATCATGGAAGAGTTTCTGCTAAAAAAATGCCTCCGCTCCGTCTCCGATGCCCCGGCCTCCATCTGCATTTGCCGAAACAATTCGCCGCCGCCCCAGCCTCCTAAAATGGCGAGCGGTACCGCAAAATGAACCGCATAATATGACCACCAGGGATGAAAATTCAGATGAACCAGGAAAACAGTGCCGAACAAAACAACCGGGAAAATGGCTTCACTCAATCGCCGCTGCTTCCCCAGCACCGCAAAACTCAGAATGGCACCCACTACTGTCCCCGGCGATTCCAATAGCGAGGCCGGGGAAAAGCGATGTTCTTCAGCCTGCGGAGTGACGGCGGCCGCAAGATGATTTCCCAGAAGCCAGGACCAATCCCAATCGGGCGACCACCACATGATCATTCCAAACACGAGGCCGAATACGCTGACCCCCAGGAAAGGTCCCAGCCACCAGTGATTCAACAACCGGCCGGCATCAGGGGATTCAACCTTTCGTTGCCTGTATATCTCTCTCCACCAGACCCAGGCAACTTTTATCACCAGCGCCGGAAAAACAAGGGCCGCCGTCAGTTTGATTTGAACAGCAACCGCCAATAGTAATCCCACGCAGCAGAACCGCCAGCACCGCCACTCCGTCCGGCCGCGGGGACTCAAGGCAGCCGCAATCATAGCCAGGCCAAAAGCCGGCACTTCCAGCATGGCAGATACAGACAAGGAAGGCATTCCCGGCCAACACCAGAAAAACGCCCAACCGCACAGCAGAGGCAACCAGCCGGCTTCCGATGGCATCAGACGGCGAAATCCCAGGAGCATGCCACAAACGATCAGAAAGGTTGCCAAGCGCGGAATGCCGGGTTGAAAGCCCGTCAGGGTGAAAATTGAGGCAAACACCTGAGAATAAAACCACGGCTGATCATTCCACGCCAGATGAACGAGTTCGGGGTGGCGCAGCAAGAGGAGCATTTTGCTGAACTCCATCCCTTCGTCCCCGCCGCATTGCAGCGCGCGCCAGGGAGCCGTTCCGAGAAAGAAAACCATTGCCAGCAGAATCAAGAGAATCGCCTGCGGATAGCCGCCGAAAACCGGCAGAAACCGTCCCGCGTTTGAGGAGGCACGCTTGGCATCATCCTGTTGCCCAGGGCTGTCCCTTGCAGGAGCCGGCGAAGCGCCGATGGGGACCTCTGCGGGCTGTCGCGGTATCCAGTGGATGTTCATGCTGGCTGGTTCCTCCAAAGCAGTTGAAAAACTGAAGTCATCAACAACCAGACCAGCACGCTGGTGAGAATTGGATTCTCATAACGCCCCAGCCACGGCCACCAGTTCACGACATTGCCCAGGCACGGACAATAGGCAACTCCATGAACGGCTGCAATTGCTCGATAAGCAAGCAACAACATCGAAAAGACAAACACGCTCCAGGCGGCCGGGTTATCATCGAAGAAGAACCCGATGCACACGCACAGGGAAAATTCGACAAACGTGGCCGCTCCGACAATGAAATAGTTCGGTATCCCGAAAACAGGATCGCGTTGGTATAACAGCAAGGCAGGATGAAGCAACCCGAGCAGCTTACTCAACGCTGTCGAACAAAGAATTATGATAACAATTATCTTCCACAAACGCATAGCGGCACTATTCTCCCCTGCCGGGTACAGGACCACTCCCGGCGTGTTTCAGCGGGTAATGAAACTAACTTGTGTGATGAATGAATGGCGTGGTGAGTTGATTTTCGCCACGCTCATCCTTTCGGTCCAGGTTCCGCTGCCGCTGCCACTGCCGTCTCCACCGCCAGTGCATTCGTTGCCTGCGGGATACGTTCCAGTATAAAACCTATGTTCGCTACCATCGGGGCAATCATACAGGCAATGCTGTGTGTTATCCCGAGTGTAAGAATCTCGGCCACTCTCGTGTGGATTAGTCGTAATGTCCCAAATGCTCGGATAATATTGACCGGAAACCTCCGAGTTACATCTCATACCGTCATACGTAACTTGATTAGGACAAGGGGTGCTGCTTAGTTGGTAACAACCCGCACTGACTCCAATCGCCGCGGCAAACATGAGGCTGACACCTGTTAGTCGCATCCGTTTGTTTTCATTTTACTTTCCTTTCAGTTTCATTTGCGGTTTTGTTGTTTG
>DASRCU010000026.1:0-10938 GCA_035652955.1 Verrucomicrobiia bacterium | reverse complement strand
TTAAACTTGGCTGCCCAGTCGAGACAATTTTGTTTGGAAACGTCCCGCACGTTGGTTTCCTTCAAACTCGGCCATGTCCGCAGCAAAGAAAGGATGCGCTGCTCGTAGTAGATTTTCGTGTTCCTTTTCACGTCGGGGTCTGCGTTCAAGCGAGTGCGATAAATTTCCACCGCTTCGTCGAAAGTCATTTGGCCGCGCCCGCGCTGAATCGCTTCTTGATGCTGCGCCTTTTGACGAAATTCTTTTTCCTTGTCGCTCAAGCGAAGTTTGGCAACCGAAAGCACGTCCGTTTTGAGGCTCTTGCGAATGAGTTTGCCGCGAACGCGAACGCGACAGAAATACATTCCACTTGGAACTTAACGGATCAAATTTGCGTAAGAAGTTTTCTGCCAGAGCCTATTTTTCTCGGCAGCTTCCTTTTTGAAAGTTTGCTGCATTCCATGCTTTTAGTATCCAATATCAGTATCCAATTTGCAAGAAATAAAATCAAAAAACTTCAATAAACATTGTAAAAATTGGTTTTTTTGTTGTGCGTGAGGACTGCAACAATATAATCCGAAGTCACGTGCTCTATCCAGTTGAGCTACGGGCGCCTGCGGGAGAGGAAGGCTAAACCTTTCCGTCGCCAAGTCGAGCCTTCAATCAGTTGAGAAAACTTCCTCTCGAAAAAGTCCAACACCAGAGCACTGGGAAGAATGGCAACCTTGCTCGCCCTCCGCGGGAGTCCAAGCAAGGCGCGCCGCTTTGGGTCAGAGCGCGGGGTCTTCGGGGAGACACTGTGGTTTTCCGTTGAAGCAGCGCTGCGTTTCCACGCCGGCGGTATGGTTTTTCTGACAGCCCAACTCGCAGGGAATGTTCTGGCAGGAGGCGCTGATTTTGAGAAGGAATGCCGTGAATTTCAAGGCCAAGCGGCACTGCGGCGCCGCCGAAGTATGCTTCCAAAAAAAATCCGGCGCCGGGCAGTTCAAGTCACACCATCGGACCGCAATCGCGGAAAAATCCGCGGATGCCGGCGAGAATTCTGAATCCACCTTGAACCTTTTGGGCGGGTGATTTATTCTTCCTCATTCGGGCGAACGTTTGAGCGAGCCGAAGACGGCGAAGTGCCGGGCGACGGTGGGTCAGGCGTTTTGCTCCGGTTGGTCACGATGAAAAGAATTATTCCTTGGATAGGAGTCGTCGCTTTTGCCGTGTGGACAGTGGCTTCGCTGTACCAGCCGGCGGAGACCGGCTTTCACACACGCGCTTTTGGCCGGTTACCGGTGTTGATGAACGGTCGCTTCCAGCCGTTTGACTCGGTGGCCCGCAATTCGCTGCTCCAAATTCGCGCTCGCCAGACGGTGCCCGCCACGGAAGACGGCCAGACGCGAACTCTCTCCGCCACTCAATGGCTGCTGGAGGTGATGATGAAACCCGAGCAGGCCGACGACTTGAAAGTTTTCCGCATTGACAACCGGGAAGTGCTGGACCTGCTCAAGTTACCCGAAGACCAGAAATACTGTTCGTTCAACCAAATCCGTCCGGCGGCGGACGAAATCGAGAAGCAAGCCGAGCGCATCGCGCCAATTGATCCTTCCAAACGCTCCGTGTTCGAAACGCAGTTGATGAAACTTTACGACCAGATGAATCTTTACCAGCGGCTGGAAGTCAGTCTGAAACCGCCGGGCGCGGATGATTTTGCGGCGGAACTGGCGGCGTATCAGCAAAGCATGGCGCCGGGGATAGCCGCCGTTCAGGCGCGCGAGGCGGGAAAAAATTTCGATGCCGGAGCTTTTAACCGACTGATTGACTTCATGGGGGGCTATGAAACCGTCGCCCGCTACGCATTGCCCAACGTAATTCCGCCGACCGATCCGGACCAGCCGCGCGACGATTGGCAGAACATCGGCACCAATCTCATGGCCGCCGTCCGCACCGGCCAGATTTCGCCGCCAGCCCAATTGTATGCGGCCATGGTCACGGCCTATCGCGCCGGCCGGCCCGCCGATTTCAATCAGGCCCTGGCCCGATACCGCGCCTGGCTGGGCGACCGTTTCGAACCGCAGGTCAACAAGGCGCGCCGGGAATTTTTCTTCAATACGCTCCAGCCGTTTTACAAGGCGCTGGTGATTTACGTCGCCTCACTGGTGCTGGCGCTGTGTTCGTGGTTCGTGCCGTGGCCGGCGGTGAGGGAAACGCTGCGGCGCTCGGCTTTTTATCTCCTGGGGCTGGCGTGGTTGATTCATACCTTCGGTCTGGGATTTCGCATGTATCTGGAAGGCCGGCCGCCGGTGACGAATCTTTATTCCTCGGCTATCTTCATCGGCTGGGCGGCGGTGGCGCTGGGACTGGTGCTGGAAAAAATTTTCCGTGACGGCATCGGCTGCGTCGTCGCGGGCTTCATCGGGTTTGTGACGCAAATCATCGCCCACCATCTGGCGTTGAGCGGGGACACGATGGAAATGCTGCGGGCGGTACTGGACACGAATTTCTGGCTGGCCACGCACGTCGTCACCGTCACCCTGGGCTACGCCTCGACGTTTGTGGCGGGGTTGCTGGCCACTATTTACATTTTGCGGGGCGTGTTCACCGCCACGCTGACGCCGGAGACCGGTCGGACCCTTTCGCGCATGGTGTATGGCGTGGTGTGCTTTGCCACGCTGTTCAGTTTTACCGGCACGGTGCTGGGCGGCATTTGGGCTGACCAGTCCTGGGGCCGGTTTTGGGGGTGGGATCCCAAGGAAAACGGCGCGCTGCTTATCGTGCTCTGGAACGCGTTGATCCTGCACGCGCGCTGGGGCGGCCTGGTGCGTGAACGCGGTCTGATGAACCTGGCCATCGTCGGCAACATCGTCACGAGCTGGTCGTGGTTCGGAGTCAACATGCTGGGCATTGGTTTGCACAGCTACGGATTCACCCAGGCGGCGTTCCGCTGGCTGATGCTGTTCGTTGGCAGCCAGGTGGCGCTTCTGGGGATTGGCCTGTTGCCGTTGAAAACGTGGCGAAGTTTTCACCGCCCTGTGCCGCGCGCCCAATCGGTTCCGGCGTGACGCCGCGGCGTTTCTCCGGCACAATGCAGACGTGACCCCCACCGAAGCCACCCGACTGCTCGAACGTTTCCGCGCCGGTAAAGTCGGCCGCGACCGCGTGTTACGCGCTTTCCAGGCTGCTCCCCTGGCCGATCTCGGATTTGCGCAGGTGGACATGCACCGCGGTTTGCGCCGCGGTTTTCCCGAAGTCATTTTCGGCGCGGGCAAGACAGCGGAACAGGTCGTCCGGATTGCCGCCCGATTGTTTGAGGGCGAGCGCCGCGTCCTGATCACCCGCGTCACGCCGGAACAAGTCCGGGCGCTGCGCAAAAAATTCAAACGCGCCGTCCATCACCAACTGGCACGCTGCGTTACCCTGGAGGAAAAACCGCTGCCCAAACGGCCAGGGACCATTGCGGTGGTGAGCGCCGGCACGAGCGATCTGCCCGTAGCTGAGGAGGCGGCGGTAACGGCCGAAATCATGGGCAACCGCGTGGTGCGCCTGGCCGATGTGGGCGTGTCCGGCCTGCACCGGCTGCTGGGGAGACTGGAAATTGTGCAGCAGGCCAACGTGCTCATCGTGGTCGCCGGCATGGAAGGCGCCCTGCCCAGTGTCGTGGCCGGACTGGTGTCGCGGCCGGTGATCGCCGTGCCGACCAGCGTCGGTTACGGCGCCAGTTTGGGCGGCCTGGCCGCGCTGCTGGCCATGTTGAACAGTTGCGCCAGCGGCGTGACGGTGGTGAATATTGACAACGGCTTTGGCGCCGGCTGCGCCGCCAGCCAGATCAACGCCCTGGCGGAAAAATGAAAACGCTTTACCTCGACCTTTTCAGCGGCATCAGCGGAGACATGTTCCTGGGCGCGCTGATTGATCTGGGCGTGGACGTGCGCCGACTGGAGCGGGAGTTGAAGAAGTTGAAACTTCGCGGCTGGCGGCTGGAGGTCTCGCGCCAAATCAAAGGCGGTCTCGCCGGCGTCAAGCTCGACGTGGTGGTGAATGAGCCAGGCGCGCCGGCCCGCGTCTCCCCCGCCGCGCCGCATCCGCCGAACCGCACCTTCGGCCAAATCCGGCATCTCATCGCCCGCAGCCGGCTTTCGCCGTGGGTGAAGCAAAAATCCGTCGCCGTCTTTCGCCGCCTGGCCGAGGCGGAGGGACAAATTCACGGTGTGCCGATCGAAGAAGTTCATTTCCACGAGATCGGCGCGGTGGACTCCATCGTGGACATTGTTGGCGCGTGCGTGGCCCTGGAAATGCTTGGCAAACCGCGCGTGCGGGCTTCGCCGGTCGTCGAAGGCATCGGCTGGGTGGACTGCGCCCACGGACGGCTGCCGCTGCCGGCGCCGGCCACACTGGCGATCCTGGGCGCGCGCGGCATCGGCATTACGCAGTGCGATGAACCGCAGGAACTGGTCACTCCCACCGGCGCGGCGTTGCTTGCGGAATTCGTCGAACGTTTCGGCCCGATGAACCATCTGGTTGCCGGCAAAATCGGTTTGGGACTGGGCACGCGCGAAAACCGGACGCGGCCCAATGTCCTGCGCGCCATTCTGGGCGATGAAGAAATCGCGCCAGGCGCCGCCCGGAATGCGCCGCCGGCAAGTCGTCCGCCTGATTGGGAGACGGACACGATCGCCGTTTTGGAAACGAATCTGGACGATTGCTCCGGCGAAATCCTCGGCGCCTTCGTGAAAATGGCGCTGGCTGCCGGCGCCCTGGACGTCTTTCACACGCCGGTTCAAATGAAAAAAAACCGGCCCGGCGTGTTACTCACCGTTTTGTGCGCCGAGGCGGATGCCGACCGGCTCAGTGAATTGATGTTGCGGGAAACGACGGCCTTCGGCGTGCGCAAAACCATCGCCGAGCGGCGGAAACTGCGCCGGGAATTTGCCGACCTCCAAACGCCGTTCGGCAAAGTCACCGTGAAAATCGGCCGCTGGGGTGATAAAGTAATTCAGGCCGCGCCGGAATTTGAATCGTGCCGCGAACTGGCAGAGCGGGCGCAAGTGCCGTTGAAACAAATTTACGCCGCGGCCCTTCAAAGCGCCAAGCAGATCAAATGACCGCCTCAACCGCCGCCAAACTGGAGCAGTTGCGGGAAATCATCCGCGGCTACGGTTCCTGCCTGGTCGCCTATTCCGGCGGCGTGGACTCGGCGTTTCTGGCGTGCGTGGCGCATGAGGTGCTGGGCGAGCGCGCGCTGGCGGTCATCGCCGATTCCCCCAGCCTGCCGCGCCGTGAACTGCGCGAAGCCCGGGCGGTGGCGGAGCAGTTTCAATTCCCCCTGCGCGTCATTCAAACGGCAGAGTTTGAAAATCCCGACTACCTCGCCAACCCGGCCAACCGCTGTTATTTTTGCAAACACGAGTTGTTCGAGAAACTGGCGGCCCTGGCGGTCGCGGAGCAGTGGGCGGTGATTGCCTACGGCGAAAACGCCAGCGACGCGGCGGATTTCCGTCCCGGCGCCAAAGCGGCGGGCGAGTTCCAGGTCCGCGCCCCGCTGAAGGAAGTCGGACTCACGAAACCGGAAATTCGCGCCTTGTCTGCCGTGCTCGGCCTGCCGACAGCGGACAAACCGCAGATGGCCTGTCTGAGTTCGCGCGTTCCGCACGGCGAACCGGTGAACGTGGAAAAACTGCGGATGATTGAAACGGCGGAAAATTTCCTGCGCGACCTGGGTTTTCACGACGTGCGCGTACGGCACCATGAATTGCCCGGCGCCACCTTCGCCTTGGCGCGGATTGAAGTGGGTCCGGCGGAACTGACGAAATTCTTCAGCGACGGCATGGCCGCCCGCGTGGCCGACGCCCTCCGCCAGATGGGCTACACTTACGTGACGGTGGATTTGAGAGGCTACCGGCGACCGGGTTGAGCGGAAAATTTTGAACCTCCGCATTTTCCGCTCCGGGGCAGGCTTCACCGCTTCCGTGGCAAAGGCCGATTGCCATGGGATGTTGCAGGCAAATGCCGCGGAGCAGTCTGCACCGCCACAAAATGGATTGACGCTTTTTGGCTGACAGGACGGGAAATGGTCAGACGCTGCCGGCCAGGGCTGAATCCGGTGCAGCGGAATGACCGTGGTATTCGTTCAATTTGTTCCGGAGCGTGCGGATGCTGATCCCCAGGAGTCTGGCGGCGTGCGTGCGGTTGCCGCGGCAGCGGTTTAGCGCGGCCAGGATATGGTGTTTTTCCATTTCCGCCAAAGTGGGGAAACGGTCTCCGGTTTGGGGCGCGCCATTTTCGATCCGGCCGGGGGAGGCGTCTGCGGAAACCGGTCCACCGGCCGCGGCCGGCGAGGCGGTGGGAACAGGCGCTCCAAGGCCAAGATGTTCCGGTTCCAACAACGGGCCCTCGCCGCTTAAAATCACGGCGCGTTCGATGACGTTCTGCAATTCACGGACGTTGCCGGGCCAGGCATGCGCCTGGAGCGCGCGCAGGGCTTCGGGCGAGAGACCGCGCACGGCGGCGCCGTGCTTGCGGCTGAAGCGGCGGGTGAATTCCTCCGCCAGAAACGGCACGTCTTCGAGCCGTTCGCGCAGAGGCGGCACGTGGATGGGCACGACGTTCAGCCGGAAAAACAGGTCCTGCCGGAATTCCTTCTTTTCGACGCTTTCTTCGAGCCGGCGATTGGTGGTGGCGATGACGCGGACGTCCACCTTGATGGTGCGATTGCCGCCGACGCGTTCCAGTTCGCGTTCCTGCAACACGCGCAGCAGTTTGGCCTGAACGCCGGGAGAGATTTCACTGATCTCGTCCAGCAAAATGGTGCCGCCGTGGGCCAGTTCAAAGCGTCCCTCGCGTTTGGCGAGTGCGCCGGTAAAGGCGCCGCGTTCGTGGCCAAAAAATTCGCTCTCGATCAGATTTTCGGGGATGGCGGCACAGTTGACCTTGATGAAAGGCGCGCCGGCGCGGGTGCTGGCCCGGTAAAGGGCGCGGGCGACCAGTTCCTTGCCGGTGCCGCTTTCGCCCTGGATCAGCACGGTGGCCTGCGTGGGGGCAACCTTGCGGATGAGCTGGCGCAGATTTTCCATCGCCGGGCTTTGGCCGAGCAGTTCGTGGCCGGCGTCTTCGTTTTCATGCGACAGGAAGTGGTTGACGCGGACCAGTTGGGTGAATTCTTCGGCTTTTCGGAGCGTCACGGCCAGTTGCTCGCCGGAGAACGGCTTGATCAGGTAGTCAAACGCGCCGTTCTTCATGCAATTGACTGCCGATTCCACCGTGCCGAAGCCGGACATAACCACGGCCAGCGGCCTTTGCGGACGAAGTTGGAGGGACTTCAGCAAATCGGTGCCGTCGCCATCCGGCAGGCGCACGTCGAGAAAAATCAAATCAAAGTTGTCCCGGTCCAGATATGATTGCGCCTGGGCGATGGTCTCGACGCCGGCCACGTCGTAACGGCGGTTACGCAACTGTTGCTCCAGATTTTTGCGGACGATGGCGTCGTCTTCCAGAACGATGATTTTTTCGATGGCCATAAAGATGTTGCGGGTTCAAGGTTCGAGATTCAAAGCCGAATGGCGGTGGTAGAGACGGGCTACGCGGGCGGGCGGCGGGGCGGCGCAGGCCTGGAGACACGACGCCGGTACCTGCCCGCGACGCAGGAGCACCTGCCGGTTTTCGCGATCCAACTGGAGAATATTCACCACCATGTGCTGCAACATTTGAATCGCCTCGTTCACATCGGGGCATCCGGCGCGTTCGGCCGGGCTGATTTGCTGCCAGCAGGAACGCCAGTGCTTCAGGCGCATGGTCAAGAGGTTCAGGCGGACAAGCAAGTCTTTTCTTGGCTGAAAAAACTCGAGCGGTTCGTACTGTTCCGAAGCGCTCAGCGCCTGTTGCTCGCGCGTGGCCAGAGCCAGAAGGTCCTCGGCCAGCGCCGTCCAGGCATGCAAGTCACGCCGCAGATCGTGAATGAAACCGGCCGGGGAGTGGATGGGATTATTCATGATTGACCAGCGGTTGGGCTGCGCCGGCCGTCAGGACGGCGTTGGTCTTGGCCAGCAGTTGATTGATGCTTTCGGCGCGGTTTTGCCACTGGATGAACCCCATGCGCCAGCGGGCCATGCTGGCAAGGGAGGTCAGGTCCGGCGGCGCATTGGTGCCCAGCGCCGACTGGCGAGCGAGGATGCGTTGGTAAAGGTCCATTGCCTTTTGCGGCTGCTGGAGCTGTTCGTAGGTCAGGCCAATTTGATACCAGACCGGCAACTGCCATTGCGGCGAGTCGTCCAGCTCCGCCAGGCGGGTGTAAATTTCCAAGGCCTGCGGGTAATCGCCCTCACGATAGAATTGATTGGCCACCAGATTGCCGGCGCGCTGCCGCCAATAGACCCACGCGGCGGGGTCCTGCGCAGCGCGGGCGTTTTGGGTTTGCAGGAGCAACAGCACCTGCTGAAGCGATTCGTTGTTGCGGCCCAGTTGTTTCAAGGCCAGGGCCAGGTGAAAACGCACTTCCGCTTCCTCGGCTCCGTGTGGGTATTGCGCCAGATAATCCTGCGCGCAAGCGATAGTCCGGTCATAATTGGTGAGGGCGTCGTAGCATCGAACCAGTTGGCAGAGAATCTGCGCGCGGTCCAGGCCGGGGCCGTTTTGGTTGAGCAGGCGGGAAAAACACTCGGCGGCGTCGGCGTATTGACCGCTGCGGAAATGGGTTTGGGCAATTTCCCATTGCGCCTGCGCCACCAGGTGTTCGTAATAATCCAGCCGGTCGCTCTTCAAAGTCAGCGCCGCGGTCATCACCGCGTAGAATTTCGTCAGCGCCAGATCGTTCAATCCCATCCGGCGAAACAGGCGCCCCTGGCGCAAAAGCACTTCAGGCACGCGCGTGTCCTGCGGCCAGCGATCAAAAAATTGCGCGTAAATTTGCTGGGCGCGGGGCAGGTTATCCTGACTCTCCGCCAGCGCCGCCAGTTCCAGTAACGCCTCTTTTTGAATAGCCGGCGGCACACCGTCGCTCAACAGGGAAACCAACAGCGGTTCAGCGTCCTGAAACTGCCGGGTTTTGATCCCATAACGCGCCTGCTCCAGTTTTTGGACGAACGGGTCCACACCGGTCGCCGCGTTGGTTACCGATGAGTTCCAGCCTGGCCTCGGAGCAAAAGCCGTCCCCACCGGCCCGGAAAAGGAGTTGGTGGAAAGGACTGGATTTCCTGACGGGGCTGCAGGAGACGCTGCCACGCGCGGCAGGGGAGCAGGTGCTCCGACTGCGAATGAATTGGTGGCCGCGCCATTCCCGGCAAAAACTGCCTGCGCACCGGCAAAAAATGCAGCCGCCGCCAGCTCAAACCACCATTCACCGGCCCATTCCACACTTTTCCGGCGAAAGAAAATGATCTTAAAGCGTCCACTCATCGGCTTTCATAAGTCGCTTGACTGGAGATGGCTGGAAACGGAAGCGGCGGCACGAAAATCACCCGCTCCGGTGCGCGTGCGTTGGTTGAGTCAGACAGAGCGTCGGTTGATTGAAAATAATCCAGCAGCATTTCAGGAGAGACGTTAAGCAAGTTGTTTGCCGCATTCGGTGGGCTGGCGGGGACGTTCTCTGCCGGCAACGAATTGGTCCGTGCCTCCGCCGCGCCTGCCGATGGGAGATTGAGATTTGGCACCGTTTTTTCAGACGCCGATGGCGGGGGAACTGCCGGATTCCCTCCCTTTTCCAAAGGTTGGAGGGACGATGCCGGCGGTGGATTTGTTTGGATGGCGGGCAAAGCCGGTGGTCGCCATGAAAAAAATTTGGCGTGAGGGGCGGCGGCAAATCGTAACGGCGGCGGCCCAGCCCAAGGCAAATAAGCCCCTCCGCGCGCGACGCAAACGGTCAAAACCATCGGCGCCAGCAGAGCCAGACCCAGCCAGCCACGCTGAAAAAAACGGTTCATGATGGATGAACTTTCCCGACGCCAGTCCTATCGGCAAATTTTTCCGAGGCTTGAGGAATGAGCACCAAAACAAAAAGCCGTTTTTCTCCTCGTTGGAGCGGGGTGTTTCCGGGCATCATCCTGAGCCGGCTTCTTCAAAATTTTCTTTGGCTTTCTCTGAACTTGGCTGCTGACTGCCGGCGGGCCGCAGGCGCGAAATTTTGCGGAAGGCCGTCCGCAGGTGTGCTTGCCTTCGGCGCCGGGTGGCGAGCGGCGCCCCGTTAAGGCAGGAATCGTTCCCCAGCAAACCGGTGCGGCCTGATTTCCCGTTTGCCTTCCTTGTTTTTACGCTTAAGTCGGCGCACAATCTGCCGATATTGGGGCGGCGAACGATGACAGCCGTGGCCGCGTCCCAATCCATCAATCGCCTGGAGCACAAGGTCATTGACCAGCGACTGGCGATGTGTCCTTCGCTGCCTTCATTGAGCAGCATCAATCAGGCTTTGCAAAGCCTGTTGCTGGCGGAACAGCGGTATTCGGCGCATGTCTCGGAAATCATCCGGCGCGACCCCAGCCTCACAGCGCGGCTGTTGCGGCTGGTCAATTCCGTTTATTACGGCCTGGCCACGCCGGTCAGCAGCATTGAAGAAGCGGTCTTTTATCTCGGCATCCGGCAAATCCGCCAACTGGCCACCGTGACGCCTATCATTGAAGATTTCCAGCGGCTCTCGCGGCAATGCGATTTTCCCTGGCGCCAGTTTTGGCAGCACTGCATCGGCACCGCCATTCTCACCCGCGAAGTCATCAGCCTGGTCCAGACGCCGACGGATGAATCCGATTACGTGGCGGCCCTGGTGCACGACGTGGGCAAGATCATCATGGCCTGGTCGTTTCCCGATCATTTTGCCGAAATTCATCGTCAGGCTGAGCCGGGCCGGCGCGATTTGGTGGAATTGGAAAATGAAATTCTGGGCATGGACCACGGCGAACTCGGCGCGCGCTACCTCGAACGCCATCATCTGCCCGAATTGATGGTTAACGCCGTGCGCTTCCATCACCGGCCCGAACAGGCCGGCCACCA
>DASRCU010000025.1:0-29343 GCA_035652955.1 Verrucomicrobiia bacterium | reverse complement strand
AACCACCGTGTGGCTGGACGACCGCGAAATCGGCTCGGACCTCAGCCTGTGCGCCCCGCATGAATACCCTCTGGGCTTTGTCACACCCGGACGTCACCGCCTGACTATTCGCGTGGACAACCGCCTGATCTTGCCGTACCGCCCGGACGCCCACAGTGTGTCCGATTCGCTCGACGACGCCTGGAACGGCATCGTCGGCAAGATTGAATTGCGCGCCACGCCGCCGGTGTGGCTGGACGACGTGCAGGTTTATCCGAAGGCGGCACAGAAAACGGCCCGCGTGAAAATCCAGATCGGCAACGCAACCGGAAAGGCCGGTCGCGGCCGGATGGAACTGATGGTCAGGCTTCACCCTCCGCACACGTCTCGATTCGCCGGCGCCATCCAGGTGGTCATGGCGACAAACGTGACTTGGAGTGTTTCCGGCGGCGCGGCGGACATTGAAATTCCGCTCGGCGCTCAGGCGGAAACGTGGGATGAATTTCACCCGACACTATACGAGTTGAGCGTTTCGCTCGCCGCGGCCGGCGCCAGGCCCGACAGGCGTTGCGTCGGGTTCGGCCTTCGCGATTTTCGCGCCGCCGGCAACCAATTCATCCTCAACGGCCGGCCGATTTATTTTCGCGGCACGCATTTTGGAGGAGATTTTCCGCTGACCGGTTATCCGGCAACGGATGTGGCCTCGTGGCGCAAGATTTTTCAAACCTGCAAACGTTACGGTCTCAACCATGTCCGCTTCCACTCGTGGTGTCCGCCGGAAGCGGCTTTTGAAGCCGCCGATGAACTGGGCATCTACCTGCAAATTGAGTGCGGCATGTGGAATACGTTTTCGCCTGGAGACGAAATGGAGAAACAGCTTTATGCCGAAACAGTCCGCGTTCTCCGCGATTTTGGCAATCACCCGTCGCTGATGCTCGTTTCGGCCAGCAACGAGGCGCACGGCAACTGGAAACCTGTGTTGTCGCGGTGGGTCAAGCATTTTCGCGCCCAGGACCTGCGGCATCTTTACACGCCGGACACCGGCTGGTCGTTGATTGATTCGCCGGAGGAACCGCTCCGCGGCGGCGCGGATTATCTGGCGATTGCCCGGATCGGGCCGAATCACGTGCGCGGCCCGGACGGCTGGTTTGGACGCGACTATCGCCAGGCCATCGCCGGCGTTCCCGTACCCGTCATCGCCCACGAAGTCGGCCAATGGTGCGCCTATCCGAATTTTGACATCATTAAAAAATTCACCGGATTCATGCGCCCGGGAAATTTTGAAATTTTTCGCGACTCGGCAAAGGCGCATGGCGTCCTGGCCGACGACGCCCGATTCGCCTGGGCGTCCGGCCGGTTCCAACTGGAATGTTACAAGGAGGAAATTGAAGCCAATTTGCGCACGCCCGGTCTGGAGGGTTTTCAATTGCTTGATCTGCACGATTACACCGGCCAGGGCACGGCCCTGGTGGGGCTGCTGGATCCCTTCTGGGAAAATAAAGGGTACGTGTCCCCGGCGGAATTTCGGAAGTTCTGCAACTCCGTCGTCCTTCTGGCGCGGCTCACGAACCGCGTTTGGACCACGGCAGAGCATCTGGAAGCGCCGGTGGAGGCAGCCAATTTTGGTCCCGCTCCGCTCCCGAACACGCCGGTGCTCTGGAAGATTGTCAATTCATCGAACGACGTCGTTGCCGGCGGCAGGTTGGGCTCGTATGCCATTCCCCTGGGCAAGAATTTTCCGCTGGGCGCCGTGTCAATGGATTTATCCCGTTTGCCCGCCCCGGCAGCGTATCAACTGGTGGTGGAACTTCAAAGCCCGCACGTTTCCAACGACTGGAATTTCTGGCTCTATCCGGCACACATTTCCGATGCCGTGCCGACCAATGTCCTGGTGACTGCGTCGTGGAAGGATGCGGAGAAGAGGCTGGCCGCCGGCGGACGGGTTTTGTTTCTGCCGCCGAATGCCGATTTGACCTGGGACAGCCCACCGCTGTCACGCACCCCCATCTTCTGGAACGCACTCATGGGGCCGACGTGGACTCGTTTTCTGGGGTTGTGGTGCGATACCCGCTCGCCCGCCCTGGCGGAATTTCCGACCGGCCCCAATTGCGACTGGCAGTGGACGTCACTGTTCCAAAACGTCCGCGCCGTCAATCTCGGTCGCCTGCCCCGCCGATTGCAACCGATCGTCTCGGCCATTGACGACTGGAATCGAAATTACAAACTGGGCGTGATTTTCGAGGCGCGCGTCGGCAAAGGCCGATTGCTGGTTTGCTCCATTGACTTGAACCACGATTCTCGCCCGGTAGCGCAACAACTGCGCCGTTCGTTGCTCGATTATATGGCCGGCAACCGGTTTCATCCCGCCACGAAAATTTCGCCTGCGCAGTTTGCCGGTCTCTATTTCGACACCCGCATCATGCGGGAACTGGGCGCCACGGCCCTTGCTGACGGCCGCCCTGCGGATGAAATTCTCGACGGCGATCCCAACACCTTCTGGTCCAGCGCCGATGCTCGCGGCCGCGGCCCGAAACCGCCGCACAACATTCTGATTTCCTTTCCCCGCCCCGTGCCCATGAATGGCCTGGTGCTGATGAATCGCCAGAACCAACGCGAACACCTGGGCGATATCCGCGAATATGAACTGGACGCCGGCGACGACGGAATCCATTGGTTCCCCGTTGTCCGCGGTCAATTGGCTTCCACCTGGAACCCGCAGAAAATTCTCTTTCCTCGCACCCTCACAGCAAAACGGCTGCGGCTCACGGCGCTGAGCGGCTTTGGCAACGACACATCCGCCGCGCTGGCCGAACTGGCGGTGATTTACGCCGGACCGAAGCGGGTGGAGAAAAATTCCCCCCGCATGGAATATCAAAAACTCCCTACCGCGTCACCGGACATTGATGCCGGCGACAGCAAGACACGCCAACCACCGACGCCCGGCGGCTGAAAAATTCAATTCTCCCGCCCGGCACCGTAAACACCAGCCGCCGGGCGCCTGTGCCGCTGACGCCGCGTTCCGAACGCGAGGGGGCAGAAGGCGCATTGGCCAGGCGCTCAAAACTCGTTCATTCCACCTTGTAGCCTTCGCTGCGAAATCGCTGGAGTTTGTAGAGCAGGGCGCGACGGCTGATGCCCAGCGCTTTCGCCGTTTCCGTCCGGTTGTAGTGGTGCCTTTCCAGCGCCTCCAGGATGGCCTGGCGCTCGATGTGTTCGAGCTGGGGAACCTGGCCGGCCGATGAGGGAGATTTGGCGACGTCGCGCAGGCGCGCCGGCAGATGCTCCGGCAAAATCAGTTCGCCGCGCGACAACAATGCGGCACGTTCCATGGCATTGCGCAGTTCGCGCACATTGCCCGGCCAGGGATAATGTTCGAGAATTGCCGCGGTGGCGTCAGCCAGACGGGCGCGACCGCGGGTAAATTCGGCCAGAAACCTGTTCGCCAGGGGCAGAATGTCCTCGCGTCGCTCGCGCAGCGGCGGCACATTCAATTCCACCACGTTGAGCCGGTAAAACAAATCTTCGCGGAATCGCCCGGCTTTCACCTCCTCCTCCAACACCCGGTTGCTGGCGGCCAGGATGCGGGCGTTGACACGGATTTCGCGGTTGGAACCGATGCGCTGAAAGGTTCCATTCTGCGTCACGCGCAATAATTTGGCCTGGAGCGCCGGCGACATCTCGGCGATTTCGTCCAGAAAAATCGTTCCGCCGTCGGCTTCCTCGAACCGGCCGAGGCGTTGGGCGGTCGCCCCGGTGAAGGCGCCTTTTTCGTGGCCGAACAATTCGCTTTCCAGCAGCGTTTCGGGAATGGCCGCGCAATTGACTTTCACCAGCGGGCCACCGGCGCGGGTGCTCCAGGCGTGCAACACGTCGGCCACCACTTCCTTGCCTGCACCGCTTTCGCCGGTGATGAGCACGCGGGTTTCAGACGGCGCGACCAGAGCGACGTCCTGAAACAACGCGATCATCAGTGGGCTGCGGGCGACAATGTGAGGCGGCAGCGTTTTGTCCTGGCTGAATCGCGGCGCCGCGATCATCCCCGTGGCCTGTTGCACGCCGGCCAGCAATTCATCCAGGTCAATCGGCTTGGCCAGGTAGTTCAGGGCGCCGTCGCGCATGGCGCCGACGGCTTCGCGGATGTCGGCGTAGGCGGTGACCAGCAGGACGGGCAGGGTCGGAAATTTTCCGCGCACGCGCCGCAACATCTCCAGACCAGACAAGCCCGGCATCCGCACGTCGGAGATCATCATCTCCGGCGGCCGCGCCGTTTCGCGGGATAGAAGTTCCAGGGCCTGTTCGCCCGATTCCGCCAGCAGCGTCTCGAAGCCCTGACTGCGCAAAAAGGAATCCAGCAGACTGCGCTGGCCGGCATCGTCGTCCACAATGAGAATGCGCGGCGGCCGGGCATGATTTTTGCGTGGTTCGACCACGCCGGAAAATTTATCGCAACTCGACAATGGCCAAAAGAATTTTTGCCCGGGGCGCTCTGGAAGCCGCCGTCTCCAGCCGTCTCCCGGCAAAGCGCGGCCGGGGCGCTTCTCTCCGTGCTGGATTCCGGTTCAGGCCGCCAGTTTCAAATGGCGGATCCGGAAGACGGCGCCTCGAGGTTCATTGGCCAGGCATTCAATTTCCCAACCGTGTGCCAGAACGATTTGTTGGACAATCGCCAGGCCCAGGCCGGTGCCGGTCCGGTGTGTGGTGAAATACGGCTTGAAAATTTCCGCCCGGTTTTCCGGCGGCACACCGGGGCCGTCGTCGCGGACTTCCAATACGGCTTCGGACGAGCTTTCGCGTCGCGCGAGAATTTGAATCCGGCCGTTTTCCCCGGCGGCCTGGATGGCGTTCATCAGCAGATTGAACAGCACCTGCCGGAGCAATTGTTCGTCAGCCTCGATGGCGATCGTGTCTGCCTGAGTTTCCACGTGCATTTTTTTTTCTTCGATGTCGTGGCTGAGGGCGCGAATAACCTCGGCCACGGCGTGGTGCAGGATGACTTTGGCCCGCCGCACTTCGCGCGGGCGGGAATAATTGATGAATTCGGTCAACTGGGCGGTGATCTTGTCCGCCTCATCCACAATCACGCGGGCCTTTTCGCGGATGGCCGGTGGAACGTCGGGCCGTTTGGCAAGCATCTGCGCCTGGCCGCGGATGAGGTTGAGCGGGTTGCGCGTTTCGTGCGCCAGACCGGCGGCCGCCAGGTTCATTTCCTTGAGATGCGAATTCAGTTCGCTGGCACGAACCAGGCGGATTTGAAGATCGGCGGTTCGGGACATGTTGCGCCAGGCCAATCCAAAGCCGGCGGCGGAGATGCCCGCGAAAAACACGATCACCAGCCGCAGCCAGAGATCGTGGATACAAACGGCGCGGTAATTGTCCGTGGACATGGCCAGGACCAGGCCGTGCAACTCGCGTTTGGCGACCAGCGCCTTGAATTCCCCCTCGCTCATCCAACGCATCCACGGCGGTCGGCGCGGGCCGTGCGGGGGCCCGCCGGGAAACCTCTCGCGTTCGTGCTCAAAGAACACCATTCGACGGCGTTCAGGATTGTTGGTGTCCTCCGGCGTTGGCGGCGGCGGGGGTGGAACCATTTCTTCCGCCGATGAAGCGCCCGGTTTGCGCACGTCCCAAACCCCATTGCTGGGCGGGCCGTTGCTGCCGCGCAGTTCCAAATGCTCCGGTGCCGGACCGGGGCCGGGAAATTCCCGCCCTTCATGCATTTCATTGGTCAGGCTGCGGAACGAAGGCAAAACGGTGATGGCGTTGGTGTTGGCGCCTTCATTCAGGCTCACGCCATAGACGGGGTTGACAAAGGTCACCACGTTTTTTCCCCAATGTTCTCCCTCGGCAGCCAGATAGGGCGCGGCGAGATAGTTGGTGTCCCCCGCGAACACGAGCGGATCGCCCTCGGCGTTGAGCAGAGCGACAGAGATCAACTCGCTGGAACGCACCAGCTCATTCGTGCGCCCGGTCACCAGCAGGTTCAGCACTGGTTCCAGGCGGTCTTGGACCACGGCGCCGCGGAACCGCAGCGCCCGGATGACCGCGCTCAACGTGCTGGCAATTTCCCGCGAGCGATTTCGCAAATCCGCCTTGGCCGCCTCACGGATGCGGACGTGCTCCTCCGTCTGCCAGGCGACGACCAGCAGCCAGACGATGGCCAGGATGCCGTAAATCAGCGCGTTGGTTCGCCGGAGGTGCATTATTGTTTTTTAACCGGTACGTGCTCCAGGAAACGGTCCAGTTCCTGTTCCGAATAGGATTTGGGCACCAGCATGTGCTGCTGCTCACTGGCCGTGAGCGCCGGCAATTCCGACGGCATCGGCACAATGTGCGGCGTGAGGAAAATCAACAATTCATTTCGGGCGTCGGTGCTGGTCTTGTGTTTGAACAGATTGCCGAGCAACGGGATGTCGCCGAGGATCGGCACTTTGCTCTCGTTCATGTTCCTGGCACTGCCCATCAGCCCGCCGATGACCACCGTCTGCCCGTCGGGCGTGACCACCACGGTGTCGGCGGAGGTTTCGTCAATCACCGGGGCGTTCACCCCGGCGGCGATCGGCTCGGTCAGGGTCGGGTCAATGGACGAATCCTGCGGCTGCAAAATCATTTCCACGTAGCCCGGCGAAATGTACGGCGTCACTTTCAAAATAATGCCCACGTCGGTGTAGGTGATGTTGTTGACCGGCGTGTTGGCCAGACCGGCATAACTGACCGAGGTGACCAGCGGTACGGACTGGCCGACGACGATGGTGGCCGGTTGACCGTCGCGGGCCAGGATGGACGGGCGCGAGAGCACCTGCGCCTTGCCCGCGGCGGCGATGGCGCGCAGCGTCGCCTGAAAATCGCTGCCGAGGATTTGATACAGTCCGTTGGCGCCGCCGCCCACGCCCGTGGTGGTGGGCGGTGAAAGGGCCTGAAAATTCACCGGCCCGACATTCGTCACCAGCGAATTCAAACCGGCCAGACCGAACACGTTCGCCGCCCCGGCCGTCAAGGGATTGGCCGAACTGCCGATATTTTTGCTGAACTGCCCCTCCACGCCGATGTCCAAGCCGTTGTTGTGCTGCACTTGCAGGAAAACGACCTTGATGAGCACTTGCGGCTTGGGTTGGTCCAGGTGAGCCAAGACATTGCTGATTTGCATTCCGGTCTGCTCATCGGCAATCACCACCAGATTCTTTGTGTCCGGGTCCACATAAATTGTCGCGTTGCCGACGGTGCCGTTGTTGTTGTATTGGCTGGCGTTGGCGGCGTTGTTGCGGTTGAAATTGTTGAACGGGCCGAACCGCCCGAATCCGCCCGGCGGAAACTGGGCGAACAACGCCGGCGCAGTTCCCAGGAGAACCACCAGCGCGGCGCGCGCCAGCAGAATCCGGCTCATGTTAGAGAAGGCATGGAATGCGTTAGTCTTCATAAAAACTCCAGGTCAGGATTATTCAGGTCACCATTAAAAACCGCCGCCGGTGAAGCGGGTCCCCGTGTTCCCGCCGCGTCCGCCGGTGTTGGCGGAAGTGGCGGCGGCGGAGTTGCCAATCGTCGTGGCGTTCTGTTGTTGGCGATACTGCAACGCGCTTTCCGCCGACGTGCCGGCGGTCCCGCCGCGTCCGGTGGTGGCGGTGGAAGAGCCAAAGGCATTTTGCAGCACCTGGGCCACTTCATTTGGATCGCCATGATCCAGATGGAATACATAAACTCGTTGATCGCGCTCCGAGGGCACATCCAGCGCCGTCATCATTTCGGCAATCTGCTCCATCAAATCGTGCGGCGCCGACACGATGACCGCCTGCAACCGGGCGTCCGCCACAGCGGTAACCTGGGTGGCTTTTTGAATACGCTGGTTCTGGCTGTTATTAGCGTTGGCGGCCGCTGCGGCCATGCGCGCAAAAAATCCGCCCGGCCCGCGAAATTGAAACGGCGCCTGCGGCTGATTGGCATTGCCCGACGTGCTGCTGGGGAAAATACTGCTCAATTCGCTGGCCACATCCGTCGGATTGGCGTATTTGAGGCGAAAGACGCGAATCTCCGTCTCGCTCTGAGCACTGTTGTCCACGGCCTGAATGATCTCGGCCAGGTGGCGGATGTTGGACTGGGTGTCGGTCACCACAATGGAGTTGGCGGCCTCGTTGGCCACCACCGTGGCCTGAGGCGAAACAAACGAGGACAAATCTGACGCCAGTTGCCGTGCTTCAACAAAGCGGATGGGAATGATCCAGGTGGCCATTTCGTCGTTGTCCGGGATTAAGGCGGGGTCGTTGCCGATTTTTACCGGGATGTTGCGCGTCTTGGCGTCGTTTTTGTTCACGATGGTCAGAATCCGTCCGTTGCGGATGGCGGCGTAGCCGTTCCGGTTCAACTCGGCGTTGAGCAGGTTCACTGCTTCGTCCTTCGTCACCGGATGCGTGCTGACGATGCTGACGTTGCCGCTGACGGGCGTGTCCAGCACAATGATGAATCCGGCCGCATCGCTCAAATAACTCAAAACCATGTCCAGCGGCGCGTTGTTGAAATTCAGGCGCAGCGCCTCGGAGTTGGTGCTCACTGATGTCGGGGGAGGCGTGAAGGGATTGGGCACAGTCCTGGGCGGAGCGGCTTTGGGCAAAATGACGGTGGGGCCGGCGTGTCGGTTTTGGGCCGGCGCCGGCTGGGGGATATTCGGGCCCGCTTCGCCGGTGTTGACCGGGCCTTCGCCGTTAACCATCGTTTCCGGCGGCGCGAATTCGTTGGGCGGGCCGCCGCCCGGATTGGTTTGATCAGGCGCCTGATCCGGCGGCAGAACCGGTTCAGTGATGACCGGCGTGTTGGGGCTTTCCTCGGGCATGTTGGTGACCGGCTGAGCGAAGACCGGCGCTGCTCCCCCGGCCAAAGCGAGCGCTGTCAGCGTCATGAGAATTTTGGTTTTCATTTCAACTCCTGTTCACGTTGTTCCATCAGTCTCTTCAAAATGTCATTGGCGGCACCGGCGGGCAACGGCGCGGCGTCGGCGTGGGAAGCGTCGTGGCCGGCGGCGGTTGTTTCCTCCGTCCCCGCACTGGCAAGGACAGGCAGTTCGCCTTTAGGCACCCGCCGCCAGACGTTGTCTTCCTGCCGCATCGAATCGCCAATCTTCAACTCCACCGTCTGCTTTTTGTCGGCGGATTGCAAGGTGACACCGGACAGCGTGATGTCGGCCACCGTAAAGCCGGCGATGGAATTGCTGTCCGTCGTGTAAAGCACTTTTCGCAAATCGGGCTGGTTGCCGTTGAAAAAGGCAAACATTCCCTTGGCGTAACTCATCGTGCCGACCAGCGTGAACACCGGTGCGGTGCGCGAAACGCGCGGGTGATATGCCGGTTCGCGCCCTGCGTCGCGCGGGGTGCGGTTCGGATCAAAAATGTTGCGCTCGGCAATAAACCGGCTGAAGGCTGCGTAATCCGTCGGCCCAGGCACGGTATTGGATTGCGCGAAAGCCGGCGGCAGAGCGGCCAACAGCACCGGCAAAACGATCAGGCCGGGGAGTAATCGAAAGAACACCGAGCATTCAACGAGCGCGCGCCCCGGAGCGGCGGGCGAGGGACGTTGAATCAGGCGGATCAAAGGCTGTTTCATCTCCACGCGGTTATTCTCTGGTTTGCGGCGGCAGGGCCAATCCGCTCAATTGTAGCGTCAACGAAAGCTGTTGGCCGGTGTTGTCGCGCGCGCTCAACTCGGCGGAATCCACCTTGAGCGCCATCGGTCCCTTTTCGATGTGATACAGAAACTGGCTCAGGGCCGCCAGCGGTCCGGTGGCTTCCACGCGGCAATTGAGCGTTAAATAATTGGTCGAGTCGTTCCGCCATTGCGGCAGGATGCCGGTGATTTGTGCGCCGCTGGCGCGCGACCAGTCGTCGAGCGCCGCCAGCACGCGTTGCTCGGCTTGCGCCGAGTCGGCCGGCAGGGCGTTGGCGCGCATTTCATTCCACCGCCGGCGCAGATCGGATTCGCGCCGGATCAGCAGGTTTCCTTCGCGAATGCGGGTCTTTAATTCCCGAATCTGCGCCGCGCGTGCCGACCAGGCCCTGGACAGCGGCTCGTAGATCAGCCGGTCGCCAATCAACAGCGCCGCGGCCAGGAGCGTCAGCACCACCAAAAATTGCTGGCGATTTTCAATTTTCATTCGCGCCTCCATTGAGGTATTGAAAATCAAACGTAAACTGCATCGGCGATTTGCCCTGGATTAAATCCAGCTTCAGGGCGCTTACGCCGTTGGCCTTGCCCAGGCTGCCCAGCACCGCGCGCAAGGCCGCCTGATCGCGCGCATTCCCGGAACAGCTCACCGTGCCGTCGGCGTGGATGTCCACGATGCGGGCCGTGACGCTGCCTTCCTGCGGAAAGGCCAGCGACAACTGCCGTAAAATCGCCAGGTCGCGGAATGTCTCATCAAACCACGGCTGGTATTGCTGAATCCGGCTTTGCAGCGTTTGCAATTCCTCCACCCGGGCCGACATGGCCGCCCATTGCGAACGCAACCGCCAGAGTTGGATTTGCTGAACCAAAAACAGTCCGCCGGTTACCAGCACCACCGCTGCTGCCGCTGCGCCCGCCGTTCGCCAGCGGCCGGAAGAATACCTGGCGATGAATTGTTCAATGGCCGTCGGTCGAGGCGGCAGGAATTCAAACACCGGCGCCTGATCCGCCAGCGCGCGGGCGGCCAGGCTGAAGGCTGCCGAGACCGGCGCCTCCGGTGGCACAGTCAAATCCAATTCTCCTGGGGCATAGGCCGAGACTATTTCCACCTGCAAACCTGAGGACTCGAAGCGCAGTTCCAGTTCGTCGGCCAATTGCTGCGCCAGTTCGCGCGGGCCGAAAATGCGAATGCGCCGGATCGTCTCGCGCAAACCAGCCGGCAACTGCCCCAGCGTAATGCGGCATTCGCGCGCCGCGACACCGGCCACCAGAGCGGCGCGGCCACTGATGTTTTCGATCGCGCCGCTGATCGAACGCAGCGCCGCCACGCCGCCGCCGGCGGTGATTTGCAGGCCGATGCGGCTTTCACCAATAGCCAGGGCCAGGACGCCTTCCGCCTGCCCCGCCGTCCGGTCTGTGGGACTCTTCGTGCCGGACAGGGAGGCGGGAAATTCTGGCCGCTGCAGCGCCGTAATCCCCAGGGTGAAGCTGACGGGTTTCAGCCTGGCGGCGGCCAGAACCGTTTCGAGCGCGGTGAGGTGCGCGCTTGGAATTCCGGCCAGCAGAACAAATCGAGCCGCACCGGGTGCGGTGGGAACCGGCGCCGCTGTTTCCACCGGCGCGGCCGCCGGCGTGCAGAGCGACCGGGCCAATTGCAGCGTCGCCACGTCGGTTGGAAAGAGGCGTTCGGCTTCCAGTTGCAGCAGGCTGGCGGCGTCGGCATCCGGAAGCGGTGGCAGTTCGGTCTGCGCCGTCAACACCCATTGAAGCGGCAGGCCCACGACACAACGGCGCTCGCGCACTCCGGCGGCGTCCAGGTGATTGCGGATTTCCCGGCCGGCCAACTCCGGGGCGGCCGTCAACGGATCCAGGGTGAGCGCAGCGGAAAAGCGTTGGAGGCATTGCAGGGCGCCGTTGGCGCGTTTGAGCACCACGCCTTCGAGCCGGCTGCCGTCCAACGCCAGGCCGAGCAGGCTGGTGAGCCGCCGGCGTTTTCGAAAATGGATTTTCAAAAAGCTGTTCATTGGATTGACAAATTACCCATTGCCATCTGCCGGCTGTCCCGTCTGTAAATGACGTCGTTCACAGCCGTTTGCTCGCGGGAGGGATGCCGTTGGGGATTCAAATTCATGGCGTCGTGTTGTTCGCCAGCAGGGTTTGCCGAACCTGGTCGCCCAGCGCCCAACCCAGCCGGCTCAAATCCTGCCGGTAAATAATGATGGGCGAACCGTTGCTGGTATCGAAAATGAACTTCACCCGCCGATAACCGCGTCCGTAGGGGCCGACGGCGGCAATGTCGGCGATGAATTGATAACTGCGCGTGGTGACCCAATCCCGGCGCGTCAGGGCGGTGATAACGGGATGATTGTTGCCCAGGGCGTCCATGAGCCACCAGACGGTGTTGAGATTGTTTGGATTTTGCTGGCGGTAGGCGATGAGCGTTTGCGCCGCCCCCAGCGCCGTCTGCTGATCAATGTCCATGCCCTCAAACAACGCCGTCAACACCGTCAGACCGGCGGTGTTGACGTTGACGCGACCCACAAGGTAGCTGTTGGTGGAGGTGGTGACGTCGTCGTAAATCTTTCCAAAATCGCTCTCGCTCATGCCCGCCTGCCAGCAACGATGCGCCAGGTCCACCAGGCCGGTCACGGGGTTGACACCGGCGGCAGACCGGATGCTGGCATAAAGCGATTGGGCGACGGAAGCGGCGTTTCCCACGCCTTCATTTTGCAGAAAGGTGGTCAGCGTCGCTGGATTGGGCGAATTGAGAACAAGCTGGTTGATATTCGTCAGGGCCGCGCCGTTGGTCTGGAAATTGGGCTCGCGCGTCCAGACGGTCGTGTATTCGAACAATCCGAAATTCACGTCGCCGGCGCCGGCGGTGGTTTCATTGGCATCCAGCACCCCGTTTCGATTAAGGTCGCCGCCGACCAGCAAATCTTCCGTGGCGCCGTACACCAGCCGCAATTCATCCTCGGTTTCGAACGGCGCGTTCTTCGGATAATAACCCAGCGAGGCATAATCGAGGGCGACGACGCCGTTGGTGCTGCGCCAGTCCAGAATCGCGTTGGCAAAATCCGTCGTCATGCCCGGCAGATACGAGAGGACATTGGTGTTGACGGTGTTCAAGTTCAGTTTCGAGCCTTCGTCCACCAGCCCGAAACACGGCTCACCGGAGGACATCACCGAATCATCGGCATTCGGGTCACGGCCAATGAGCCAGAAATGCGCGTCCCCCGCCGGCACGTCAGCGCAGAGGAATTGGTTGGTGGCCAGCGGCACGGCGCCGTTGGTGGCGTAGAGCGACAGGATGTAAGTGACGTAGCGCGCGGCGCCTTCAATCGCCTGGTCGGCCGCCAGGCCGGCCACGCGGTTGTCGGAGGCGCGCAACTCGTACGTCATCGAATTGGCGAAATACAGCGCAATAGCCACCAGACCAAGGGCAATCCACATGACGATGATGAGGACCGAACCGCTCCGGGCGCGAGCCGGCGAAACGTTGCCGGCTGAGGGCTGGAACACCGCGGCCCCGGTCACCAGCGGTCGGCAACGAATCGTTGGCGGTTGCATTTTCATCTCAATTCAAAACTACGTTCGTGCGCGACTGCGAATCAATCGGCACCACCAGCTCAATGGGCGCGGTGGCGGGGTTGCCGGCCATCTGGATGTCCACCCGCACAGCCACCGGCAGGTTGGTGTTGACGGACGTCAGACCAGTTGTGTCCCAGGTGTCCAGCCATTGTGAACCGTCAAAACAGGAGAAGTGGATGCTCGCGACACCGGTCAGCATGAGTTGATCCTGCACGTCCGGCGTGGTCAGCGTCAGCAAATTCCGGGAAACGCTGCGGACCAGGTTTTGGCCGACGGCGGAGGGATTGTCGGATGGTTTCAATTCGTAGGTCACGCGCTGGATGTCCGCCCACGGCGCATTGGGGCTCAGCGCGCCGGTGGCGGTGTACATTTCAATGGCCACCGGTTCGGGCACACCGGCACTGATGATGTTGCCCACCCTGAAACTGCCGGACAAGACTTTGCGGGTGCCGTTGGTGGGAGTGACGACGCACGCCAGGTCGCGCCGCAAAAAGGCGCATGTCTGGTCCAGCGGCGTGGCCGCGTCCACCGCATCAGTCGTCGTATCGCGCAGCCGCAGCGAGGCGAACAACGCCGCGTTAATAATGATCAACACCATGGCCGCCACGCCGATGGCGAGAATCATTTCTATAAGCGTGAAGGCCGCTCGCCGCGAGCGAAGAGGCGGGAATTGGAAGCCAGAAGGTTTCCCCGCGCCGGGGGGCGTCATACGGCTTTTCAGGCTCGACTCCCGATGGGGCATTTCAGTGTTCACTGTCGCGAAGTCATCAAATTCACCGGCTGATTCAGGGTGCCCGTGAGCGGCGCCAGCGTGCTCAGCCGCACGGAATAATCCTTGCCCTGCGCCCGGAATTTCACTTCCGCGGTGAGCAATTCCATAGCGTCCACGGGCCAGTTTTGCGTTGTCAGAGTCCACTGAAAATCCAACGTTCCCTCGGCGGCGGTGCCGCTTTGGGTGCCGCCACTGTTCCAATTGGTCATCACCAGGCTTTCGTTCAGAAGCCGATCGGCCACGCGCGCTGCTGCGCTCTTCCGGGCGGCGACTTCGCCGGCCAGGCTGGCCACATGCAGCGCTTCCACCGCCGCGGGAATGACGATGGCCAGAAACATCATGGCGGCCAGCACTTCTGCCAGAGTGAAGCCGGCGACTTGACGGCTGACGCCTCTCCAACCCCGCGCCGGGTGACGTTCGCGCTTTCCCCGATTTCCTGTCGCCTGCTGCGGGTTACGGTTTGGTGTCGCTAATTTCATAACCCAGACGGGTGGGCAGTTCGACCAGCCAGCGCGAGGCGCCGCTGGAATCGGTCAGTTGAAGGATCGGCGGACTGTTTTCGTCCACGGAGCCGTCCGGCAAAAAGCGGATGGCCGGGAGATTGTGGAAGGTTGTCGGCGCCAGCACGCCGGTGGTGAGCACGGTGATTTGCAGACCCGAATCCGCCGTCAGCGTTTCCGTCTTCGGATCGCCGTTGGGCCCGGTGGTTTCGGCGGACAGTCCGTAAGTATTTTGTTTGGTGTCCACCCACAAATCCATCGGCAGCCCTTCCGAAACCGCACGGCTCTGACCGGCATGCATCAACGCCAGCAAACGACGCGATTCGGAATCCAGGGCGCGGCCTCGAATAAACCCAGACATGGCCGGAGCAGCCAGCGAGGTGATGATGACCAGCAAAGCCAGGATCAGAATCAGTTCAATCAAGGTGAAGGCTGCGTGGCTTTTGCATGGGAGGCGAATCCCCCTCTTGTCGAAATGCGGAAACAGCAAGTCGGCAGACCCGGCCCACCGGTTTCCTGGTTCAACCGGGCGGCGATTCAGCGCTCCGCTAAACAATTTCATTTCGTCCAATTGTTGATGTCATCGTCGGTGCCCGGCTTGCCGTCGGGGCCGGCGGAAGACAGGTCGTAGGAATTGGGGTTGTGTTTTCCGGGATAGACATAAATGTACGGATTCCCCCACGGGTCTGTCGGCAGTTTGTCCAGATACGGCCCGTGCCAGTTCTTGGCATCACCAGGCTGGGTGACTAAGTCTTGCAAACTGCGGGGGTAGGTGCCGTTGTCCACTTCGTAGGCGTCCAGAGCGGTCTTGATGCCGCCGTTGATGTCCGCCTGGGCGGCGGTCAGGCGCGCCTGTTCGCTGCGGCCCACGATTTTGGGAATCACCAGGGCCGCCAGGATACCGATAATGGTGACGACCAGCAACATCTCCACCAGCGTGAACGCCCGCTGCGACGTTGAAGCGGCGCCGGCGCCTGGTCTGTTCCCGGCGGAAACGGGGCGCGAGGGGCACGAGGCTTTTGGATTTTGAATTTTGATTTTCATAAGTTTCATTTGATGTATTCGCTCATGGACAACACCGGCAACAACATGCCGATGAAAATGATGCCGATGAAGCTGGCAATGCAAAACAGCATCAGCGGTTCGGCAAAAGCCACGGCGGTCTTCAGACTGCGATCCAGGTCCGACTCGGTGACGGCGGCCAGACGCACCAGTTCGCTGTCCAGTTTGCCGCTTTCTTCGGCCACGGAAATCATCTCCACGACCGAGCCGGAAAACAAGGTGGGACAATCCGCCAGACTCTGGCCGAGCCGGGCGCCTTGTTTGACGCGTTCGATGGAATCGGCCACAGCATCCACCAGCGTCTGATTGCCGATGGAACGGCGCGCGACATTCAGACTGTGCACCAGCGGCACCCCGGCACCGATGAGCGTGCCCAGCATCCGGCAGAATCGCGCCAGCGCAAATTGCGCAATCAGCGGACCGACCGCCGGCGCCCGCAGGATGATTCGCTCCCACGTGCGCCGGCCTTTTTCGGAAACAAACCAGGCGCGCGCCAGAACACCCACCGCCACCAGCACCAGCGCCACCAGCAATCCATACGAGCGCACCAGATGACTCGCGCCGATGATCATTTGCGTAATGAGCGGCAGCGAACCGTGAATGCTGGCAAACACCCGCTGGAATTTCGGAATGAAAAACGTGAGCAGCACCACCAGCACCATCAACGCCAGCACCAGCAGGATGCAGGGATACAGCATGGCCGTCATCACCTTCGATTTCAGGTCTTTCTCCCGTGATTGAAACTCGGCGATCTGCGCCAGCACCACATCGAGAAAACCGCCGGTCTCACCCGCCTCGACCATCGCCACATACACCCGCGGAAAGGTCTCCGGCGACCGGGCCATGGCGTCGGCCAGCGACATGCCGTCCACCACCAGGTCGTGAATTTCCTTCCATTTGGCCCGGGCAACCGGCGCCGATGTTTCCTTGTAAAGAATCATCAGCGCGCGGCTCAGCGGCACGCCGGCCGCCAGCAGACTCGACAACAGCCGCGTGAAATTTTCCAGTTCCTTGGCCGAGACTTTGCGCGGATGAAATTTGAAGGAAAAATTTCCGAGTGGTCCTGCCGCCGTGCTGCCGGACGGCGCCGGCGTCCGGCCGGCGGCTTTGATGGGAGCGCCCGGCGCGGCGCCGTTTTTCTCCACCAGGCTTAAGGGACGCAAACCGAGCGCCGCCATTTGCCGCAAGGCGTCGGGCCGGCTGCCGGCGTCCAGTTGCCCTTCGGTCATGCGGCCGTCACGCTGCAAGGCTTTGTAAGTAAAAGTGGGCATTGGGCTGAATCGAATTGCGCTTTCGCCTTTCCGCGAAGGGCGCCACGGTGAGCGGCAACGAATTTCTCATTTGGCCGCCTCGAGGTTCGCCGCCGGGTCGCCGGTCTGAATTCTTGCCGTCTCAGCCACCTCCTTGGCGGTGGTCACGCTCAACACTTCTTCCACGGTGGTGATGCCGGCGCGGACCAGCCGCCAGCCATCCTCGGCCAGCGTTTTCATGCCCTGGCGGCGCGCGGCGTCACGAATCTGATCGGTCGAGGCGTTTTGCAAAACGAGCCGGCGGATTTCCTCGTCGGTATCCATCCACTCAAAAATGGCGTGTCGCCCGAAGAAACCGGTATGGCGACATTCACGACAGCCGACGGATTTGTAAATGGTCTCGTTTTCCGGGATACCGATTTTTTCCTTGAGCGCCTGTGCCGGGGCCGAATGATCCGGCTGTTTGCAATGGACGCAGAGCACGCGCACGAGGCGTTGCGCCAGCACCGCTTCGAGTGAGGAGGCCACCAGATACGGCTCGACCCCCATATCCACCAGGCGAGTGACGGCACCGGGCGCGTCGTTGGTGTGCAGGGTGGAGAAGACCAGGTGACCGGTTAGCGAGGCTTGCACGGCGATTTGGGCGGTTTCCTGGTCGCGAATTTCGCCCACCAGAATCACGTCCGGATCGTGGCGCAGAATCGAGCGCAGCCCCCGCGCAAAGGTCAAACCGGCCTTTTCGTTGACCTGAATCTGATTGACGCCCTTCATCTGGTATTCCACCGGGTCTTCAATGGTGATGATTTTGCGGGCGGCGTCATTGATTTCGTTCAAGGCCGTGTAAAGGGTTGTGGTCTTGCCGCTGCCGGTGGGGCCGGTGACCAGAATGATGCCGTGGGGCAATTGCAGCACGCGATTAAAACAATCCAGTTCGCGGCGATCCATGCCCAGTTCCTTCATGCCCAGCAGCGTGCCCTTCTGCCGCAGCAAACGCATCACCACCGCTTCCCCGTGCAGCATGGGAATGACCGAGACGCGGATGTCCACTTCGTTTTCGTCCAGGCGGATTTTAATCCGGCCGTCCTGCGGCACGCGCTTTTCGGCAATGTTCAGGTGGCTTAAAATCTTCACGCGCGAGACAATGGCCGGCTGGAACTTTTTCAACTGTCCCGGCACGGGAATGTCCTGCAGAACACCATCAATGCGATAGCGGATGCGAAATTCGTCCTCGAACGGCTCCAGGTGAATGTCCGAGGCGCGCAGTTCGATGGCGTCTTTCAACACCTGGTTGACGAAGCGGATGATGGAGGCCTCGTCTTCTTCGGCGGCGGCCAGATCGGTGTCTTCGGCGTTTTCGTCAATGACTTCAAAACTTTTTTCCTCTTCAAGAGTGCCGATGGTGTCGGCGCCGACGCCGAGGCGCTTCTTGATTTCGCGCTGGATGGCCTCGCTGGTCGCCAGCACCGGTGTGAGGTTCAGACCGGTGAGGGTTTTGAGCGCGTCGAGGCCTTGCGTGGCAAACAACCGGCTGGTGGCCACTTCCACCGTGCCGTTGTTGCGCCGCAGCGGCAGTAATTCCTCCTTCAACAAAATCCGTGCCGGGAAAAGCGAGAGAAGCTGGCGATCCGGCTCCACCTCCTCCAGCGTGGCGAATTCCAAACCGTACTCGCGGGCCAGCCAGCGCAGCACGTCTTCCTCACTCTGCACCGGAATGTTCGCCCTGGCCAGGGCCGCCGCATCAGGGGCGGACAATTGCCGGGCGGCAATCATGCGCTCCAGCAGCGGCGCCGGGTGGGGATCGGTCGCTTTGTTCATGCTGAAATTGCACCGTTCAAACATTCGCCGCCGGGGTTCAGGGCGGGCACTCTGAACCCCGGCTTTGAACGCGAACCAGTTCGCGGTTTAGTCCAACAAACCCAGCAGCGTGGCCTGGGCTTCCTGTTTGACGGTCAGCACCTTCCGCAAATTGGCCTGAGCGTCAGCGAGTTTGGCTTGTTTTTCCTTTTGAGCCGCCTCGTACTTGGCCAGCAGATCCTTGATTTGCGCCGCGGGCGCGTTGTCATCAATGGCCTGCTGCAGCGCCTGCGCTTCCGGGCTGAGCGGCGGGCCGAAACGACCGCGTCCGCCACCAGGGCCGCCCTGGTCGCCACCGCGACGGAACATCAGGCGCATACCGGGCGGTCCGCCGAGATCGCGCCGGGCGTCAAGCACTTTTTGAACCAGAGGCTCAACGGCGTTCCACTCCGTGTCGTTGGTGAAGCCCAAATCGTCCCGGATCCGTTCCAACATGCGTTGTTGAAACTGTGCCGGATCAAAGTTGCCGCCGCGAAAACGGCGTCCGCCACCGGGACCTTGCTGGTCGCCACCGTTGTCATTTTGCGCCCATGCGCCGGCAGCGCTTAACAGCAGCGCCGCGGCCATTCCGCAAACCGTCAATAGACTCTTCATTTTCATCACTCGTGCCTCTTGTGGGATGGTTGTGTTTGTCACTGGCTGGAACGACGCACACGCGCCGCCCGCCGTCGCACTCCATCAGACGCAAGGGGCGTGCCACGGGTTAAAGGCCTCGTTTTCCCTGGAAATTTTCTTGAATGGAAAACTCGACTGCGCAATTGCTGCCCGTCGGCAGGCAAACTTGCGCAGATTTTGCGCGCCGGAATAACGTGGTTTAACGTGCAATGCCCGGTGGCAGACGCCCAACCCGATTGTCAATCCCAATTTAGATTTCCCTGTTGCGTACGGCAAAGTTGTGTGGACGTCTTCGCCCCGCGAAGGTATCATCGGCTTCCATCAAACCGACCGACACGATGAAAAAAGCGTTCAAAGTTTTTCTGTTCATCGAATCCTCGCGGGCCTCAGGAAGACATTTGCTCGAAGGGATCGCCCGTTACGCGCATCATCATGGGCCGTGGTCGTTTTACTGGGAACCGCGCGGGCTGGAAGCCGGTCGTGCCACGTTAAAGGAGCTTGACGCCGACGGCATCATTTTCCGCGACGTGGGGCGGTTCAAGGAGGAAGTCCTGCGCCTGCGCATCCCCGCCGTGGTGGTCGGCCACGCCGCGCACGAAGTCCGCGGCCTGATCAACGTGGTGACCGACTCCGCCACCATCGGCCGCATGGCGGCCGAACACCTCTTGCAATGCGGCTTCAAGCGGTTCGCTTTTTGTGGTTATGCCGGCACGGAGCTGGAACAAACTCCCTGGTCCCAGGAGCGTCAGGAGGCTTTTCAACGACGGATTGTCGCCGCCGGCCATCCCCCGCCCGCCGCCTACGTACTGCCGTCGCAGGAAACCGACTGGAAGAAGAGCCGCCAACGGCTGGCGAATTGGCTGGCCGCCCTGCCCACGCCGCTGGGGCTGATGGCCTGCAACGATGATTGCGCGGTGCAAGTCATTGAAGCCTGCAAACTGGCCGGCCTGACCGTACCCGATGCCGTGGGCATTGTGGGCGTGGACAACGACGAGGTGGTCTGTGGCCTGTCCGACCCTCCGCTCACCAGCATTGCCGTCAACTTCGAACGCGCCGGCTACGAAGCGGCGCAAGCGCTGGAAAAACTCATGCGCCGCGGCAAACCGCGCGCCGGACGCATTCACGTGCCGGCCACCCATCTGGTGGCCCGCCGCTCCACCGACGTCGTGGCGGTGGAAGACCCCTTTCTGGCCAAAGCCCTGCGTTTCATCCGCGACAACGCCCGCCGCGCCGTCTCTGTCGGTGAAGTGGTCCAGCAGGCCGGGCTCTCGCGCCGGTTGTTGGAACGGCGCTTTCGCCGCGAAATGGGACATTCCATCCTGAGCGAAATCCGCCGCGCCCGCTGCGACGAAATCGCCCGGCTGCTCATGGAAACAAACTGGTCCATCAGCCGCATCGCCGAGGCGCTCGGCTTCGGTGATGAACATCACATCGCGCGCTACTTTCGCGCCGGCAAAAAAATAACGCCTCTGGCATTCCGCAAACTGCAGGCCGCCCAACCCGCCGACCGATAAAACCCGTGAGAAGGAAATCGGCCCGGCGGATGAACGGCTGCGCCTTGTCGCAAATTGGTGATTTTTTGACGCAATTTGGCGTTGTCTCCGGCTCGCCGGTCACCGTAAAGTGGAGTTCATCCATGAACGATCGTGGCTGTGCACCAAGGCCGTCGCGCGAGTCGCCCTCAGCGGGCACCCTTCGGACGCTTCGGCCCGGCCGCGGCGTGAACAGCCCGTAAATCAAAACCAAGCAAGACCGATTATGAAAACTCTCTCCCTCGGAAAGACCATATTTCTCCCTTCCGCCTCCGTTGGCTCGCCTCGACGGGTGAACGCCCTGAAATGGCTGGCGGTCGGCCCGGCTTTGTTGCTGGGGCTGCTGTCGGCGCAGGCCGACACCCTCAACTGGGATCCGGGGCTGACGGGCGGTTCCGGTGGCAGCGGCACCTGGGATTTCAACACCACCGCCAATTGGTACAACAGCAACACCGGCACGGATGTCAAGTGGACGGATAATTCGGCGGTGGGCACCAACTCGGCGATTTTTCCGGGGACCGCCGGGACGATCACGCTCAACAGCAGCCTGAGCGCTTCCAATCTGCAATTTTTCACCAGCGGCTATACGCTGACCGGCTCCGGCACGCTGACGCTGGGCGCCGGCGGAATTGACGCCAGTGCATTGAGCACGGGCACAACGACGATTGGTGTTCCGCTGCTCCTGACCGGCCAACAGATGTGGCAGGTGGGCCTGGGCGGGACACTGGCCGTCAACGGCGCCATCACCCGTAGCGTGGGCGCGGCGGTGGACTTTTCTGCCACGGGCGTCACCACTGCCAGCCCTAATTTGACGAATGACGCCACCGGACTTCTGGGCGGGTGGGCCACCGTGGGCGGCGCCAACAGCACCGCCGGCGACTGGGCGGCCAACGACGGCAGCGACCATATCATTGCCTACACCAATTACACCGTCATCTCCAGCTCCGCCAGCAGCGCGCAAAACGGCGCTGGCGCCGCGAACCAGAATTGGATTTGCGGCGACCCCACCGGCGCGAACAATTACGTCACCACCCTGACCAACAGTGCCACGATCCATTCGTTGGTAATGCAAGGTGATTTCGGCCTCAGCAGCGGCGTCACCCTCACGCTCGGTGACGGCGGACTCATCCTGCGCGGGGTCAGCCGTTGGATGTTGAGCGGGGCCACCGCTTACCTGACCACCGGCACCAGCACCGGCGAGTTGTTCATTCATGCGCCCGATCCGAGCAGCGGCCTGAATTGGACCATTTGGCCGGTCATCCGAGACAACGGCTCGACGCCGCTGATTCTGGTCAAAGACGGCATAGACCAGGTCAAGCTTGGCAACATGAGCACTTACACCGGCGGCACCATTGTCAATGCGGGCACTCTCGCCTCCACAGCCGGTGCGGAATTTGGCAATGGCAATGCACCTCAAGGTCTCATCACCCCCTTTGGCACCGGCCCCATCACGGTGCGCCATGGCGCCCAACTGCAACTGGGAACCAATCCGGGCAATGCCTTCGGCTCCTACCGTTATCCTAACGCCCTCATCTTGGACAATGCGAATTTGTATGTTTGGGACGCCTCGCATCGAATTGAGGGCAACGTCACCATCGGCCCCGGCGGCGCAGTGATGGGTTCTACGTTTGACGCCCCGTGGGAAACCTTTGCCGAGACCAATTTCCCGAAGTCGTTGTTTATTGACGGTTTCCTGACCGGCACAGGAAATCTGACCGTTCAGGATCCCGGTTTGAACACCGGCAATGCGTGGAACACTTCCTGTGTCGTTTTTGACAATCCGGGCACGGCTGCGCAAAACACCTATTCGGGCACCATCACCGTCAATCCCCTGCCTGCTCCCAATGGCGGCAGTTATCTTTATTTGGTCGGCACCAATGCGCTGGCCAACGCGACCATTAACCTGACGGGCGACAACTCTCCCACTTCCGGTCGAATGGGCGTTCCCTCCCTGCTCTTCGGCAACGGCAGCGTGGATGGCCCCGGTTACGTGACTATCGGCGGCCTGAGCGGTAGCGGCAGTGTGCTCTTAAATGACACCATTCTTTTCAGCGGCGGCACCGGACATTCCAACGGCGCTCCGGTCACACTGACCGTCGGCAACAATAATTCGAGCACCACCTATTCCGGCACGATGAGTGGCAGCGGCGGTCTCACCAAAGTCGGGAGCGGCACTTTCACCCTTTCGGGCCAGAACACTTACACCGGCAACACCACCGTCAGCGGCGGCACGTTGGCCTTGAATGGCGGCTCGATTGTTTCTTCCAACATCATCGTCGCTCCCGGCGCGACTTTCGATGTCTCCAGCACCAGTTTCACGTTGGCGGGCAACCAATCCCTCTTTGGCGGCGGCACGATCAATGGCTCGTTCAATACCTCCGCCGGTTCGAAAATTTATGCGGGATTGGACGGCAGTTACGGCACCAATGCCTTCAACAACAGTCTGACCCTGGCCTCCGGCACAACGCTCTATTTGGACCTGGGCGATTCGGCCACCGCCTCGAATGATTTGATTACGGTGAACGGCATATTGACGGCCAATAACAACCTCATTCATCTCAAGGCGCCCAGCACTTCGGATAATTTGGCGACGGCGGATTACACACTCATTCGAGCCACCGGCGGCATTTCCGGCACCTTCGGAGGTATTGTTTGGGATGTGGCGCCGGCCAACGCGGCGCATTATTCGCTGGTTGCCAGCGGCAACACGGTGACGCTGCATTATTCGGCCGTTGCCGGCCCCACGGGAGTCGGTTCCGCCACGCCCTCGCCGGCACGGCGCAACCAAAATGTGCTGATCACCGTAACCGCCGCCAACGGCACTGCCGGCACGGTGAATAGTGTGACGGTAAATGCCACTCCAATCGGCGGCCCGTCTAGTGTGGCGCTCGTCAATGCCGGCAACAACATCTGGACCAATACCGTCACTGTCGGCGCCGGCACGCCGGTTGGAAACGTGTTGCTGGTGGCCACCCTCACTGACACCGCCTCGATGACCGGGAGCGCCAACATCTCGCTGGCCATCGTCGCCGGCAACGACGTCTGGAGCGGCGGCGCGGCGGACAACAACTTCAGCAGCAATTTGAACTGGACCAACAGTACGGCGCCCGGTTTGGTCGGCGACAGTTTGGAGTTTGCCGGCACCACGCGCCTGACCCCCAACATGGATAATAATTACACGGTCACTCAATTGACCTTTGACGCCAATGCCGGCAGCTTCAACATCGGTTCCTCCAGTGGCAGCACGCTGACGTTGAACGGCCCCATCGTGAACAACTCGCTCAATGCGCAAACGTTGAACGTGACGATTGCCGACAACGGCGGCGGAATCACCAAGTCCGGCCCCGGCGCCGTCACTCTGGCGGCCAACAACACATACACCGGTCCGACGATGGTGAACGGCGGCTTGTTGGGCATTGCCGGGGCGGCCCCCAGCACCGCCGACATTTCCGTAGGCAATATTGCGGGAAACGCTGCCTTAAGCGTTTCCGGTTCGGCTGCGCTGACGCCTTATTATATTTTGCTGGGGAACACCAGCAATTCCGTGGCGGCGGTTTATCAGACCGGCGGCGATGTGAATGCTACCGCCAACAGCGGCTACGACAACCTTTCTATCGGCAACCTTCCCGGCTCGTTCGGCTATTACAACGCCGCCGGCGGCACGTTTGAAGTCAATGGCATTTGTGTAGGTGGTGAAGACAACACCGGCGGCACCGCGCATTTCTCTTCGCCCGGTGGTGATGGAATCATGGAAATCAACGGTGCCACGGTGAACTGCAGCGGCTGGTTTGTGATGTCCCGCAATGCCAATGCGCAGCACAGCGTGCTGAACATTTACAGCGGCTCATTAACGTATGCCGGGGGCGGATTGGTTTGCGGCTGGGGCTCGGGTCAAACCGCCGTCATCAACGTGCTGGGCGGGATGGTGACCAGCCCCGGCGCCGGATTCGGTTTGGGCGGCAGCCCCGCCATTTTGAACCTGGACGGCGGCGTGGCCGGTGGGATCGTAGTGCAAGGTAACTTTGGCGGCACGGCCGGCACGGTCAACTTCAACGGCGGCACCCTGCAGGCGACTGCCAGCGCGGCGAATTTCATGCACGTCGCCAGTGCGGTCATTTATGGCCGTGGCGCGACCATTGACAACAACGGCAACACCATCACGGTTTCTCAAGCATTTCAGCCGGCGAGCGGCTACGGTGTCAGTTCCATTACGCTGACCAACGGCGGTTCCGGCTACATTGCGCCGCCCATCGTGCTAATCAGCGGCGGTAGCGGCACCAATGCCACCGCCATCGCCCAAATCAACCTGGCTGCCGGCACGGTGACCAACATCCTCGTTACCTGCCCCGGCACCGGCTACGCCAGCAATGACACGCTCACCGTGACCTTTCTCGGTGGCGGCGGCAGCGGCGCCGGCGCGGCACCGCCTGTTCTCGCACCGAACGACGTGAACGGCGGCCTGACCTCCATCGGCACAGGTCAATTGACTTTGACCGGTATCAGCACCTATTCCGGCGCCACCGTCATCAGCAATGGCATACTGAGTTTGGGCAACGCTAATGCCATCAGCACTTCCACCAACATCATCGTTGGCAGCGGTGCGATCTTTGATGTCTCCACCGTTACTTACACTTTGGGTAACGGCCAGACCTTGTCCGGCAACGGCAGTGTCAATGGCAACGTGACTGCCGGCGCCGGTTCGTTCGTCTCTGCCGGAACCGCCGGCGGCTACGGCACCAACACCTTCCTGAACAACTTAACCCTGGCTTCCGGCGCCGCTTGTTCCCTGGCGTTGGGCACCAGCGCCGGCGGACCCAATGACCAAATCGTCGTGGACGGCACTTTAACCGCCAACGGCAATGTCATCCATCTCCGCGCGCCCAGTCCCGCCAGCAATCTGGACACAACCGATTACGTGTTGATCACCTCGCCCAATCTGATTTCCGGCAGCTTTGCCAGCGCGCCGGTGTGGGATGTGGCGCCGGCCAATGCGGGTCATTACACAATTGTCACCAGCGGCAACAACGTTTTGCTGCACTACAGCGCCACAGCCACGGCGCCCACGGTGACGGCCTCGGCTAATCCCTCCAGCCTGTTGCGGAACCAAAAGACTGTCATCACCGCCAATGTCACGCCCGGCAGCGCGTCCATTGCCTCCGTCACGGCGGATTTGAGTGCCTTGGGCGGCTCCACGGTGACTCTGGTGCAATCCAATTCCAGCAGTCTCTACACCAATACCGTGACCATTCCGGCCGCTGCCTTGCCCGGCAATGCCACGGTCAACGTGACCGCGACCGACAGCGCCACCCTGAGTGGTTCCACGACCCTCTCGCTGGTCATTAACACTTCCACCGAAGTCTGGAACGGCGCCGGCAACAATCAAAATTGGGGCACCGCCCAGAACTGGGTGAGTGGCTTGGCGCCCGGTTACAACGGCGACGCCCTGGTGTTTGCCGGCACAGCCGGCCTGATGCCGAACCTGGAAACCAATTATACCGTACCCAGCCTGACTTTCAGCAATAACGCCGGCAGCTTCACCATCGGTTCGGCCAACAACAGCACGCTGACGTTGAGCGACGGCGGCGTGATTGCCAATAACTCGTCGAACCTTCAGACGCTGAATGTGACCATTGCCGACCTGGGCGGTGGTTTGAGCAAGGCCGGCCCCGGCCCGGTGACCCTCGCGGCTAACAACACTTACACCGGCCCGACGACCGTGAAAAACGGCACCCTCAACCTTTCAGGAACCGTTGCCAGCACGGCCAACCTGAACGTGGGCAGCGCGGCCGGTAATTCCGTTGTGAACATTCCCGCTTCAGGCTCGATTTCGCCCTATTACATCAACATCGGCAATGTCCCGAACGCCGCCGGCGCCGTTTATCAAACCGGAGGGACGGTCTTTGCCAACTCCGCCAGCGGCTATGATAACCTGTCCGTCGGCAACGTCGCCGGGGCTTATGGCTATTACGGCGCCCTGGGCGGCACTTTCACCGTCAATGGCATCTGCGTGGGCGGTGAAAACAACGACGGCGGTGTCGCGCATTTCGGCCTGCCCGGCGGCAACGGCATTTTTGAAGTCAACGGCGCCAACGTCAGTGACTCCGGCTGGTTCGTCATTGCCCGCCAAAACAGCGGCACCCTTGGACCGTCCACCGGCATCGTCAACATCTTCAGCGGCAGCCTGACCTATGCCGGCGGCGGTCTGGTCGGCCCTTGGGACACCAATGAAACCGCCATCATCAACATCCTGGGCGGCTCCGTTTCCGGGTCAGCCGGGGTTTATTTGGGGAACGCCGGTTACAAAGGTATTTTGAACTTAAATGGCGGCGTTCTCACAACACCGGCTATCGCCGGCTATAACGGCCCGAGTTATGCCGTGGTCGCCTATGGACAAGTGAACTTCAACGGCGGAACGCTTCAAGCCAGCGCCGGCAGTTCGGACTTTGTTCGGGTGGCCGCCGCCAACATTTACAGTGGCGGGGCAACCATTGATAACAACGGTGCCAGCGTTACCATCAACCAACCCTTGCTGGCCCCGACGGGCAATGGCATTCACAGCGCCACCGTAACCAGCGGCGGCGCCGGTTACATTGCTCCGCCGATTCTGACGTTCAGCAATGCGCCGGGTGACACCACCGGCAATGGCGCCACCGCCATTGCGCAAATCAACCCCGCCACCGGAACCGTCACTAACGTCATCATCACCTGTCCCGGGCAGAATTACACTGCCACACCGACCATTCTTGTCAGCGGCGGAGGCGCTACCACCCCGGCAGTGATCACGGCCGCGGCGCCCACTCCCAACGTCAGCGGCGGTCTGACGGCCATCGGCAACGGCACCACGGTTTTGGCAGGCACGAACACCTACAGCGGCCCCACCACGGTCAGCGCCGGGACGCTGGAACTGGTCCATCCCACGCTGGCGACCAATTCGACCGTTTCCATCGCCAGTGGTGCCGTGTTGCAATTGGACTTCACCACGACCAATGCAGTCGCCGCCCTGGTCTTAAACGGCGTTAATCAGGGTCCGGGTCTTTACAACAGCACAACCGCCGCGCCTTATATCACCGGCACCGGCAGTTTGCTGGTACCTTCGGCTATGGTGACCGCCAACAATCCAACCAACATCACCGTCAGTGTCAGTGGCCAAACCCTCTCCCTGTCCTGGCCGGCAGATCACCTGGGATGGATTCTTCAAGTGCAAACCAATAATTTGATTACCGGTCTGGGCACCAATTGGGTGGATGTTCCCGGCAGTGGTTCGAGCACCAGCGCCGTGATCACCATCAACCCGACCAATCCCTCGGTCTTCTATCGCCTGCGGCATCCGTGATAAAGACAGCAGAGAAAATGATTCGGGCGGCGGCGAAACAGGCCGCCGCCCGGCTTTGTTTTACGCTGTCGAACCACTTGCAGCTTTCCCACAAACAAATCATTTGTTGCGCGGCCGGCTTACGGTCAAATAATCCAATCTTTTCTCGAGGGCTGGATAATTTCCCCTCTCTGCCTTAAGTTTGAAGACCGTGCCGACCCATCGCCGTTTAAGTTTTTTGTTCGCCTCGATCGCAGGAGCAGTTCTTCTCTGGCGGGCATTCTATACCTTCCGGACCGGAGAATCGCCGGCGGCAGATAAACAGTTTTCGTCAACCAATCGCCGGGCAATTCCCTCCACGGCCCACACCATTCCCGCTGCCTCCCCGCCGGTATCACCGCCTAAGACCACGACCGTCTGGCCTGGCCGCACTTACGCTGATTTTCAACTGCGACCGTTTCCGGTGGCTTATGAAAGCTCCAACTTCCAATGGACAGCGGCGGATGGCAAAGAGACCAACATCATCCGGCAATTGGCGCATAATCCCCTGGAATACGAGCGAATGGTGGAGGAGAATCCTCGTATTTTTCAGCGGGAACTGGTCTATTTGAAAGAAACCGCCGCGTCCGTTTTTGAGCAGGCCCGGCTCAGCGGTCAACCGGTTCAACAATTACCGCTACCGAGTTTGGACGGTCAGGAAATCAAGTTTATCATTCAACGGAGTGAAACTCAATCCAGCCGGCACGGCATGATGAGCGGACAACTGGCCGGCGATGCCGATTCATTTGTCACACTGGCTTTTCAGGACGGGCGCGAGGCCTTCACCGTGTTGGCACCGAAGGAAAATCTTTATCTGGTCGGTGAACCGCGCGAGGACGGTCAGGTCATTGTCAAGGCCATTGATCCCAACACCTACGGTGCGCCACCGGAAGCCAGCGCCGATGATTTCATCAATACCGGTTCCACCAGAAAATAAATTATGTCGCCAGCGAAAACTTATTTCCAAAACATTCTGCTCGGTGCCGTATCGTTTGCCATCTTTTTCCCGGTCGGCAGTCGCGGTGCGGTGGAACAGGATATTTTGTTCAGTTACGCACCGAGTTATGCGGCCAGCCTGGGCGGCCAGGCCAACGCGCAAGTCAGTTTTGCCAATGTGGCGGCGGGCGTGAACGCTATTTACGATCAATGCGGCGCCGGTGCGCATTGGCATATTGCCGGTTATTACCAGTCCGCC
>DASRCU010000024.1:0-1081 GCA_035652955.1 Verrucomicrobiia bacterium | reverse complement strand
GGAATTACAAAACTGATCCCGTGGACGAGAAGCATCTTGGCCCCATGGCGCAGGATTTCCATGCGGCCTTCGGCCTGAACGGGAGCGACGACAAGCATATCTCCACCGTGGACGAAGGCGGCGTGGCGCTGGCAGCCATCCAGGGATTGAACCAGAAATTGGAGGCGGAATCGCAGGCGAAAGACGCGGAGATTCAGCAACTCCGTCAAACTGTGGCCCAATTGAAAAACCTCGTCAACCAATTGATTGCTCAAAAGGAAGGAAACAGCCATGAAAACCAACGTTAGAAATACCCTCCTCGCGGCGCTGCTGGGCATTGTCTGCACCGGCAAACTGGGGGCCGCTCCACTGAACATCCGGACCTGGCGCAATCCCTGGCCCACGGGTAACATCCTGAACAACGTTGTCCACGGCACGGTGAACGGCAACGGACTGTTTCCGGTCGCTGGCGCCGGGGGCGGAGTTGAAGGCACCATTCTGGTTTCGACCGACGGCGTTAACTGGGCGCAGCCTTTCTCCGGCACGGCCAACGACCTCGTCACCTGGGTGTGGATTCAAAACGTGACTTTCACCGCCGGCACTCCAAGCCAGTCGGTCAGCCAGAACATCGGGAACTACAATCATGGCTGCTACGTCCTGGGGCCACCAGCCATTTAAGACGGATGATTGCCATTTTCAACTACAAACCAACAACTACAAAGCAACAACCCAAACCAAACGAACCATGAAAACCAAGTTCACACTCGTTGCGCCGGCGTTGCTGGTGCTCTTAACCCTTAACCTCAAACCCTCCACCGCCTTGGCCCAGGGCACGGCCTTCACTTATCAAGGCCGGTTGAACGTCAACGGCGCCCCGGCCAACGGGAGCTACGACTTCCAATTCCGCCTGGCCTCCGATCCGCTGGCCAACAACTACATCGGCAACGCTTACCTGACCAACGGCACCGCCGTCAGCAACGGCCTGTTCACCGCCACGCTGGATTTCGGGCCGGGCATCTTCACCGGCAGCAATTACTGGCTGGAAGTGGACGTGCGCACCAACGGCGCCGGCAGCTACACCGCCCTCAGTCCGTTGCAGGCG
>DASRCU010000023.1:0-1666 GCA_035652955.1 Verrucomicrobiia bacterium | reverse complement strand
CTTTTTTCTGCTCCTGGCCTATTATGCCTGGCTCGGTTGGGACGCCGATGGGACAATCGGCGCACTCTGGAGCGTGGTCATGATCCTGGCTTTTTTTGTCTGTGTGGTGTTGCACGAACTGGGGCATTCTTTCACCGCCCGGCGGTTTGGGGTGAACGTGCCACGCATTCTCCTCATGCCGATTGGCGGCATGGCCCAGTTCGACTCTATTCCTCGTCGGCCGCGCAGCGAATTGTTGATCACCCTGGCCGGTCCGGCGGTGAATTTTCTGATCGCGGCGCTGCTACTGGCAGTCGTGCGTTTTCCCAATGGGTGGGAGGTCGCCGACCGGCCGCTCGGCCTGGCCGATCTCGGTCGGAACCTGTTGATCGCCAATCTGGTGATGGGATGTTTCAACCTCATCCCGGTCTTTCCGATGGACGGCGGTCGTATTTTTCGCGCCCTGCTGGCGATGCGATTACCTTACTTGAGCGCAACGTTCTGGGCCATGAGTGTGGGAAAAGTGCTGGCGTTGCTCGCCGTGCTCGCCGCGCTGTATTATGACGATTACTTGGTGGCTGCCCTCTTCGCTTTCATCCTTTTCGCCGGCGACGCCGAATACCGCTACGTCAAGCGACGCGAAATTGAAGACGCGCAATGGGCGGACGCCTTGCGCCATCTTTATCGGGAGCCGCCGCTGCTCCAGCTTTAGCTTCCACCGAACGCCTCGCCCCAGGCTGCAAACGATCGCCGTCGGCCACTTGAATATTACGAAACCGAAGTGGAGGCGGCTGACAAAAAGCGCCAGGGGGTCGCGGTCATCGCCGCGGCAAAAACTTATTCGGAGGGAGCGTTCTCCCGCGTTGCCGCGCGCTCGAAGGAAAGCGTGACGTCCGGGCCGCTTCCGCCGTTGGTGGCAAATACCCCGACCCACACCATTTTCTTCATTGCCACATCGGTTGCGAAAACCTGAAGCCAGACCGACCCGTCGTTTGATTTGTAGCCGGCGATGTGATTGCCGGTGCGGACGATTTTCAGCCACAACGGAGGTGTGCAATCCGCGCAGGCCAGCTGATGGCTCACAGCGCCGGAATCCTCGCTGCGGACAAAACTTTGGACACCCTGCATGCGGGTGCAGCCCAGGGCGACGAACTTTGACCCGCCGCCAAGCGATTCCCGCATCATCAGGCCGCCGGTTGCCCAATCCTGCTGGCCGGGGGTGATGCGCGCCACCCGGGCGATGATTTGGCAGTCGCCGTTGAGTTTGCTTTGGCCGGAGGCAAAACCGATGCTATCCGTGGCGCCATCGAGCGGATTGCCCGATGCAGTGAGGGTAAAATTACTCGCGTTCGAGACTTGAATCGATGACTGGCCTTGGGGACCGATGCTGCAGCCTTCCCAATCCGCAAAGGCTGGCGCGGCTAAAGCCAAAATCAGAACGCTGGTAAAAACGTGGGCTGGCTTTATCATTTGAGGGAGGTTTCGTTCGTTATTAAAATGTAATAAATGAACAACCCGACGCGCGGGGCTGTGCATATCATTATCGGCGCACGACTTTTGTAAAGCCCAGAGTCAGAATTTTTTTACAATAAATTTGCAATTGAATTTGCTGAATAATTGCAAAAAGCTTTCCCCATTAGAGGCACCACTGCGGTTATTAATTTTTTTGCGCCGATCGCTCCGCCTG
>DASRCU010000022.1:0-1108 GCA_035652955.1 Verrucomicrobiia bacterium | reverse complement strand
TGGAGCACAAACCAAATCCGGTAAAAGTGACACTGGTCGCCCTCAAACCGATTCCCTCTTCCGGATCCGCCGCGGGTGGCAGTGCAGCAAATCCCGTGGCGGCCGCCAAAGTCGAAAACGACGTAAAGCCGGCGGACGGCGGCGGAACAAAAACCGAGGTGGCGGAGAAATCGAACTTAAATGCTCCGGCACCTCCGGCGACGATATCCCCGGCAAAAGGGGAGGCGGGAAAAACGGCGATGGAAACCGGCGGAGCAAAAATCGCCGCCGGTCAAGCGGCCGAATCGACACCGCCGGGAACTGCCGCCAGTGGCGCCGCGACGACCATGGTCGACGGCGGCCCAGGCCAGACGGCGGACAATGCTGCAAAAACCGGACCGGAGAGAAAAACGGACGCTATCCCGCCCCCTATGCCTCCCGCCCCAACCGGGGCGGCCAAAGCGGCGCCAGACGCCACTCACGATGTGTCAGCCGCACCGGATAATGCATCCACGGCCGATTCCAATAGAAAGCCATAATCCCGATTGAGGGGCAACGAACTTATGTCCACGCATCGAAACCTCCTAGCGATCCCCGCGCTTATTGCCGGTCTGCTCCTGGCAGGCTGTACGTTCAATGCCGGTTACAACCCGAGTTATCTTCCGGCTCAGCCCATGGCCCTTGGCATCACCGGCAAATGTCTCGTCGTCATAGCGGACGCAGACGCACAGTGGGCTTTTTCGGGCTCTCCCACCAGCTTCACCGGCGGCGGCACCACCCTCACGATTTCATTGGGAGACATCACCAAACAAGTCGCGCTCAAAGTATTCGGCGCGGCCTTTAAGGAAGGAGCCGATTTTCGCAATACCCGGGGCGATGCGTCCAGCTACCGGCTGATTGTCACGCCCAAGGTGACGAAATTCTCCTATGCCTATAACCAATTGAAGAATCTCGGCTTTGCCATCACCCCCCAGGTGCAATTGGAATTGCATGCGTCACTGCTTACGCCCGATGGAAAAATCCTGCTTGATAAAACCTACGTTTCCGGCCTCGCCGAGGGGGATACCTACGTGTTGAGCGGAAAACCGGCGGAAAAAGTAAACCAGATCGTGCACCAGACGTTGTTCAA
>DASRCU010000021.1:0-20232 GCA_035652955.1 Verrucomicrobiia bacterium | reverse complement strand
ATCCGGGTGGCGCACGTCGAGCAGGATCGTCGTTTCCGGGTTGAGCAGCGAAATTTCGTGCCACTGGGCCAATGATACCTCGCCAGCCAACACGTTTTGCGCGGCCATGCCGGCCAGGTTCACCGGGTCCTTGGCCGAACCGAACGGTGGGGCGTAGGCCAGTTCCAATTCCGCCAGATCGTGAACGGTCAGGCCCGCCTGGAGCGCCGTGGCCAGGGCGTCAATGCGTTTGTCCACCCCGTTGCGGCCTACGACCTGCGCGCCCAGCAATTGGCCGGTATGGGGTGCAAACAGGATTTTCAGCGCCATTGGTTCCGCACCCGGATAGTAAGCGGCGTGCGAGTTGGGATGCAGATGCAAGGCCTGGAAAGGGATTCCCGCCTGGCGCAGGCATTTTTCATTCGCACCGGTGCAAGCGGCGGTCAGATTGAACAATCGCAAGATCGCCGTGCCCCACGTGCCGCGGTAACGGGAGGGCCGGCCCAGAATGTTGTCGGCCGCCAGGCGGCCCTGGCGATTAGCCGGCCCAGCCAGCGGCACCAGATTCCATGCGCCGGTCACGGCGTCGCGCACTTCAATGGCGTCGCCCACGGCCCAGATGTTGGGATCGCTGGTTTGCAAATATTCATTTACGCGGATGCCACCGCGTTCGCCAATCTGGAGTCCGGCTGATTTCGCCAGTCCGATTTCCGGGCGGACGCCGAGGCCGAGGATGACAAGGTCGGCGGGCAAGCGCCGGCCGCTCTTGAGGACGACCATCGAGGCGCCGGCCGGTTCGTTCGCCGACGGTATTTCAAAGGCGGACACGGCGTCGCCAAGATGAAGTTCGACGCCGTTGGCCCGCAACTCGGTGTGGAGCCAGGCCGCCATTTCCGGGTCGAGCGGCGCCATCACCTGCGGCAGCGCTTCAACCACCGTCACCATCAGGCCGCGCCGCTTGAGTTGTTCGGCCATTTCCAGTCCAATATAGCCGCCGCCGACCACCACGGCGCGGCGGGCGCCGCATTCGTTGATCCAAGCCAGAATTTTTTCCACGTCGGGGATGGTGCGCACTGTGAAATGTCCGGGGCGGTCAATGCCCGGTATCGGCGGGATGAGGGGGGCCGCTCCCGTGGAGAGGATGAGGGCGTCGTAAGGCTGTTCGTATTCGCGACCGGAATCCAGTTCGCGGACTTTGACCCGGCGGTTTGTGCGGTCAATCGAAATCACTTCGGTGCGGACGCGGACGTCGAGGTTGAACCAGGCGCAGAGTTTCTCCGGCGTTTGCACCAGCAGATCGGTTTCATCGGCAATTTCGCCACCGACGAAATAGGGCAGGCCGCAGTTGGCGAAGGAAACGTACGGGCCGCGCTCGAAAAGGATGATCTCGCAATGTTCGCAAAGCCGCCGCGCGCGGGTGGCCGCACTGGCGCCGCCCGCCACGCCGCCCACGATCACCAATCGTTTGGAACACGGATTATTCATAAACGTCGCCTGGGAACGAGCCACTGCGAGGGGAAAAGTTACAAGGCGGGGCCGCCTCAGGCGCGGCGTTTCCGGGTTCCGGGCGAATGGGTTTCCTTCCAGCGTTGCCGCAAAGTGGCGTGCAGCCGTTCGCGGAACGGAACGGGCAATTCATACGGCTGACCGGCCTTGTAGAGCGTAATCGTCTGGCGGATGTTATCCACGACCACCTGGCAGGGATTGCAACCGGCCAGATGCTGCTCGAATTCCTTGCAGATGGCCGGATCAATCGTGCCGTCCACATATTCATTGAGGAGGGCCAGGAGTTCTTCGCATTTCATGGCGTGTTGTTCCGGTCGTTTGGAGCCGTGCCGGGATAAAAAGTTACAGTTCCGGTGCCGGGCGATTCAAGGTACATGGCGATGGGAACGGATTAATTGTTTGGCCGGGTCGCCCAGGGCACGGGTCAATTCCTCCCGCAATTGCAGCCGGGCGCGCAGCAGGCGCACTTTGACGTTGGCTTCGCTGAGGCCCAATGCCTCGGCGGTTTCCCGGACGGAAAATCCTTCCACATCGCGCAGCAAAAAAACGAGCCGGTGTTTTTCATCCAATCGAGCCAGAGCCTCGTCCAACAATTGGCGGATTTCCCTCTGGCCGACGAGTTGTGCGGGCGACTGTCGCCAATCGGCGATGAATTCCGGGTGCGGGATGGCGTTTCTCCGTTCCGTCGGGTCGGTTGCCTCGTCCAGCGAAACGGTGTTCAGTCCCTGTCGTTTGCGAATCACCTTGAGCGCGGCGTGCGTGGCAATGCGGAACAGCCAGGTGGCAAAACTGGATTCGCCGCGGAAATCATTCAGATGCTCCAGGGCGCTCAAAAAGGTCTGCTGGGTCACGTCTTCGGCATCTTGTTCCTGCCGCAGCAGGCGCATGGCCAGGGAAAAAATCCGTCGCTCGTAACGGGTGGTCAGCGTCTCAAATGCGGCCAGGTCGCCAGCCTGGGCGCGGTGCACCAGCTCGGCATCGGTCGTTTCGGGTGCGGGCAAATTGTCCATCCGGACTCCCCATGAAATCGCCCTCAAGCTGGCAGAGAGGTTGCCGGCGGGTCAAATGCTTTGTTGGCCCACGGTGTTGATGGCCGGCGGAGAAGCTCGACTTGACCGCTGTTTTCGATTTGAATGGCGTCATGGCAGATTTACCGCCCCGCATGCGCCGGCCAGAGTCGTTTATTCCGTCGCGGGTGCGCGCGTTGCAGCCTTACGTTTACGGCGAACAGCCGGGCATTCCGGGGCTGATCAAACTGAACACGAACGAAAACCCCTATCCGCCTTCGCCGCAAGTCCTGCGCGCCGTCCGGCAGGCGGTGGACGAACGGCTGCGGCGCTATCCGAACCCCACCGCGCAACGGTTGCGCGAAAAACTGGCGCGGCTGCATGGTTGCGCGCCGGAAAATCTCATCATCGGCAACGGTTCCGATGAATTGCTCGCGCTGGCGGTGCGCGCGTTTGTGGAGCCGGCGGGAGCGGTTTCACCCCGCAACCACCCGGCGGCTGTCGTTCAATACTTCGCCCCCAGTTACTCGCTCTATCCGGTACTGGCGGACATTCACGGCGCGACCAAAAATCCTGTTCCCTTGAAACCGGCTTTCGCTCTGCCGACCGTTGCCGAATTGCGCCGCGAAAAAATATGGAATTTCCGCGCCGCGCTCACGTTCATTACCACCCCCAATGCGCCCGGCGGCCGCGGTTACAGAACTTCCGATCTGGAAGAAATCTGCCGCGCGCAACGCGGGGTGGTGGTGTTGGACGAAGCCTACGCGGACTTCGCGCCGGAAAACGCGTTGCCGCTGGCGTTGAAATGGCCTCAGGTGCTGGTGGCGCGGACGTTTTCCAAAGCGTATTCGCTGTGCTTCCTGCGTGTCGGCTATCTCGTCGGCCATCCCCACCTCATCGCCGCGCTGCACAAAATCCGCGACAGCTACAATGTCAACGGCCTGGCCCAGGTCGCCGCCGAGGCAACGCTGGACGATTTGAAGTATTGCCGCGCGAATATCGAGCGAATCATCGCCACCCGCCAGCGGCTGGCGCGGGAATTGGCGGCGCTGGATTTCGACGTGTTTCCCAGTGCGGCAAATTTCATTCTCGTCCGGCCGCCGAAATGGCCGGCGCACACCTGGCTGCAAAAGCTGCGCGAACGGAAAATTCTGGTGCGCTGGTTTGATCTGCCCGGCGTGAGGGACCATTTGCGGATCACCATCGGTACCGCCGCCGAAACCGCCGCCCTGGTGCGGGCAGCGCGGGCAATTCTCCGCGGGGCGTAAAACGGGAAAGGGCGCGTGAGCACGCCGGGCCGCACAATTATGCGGTTGCCACCGGTGCCCGGCTCTGGCAATCAGAGGCGATGAACCGGTTCATGAAATGGAGCGCGCTGGGGTTCATGGGGATTTGCCTCTCAATGCTTCCCGGTCTGGCCGCGCCGCCGGGCGTGGAGGCGGGCAATGTCCGCGTGCAGGTGCTTTCCGATTCGCTCGTGCGCCTGGAAGTCAAAGGCGCGGAAGGGTTTGAAGACCGTCCCACGTTTCACGTCGTCAACCGCGACTGGCCGGGCGCGCCGTTCTCGGTGCAAACGAATGCCGGCACGGTGGAAATTCACGCAGCGAATTTCACCGTGCGCGTGCCGGAAAATGCCGCGTCGCTTGACGGCGCCCAAATTGTCGCGGGCGATGGCGCCGAACTGTGGCATTACGACGGCGTGTTGACCAACAGCGTCTGGCTGCCGGCGCCTTCAGATCATCCGCAAGCCTGGGCGTTTGCCGATACCCCCCGCCTGGTGCCGCCGCCGTGGGGGCTGACGCCGCCGCCGCCGGCTCGCGACCATCCCGCCAATGGCGGCTGGGATTTGAGCAACCCGGCGCCGGACGTTTACGTTTTCCTGCCGCGCGGCAGTTATTTCACGTTGCGTCGGGATTTTCTGAAGTTGACCGGGCCGACGGAGCTGCCGCCGCTGTTTCTGTTCGGCGCGTTTGACAGCCGCTGGTATGATTACAGCGAGGCGACGGCGCTGAAACAGATTGACGATTACCGCGCGCACCGAATTCCCCTGGACGTGCTGGTGGTGGACACCGGCTGGCGGCAGGGCGCCTCCACGGGCTATCAGCCAAACACCAATTTATTTCCCAACCTGCCGCGGTTTTTTGCCGAGGCGCACGCCCGGCGCGTCAGGGTTTTGTTCAACGATCATCCCGAACCGCTGGAAAAAAATTTGTCCGGCCTGGACGCGCGCGAATTGAATTACCGTTTCAACGGCCTGGCCGGTTTGCTGCGCGAAGGACTGGACGTGTGGTGGTATGACCGCAACTGGTCGGTGGCGCTGGTGCCGCCGGCGCCTGGCTTGCGCAAGGAGGTCTGGGGCATGCGGCTGTATCACGACACCACGGCGCGCGTGCGGCCGCAACAACGCCCGCTCATCATGGCCAACGTGGACGGCATTGACAACGGCTTGCGGCATCGGCCGATGGATGTGGCGGCGCATCGCTTTCCGTTTCAATGGACCGGCGACATCGGACCGGGTTGGGACTTTTTGCGGCGCGCGGTGGAGAATGCGGTCTTTTCCGGCGCCCAATCGCTCTTTCCCTACGAGAGCGACGATCTGGGCGGGCACGTGGCCAATCCCACCACCGAGCAATACATCCGCTGGATTGAATACGGCGCGCTGTCGCCGGTCTATCGCCCGCATTGCACGCACAATCTGGAGCGCATGCCGTGGGTTTTTGGACCGGAGGCCGAAAGCGATGCGCGCCGGTTCCTGGACATGCGCTACCGGCTGTTGCCGGTCATTTACGCCGCCGCGCATGAGAATTACGAAACCGGTCAGCCGCTGTTGCGCCGGCTGGATTTGTATTTCCCGCAATTCGCCGAAGCCCGCCGCGACGATGAATATCTGCTGGGCCGGGACATCCTGGTGGCGCCAGTGTTGCAAGGCTCAATGCAGGTCGTGCCTGCCGCCTGGCTCAAAACGCCGGACGGCCAGGCCGGCTTGCGCGCGGGGTTTTTCGCAAATGAAAATCTCACTGGCTCGCCGGCGTTCACACGCACCGATTCGGCGATTGATTTCGACTGGAGCCGGAGCAGCCCCGCGCCGGATTTCCCGCGCACGGATTTTTCGGCGCGCTGGTCGGGCACGATTGAAGTGCCCGCGTCCGTCGGCGATGTGACGCTGGCCACGCTGGAAGACGACGGCGCGCGGCTGTGGATTGACGGTCGGCAGGTGATTGACGCCTGGGGGCCGCACGATTCGGCGACCACCGAGTCGGCGGGAACGCTCACCGCCGGTACGCCGCATGAGATTCGCATCGAGTATCAGCAACTGGGCGGCAACGCGCGCCTCCAATTGCTCTGGCATGCGACCCGATCCAGCCGCGCCGTTCGGGTGGCCTGGATTCCCCCTGGCGATTGGGTGGATGCCTGGACAGGCCAAATCGTTTCCGGCCCGGCCATGCTCACCAACGACGTGCCGCTCGACCAGATTCCGATTTGGATCAAATCGGGTGCAGTGCTGCCGCTGGCGCCGGAGATGCAATTCACCGGGGAAAAACCGTGGGACCCGATCACGCTGGATGTCTATCCGCGCCCCGGCGAAACGCACACGGCGGAGTTGTATGAGGACGACACGTTGACAACGGCCTACCAGCATGGCGCCTTTCGCACCACGCAAATCGCCGCTTCCGCCGACGCCGCGGATCAACGGGTGCGGGTGGACATCGGCGCGGCTCGCGGCCATTTCTCCGGCGAGCTGAAAAACCGCGCCTGGATTTTACGCGTGCATCCGCCGGCAGGCTGGGCGAATCCCGGGTCGGAATTGCAGGTGCGGCTTGATGGGAGAGTTTTCGCCGCGCCGGTGCGCGAATTGCCCCGAGTGGCGGACGCCATGCCCTTCGGTGATCCCGCCGGCGCGCCGGACAGCGCCGTTTTTGAAATCCACCTCCCGGAGCAGCCGGTCGCCCGAAGTCAGTCGGTCGAAATCCATTTTGCGCCGTGAGCCTGAGAAAATTTTTACCAAAGGTGCGCCCCGGGCCTGCGCTTTTGGTCGCGTTCCTTTCGGTGGCGGTCGGCGGTGTTCTTCCGGCTTGCGGCGAGGCGATGCTGGAGTTGTTCCAGACTTCCTGGCCGCAATTGACGGAAAAAATGCCGGAAATTGCTGAGGCCGGTTACGACAGTTTATGGTTGCCGAATCCCGCCAAGGGCAACAGCGGCGCCTATTCAGTCGGCTATGATTTGTTTGACCCGTTTGATCTGGGCGGCACCAACCAGCAGGGCACCATCGCCACACGCTACGGCACGCAGGCGCAGTTGCTGGAAATGGTGCGCAGGGCACATCGCTTCGGCCTGCGCGTTTATTTCGACAACGTGATGAACCACCGCGCCAACACCGTGCCGGGTTATCCGGGTTCCGGCATCGCGACAAATTATTATCCCGGCCTCATCCCGCAGGATTTTCATCTGCAAACGGTTTCCGGCGGCTATAAAAACTGGTCGGACGTAAGCGACTGGTGCTCGGTGCAGAACGTCGAAAACAATCCGCTGCTGGGCTTGTGCGACTTGGCCAACGAACCGGGCACCGTCAACTGGAATTTTGGCGCCAATTACGGCAACACGATTGCCAAGCCGTATTTCGTCCGCTTCCCCGGCCGGCCGGATTTATACATGGACACCAATCTGCCGTCCCTCGGCGGGCTGTGGCACGGCTTCGACGGTCACGGCCAGCCCGTGCCGGAATACGTGCAGGATTATCTGTGCCGCGCCGCGGCCTGGACGCTGTGGATGACCAAATGCGACGGCTTCCGACTCGACGCGGTCAAACATGTGCCGGTCGCGTTTTTCGGCAATGAAACCGGCCAGGCCGACGACCCGGCGTTCGCCGGTTACACCGGCGCGATTCAGGCCATGTATGACTTCGTTCACGGCTACGGCAACAACGTCATCGGCAACGGTTACGTGGAAAGCGACGGCAACCGCAACAGCCTCTTCAATACCGATTCGCCACGCAACGACGCCATGATTTTCGGCGAATACGAGCCGTCCGCCCTGCCGCAGGGTGAGGATTTTTACGATTACCTCAACTCCGGCATGAGGCTGCTCAACTTCCCGCTGTTCACGCACCTGAACAACGTCCTGCTCAATGGCTATTCGATGTCCGGCCTGGACGGACGCGATTACGCGCCGCCGACCAGCGAATCGGGTAACTGCGACGCCAACGGCAACTTCAGCGCCGCGCAAGCCGTCAACATGCCCCAGACCCAGGACGGCGGCACTTGTTGCCCGGCCAATGAGGAATGGGAGAGCGCCTATTTGTTCATGCGCGAGGGCCTGCCGATGATTTATTCGGATGGCTTCAACCACAACACCGGCGGCGGCACGCCCATCGTCTCCTACGCGAATTATCTGGGCGAGTTCGGCGACGATGCGTTGCCGGAAATCATGCGCCTGCACAATCAACTGGCCCGCGGCGGCACCTGGCCGCGGTGGAGTGATCAAAACGTCGTGGCCTTCGAGCGTTACGATTACCGCGAAGGAAATCCGTCGCAGCCGGCCACGCAGGATGTGGCGTTGTTCGCCATAAACGACAAAACCAGTTACCCCGGCGACATCACCTTTGACGACGGCGTGACGCGCGCGCCCGACGGCTATTATTTGAATCCCTCCAACACCACCTCCACCGCCGTTTCCAATTCGCGCGGCGTGGGACTGGCCGTCGGTTTCGCGCCCGGTTCGGTGCTTGTGCAACTGGCCGCGGCCTCGCCGACCGGCGGACGCGCCTACCAAAAATTGCTCGTTCACGGCGCCACATCGTCTCTGGCCACCGCGCAGGCCACCGCCAACGCCAGTGATCCGGTGCAACGATTGATTTATGTGGGCGGCCAGACCATTCCTTCCGGGGGCGGCGCGATTGAACTGACGATTCCCAGCGGGGCGTGGGTGGTTTACGGTTATCAATGGCCCGAAGCCAGCCGCGTCAATCCGGCCACCAACGCCATCCTTTTCCGGCAGAGCGGCGGCCAAGTCCCCCGGCTGACAATTTATCGCCGCGACGGCCCGGACGGCGATCCGAATTATGATCCGCTTTTCCCGTTCAAAATGCGCGGCAGTGTGGACAGTTACGGCCACGTTGTCCTCGCCCCCGGCGAAGGCAACGTTTCCAATCTGACTTATGCCATTGACGTGCCTGTGGTCACGAACGCGCCGTTCGACATCCTGGTGCGCAGCGACGCCTCATGCTCCAACACGCTGGTCAAACTGGACGGGGGCATGGATTTGAACAGTCAGATGGGGCTGGGGCCGACGAATTTCGACGGCACGGCGCCGACCAATTTCCTCGATTTGCGCGATCATAAACCCGGCTACGCCGCCGATGTGTTTCTCGGCTACGAACAAACGGCGTTTCAATTCCGCAACGGCCCGGAAAAATTCGCCGCCCGCAACATTGCCAGCAACAACATCGTTGCGACCGGCGCGGAAACGTATGCCTACACCGTCGGGGGCGGCAGCGGCGTGGCGCCCGGCGCCGGCTTCGGCGCGGCCATCACCAATCAAACTGCCGCCTGGGTGTATCACGATCCGGCGGCGACGAACACGGCGCTGCCGCCGGACAATTCCGCCACGCAACGCGTGCCGTTAAACCCCGCGGCGGGCCAGCCGACGAAGGTTTATGTGAAAGTCGGCTACCAGTTCCAAATCAACTCCGGCTGGATTTATTACACCACCGATGGCAGCGACCCCGATGGCGCCTTTGGCATGGCCAAGGGAACGACGCAAGTGGCGCCGTTGACGTTTCTGAATCACGACAGCGTGCAAAGCGACATTGACTGGTGGTCCGGTACCCTTCCCGGCCAGCCGGCCGGAACGACCGTGCGTTACAAAATCGGACTTTACAACGCGAACATTCCGCCCATTTCCGACGCCGAGCCGCAAGGCTCCAAATATTACGGCCTGACGCAGGCGGCCATCACCAATTTCCATCCCGCCACCGCGATTGTCTGGCTGGACAACGACTTGAATCCGGCCAACGTCGTCACCGGCCTGCAAAGCGGATTTCACATCGTGCGCGCCCGCGTCTTCCTGCCGCGGCCGGGCCGCGCTTCGGTGTTCAACACCTTCGCACAAACATTTTATTACGACGGCGGGCCGCCGGGAGGCGCGATAGCCTTTCCGGCGCGCGACGGCGACACGATTTCCAGCCCGGCCTACACCATTGTCATTCGCGCCGAAGACACGGCGACGGAGGCGGAGGTGAATATCCAGGACAGCGCTTTCAATCGCGGCAACACGAATTTTCTGCCCGCCGCCCCGGTGGCGCCGGACGCCGGACTGGACGCCGTTTGGACCAATGACCCGCGGGAATTTCGTTTCGTTTACACGAACGTGCCGGGCAGCGGCACGGCCACCATCACCGTGCGCTTGAAGGAATTGACCAGTGGCCTTTTCCCGAATCGCTACACGACGCTGACGCGCACGGTCAACACCGCGGCGCCGCAACAGGTGGTGCAATGGCTCAGTCCGGCGCCGGGCACCATCGTCACCTTGAGCGACAGCAATCTGGTGTATCTCATGCAGGCGTGTTTTTCGGCCACGCTGGCCCCGGCGGTGTCCAATTTCAACCTTTTCATCAACGGCGTGCTGCAGCCGCAGACCAATTACATTTTGCGTCCGCAAAATTCCGGCGCCTGCGGCGCCATGCGGGCGCTGTTTTACAACTGGACGATCACCCCGGCCAACATCGGCACCAATCTCCTCCAGATTTTTTACACCAACGCCGTGCCGGTTTTGAGTGATGCGCAAATCGTCGTCGTCGCCCCGCCGCTGGTGATGACGCCGCCGGCCGCCGAAAACCGCCAACTGATCCTGTGGGCCAGCGCGCCGGGCGTGAATTATCAGGTGCTGGCCACGACAAACCTCCTGCAGCCGTTCGCGCCGATCAGCGACTGGATTCCCGGTCAGGGCGCGACCACGTCGTTTTACGATCCGAATCCGGCGGCGCAGAAGTTTTATGAAATCGAGGCGCTGCCGGCTCAATGAACGGGGAACTTTTGCGCTCAGTGACCGCCGCGATCCTCAGGTCGCGCAAAAAGGATCGGAACACGCCCCGGCGCGACGTTTTTGCTGACAGGCCGCGGCGGATGGGCAACAGTGTCGGCGCATGAAGCTGACGTTTCGACTGCGTTACCACACCCGATTCGGCCAGTCGCTCTGGCTGCGAGGCGCTCCTCCGCTGCCGGGCGGCGACGGCATCGAAAACGCCCTGCCGCTTCATTATTTTGACGCGGAACACTGGCAGATTTCACTGGAGCTGCCCCCGGCCGCCGCGCGGGAACGGCTCGGCTACGATTACCTTTTGCAGGACGCCGACGGTTCGGTGACGCGGGATTGGGGCCGCGACCGGGTTTTGTTGCCCGCGGAATTTGGCGGCGACGAATTGCTCGTGTTGGATTCGTGGAACGATGCCGGTGCCGTCGAAAATGTTTTTTACACCGAGCCGTTTCAAAATGTCTTGCTGGCGGAAAATTTCACGGAACTCAAAACCGCTGCGCCGCCCCGTCCCACGCACACCTTTCGCGTTCGGGCGCCGCTCCTGGAGAAAAATCAGACGCTCTGCCTGCTCGGCGAGGGGTCGGCGCTGGGAAATTGGGACCCGGCCCGGCCCCGGCTGCTCAATCGTCTCGCCGGCCGGAAACATTTGACCGCTTCGCTGGATTTGCGCGGCCAGACCTTTCCGCTGGCCTACAAATATGGCGTGTTCGATGTCGCCCGAAACGTCCTGGTGCGCTATGAAGACGGCCCCAACCGGTTTTTGAACGATTCCCTGGCGCCGGGCAAACACACGCTGGTGGACGACGGTTTTGTCCGGTTGCCGGCGAACACCTGGCGCGGCGCAGGCGTGGCCATTCCCGTCTTCAGCCTGCGCAGCGAACAGGGCTTTGGCGTCGGCGAATTTCTGGACTTGAAACGGCTGGCTGATTGGGGGGCAAGCGTGGGTCTCAAATTGATTCAAATCCTCCCGGTCAACGACACCACCGCCACGCACACCTGGAGCGATTCGTATCCTTACGCGGCCATTTCGACCTTCGCGCTGCATCCGCTGTATCTCAATCTCGACGCTGTGGTTTCCGCAAAAAACAAAAAGCGGCTGGCGAGACTGGAAGCGGAGCGCCGCCGGCTGAACGCGCTGGAAACGGTGGATTACGAGGCGGTGATGAAGGCCAAGCTTGGTTTTCTGAAACAAATTTTCCCGTCCCGGAAGGCCGCCACGTTCCGGCGTCGCGAGTTCAAGGAATTTTTCGCCGCCAACGAGGATTGGCTGGTGCCTTATGCGGCGTTTTGTTTTCTGCGCGACAAATTTGGCACGGCCGATTTCCATCGCTGGCCGGCGCACCGGACTTACGAGGCAAAAAAAATTGCCAGGCTGACGGCGGAGAACGACGAGGTGGCGTTCCATTATTTTGTCCAATTCCACCTGCACCGGCAATTGCGCGAGGCGACGGCGTACGCGCGCCGGCGCGGTCTCATTGTCAAGGGCGATCTTGCCATTGGCGTGGCGCGACACTCCGCCGAGGTGTGGCAGCGGCCGGAGCTGTTTCGGACGGATCTGCAGGCCGGCGCGCCGCCCGATCCGTTTTCGGCCAAAGGCCAAAACTGGGGATTCCCCGTTTACCACTGGCGGCGCATGGAGGCCGACGGGTTCGCGTGGTGGAAACGCCGCTTCGCGCAGATGGCCGGGTATTTCGACGCCTTTCGCATTGACCACATCCTGGGATTCTTCCGCATCTGGGCGATTCCGACGCACGCCGTGGAAGGCATCCTCGGCTGCTTCATCCCGGCCATTCCGGTGGAACCGGACGAATTTTCCGCCCGCGGCATCGCCTTCGACCGCGCGCGATTCACCCAGCCGTTCATCACCGACGCCGTGTTGCGGGAAATTTTCGGCGACGAGAGTGGCCTCGTGCACCGCGATTTTTTGCAGACTGACCCCCGCGGCGTTTATGCGCTGAAACCGGAATTCGTCACCCAGCGGCAGGTGGCGGATTATTTCGCCGCGCAGGAGCCGAACGAACGAAACGAGAAAATCAAAACCGGCTTGTTCGACTTGATCAGTAACGTGCTCCTGCTCGAAGCCCAAGGACAGCTCCACGTCCGTTTCGGAATGGAGCAGACAACCTCCTTCAAATGGCTTCCGGCGGAGGCGCAGGAGAAATTGCGCGCCCTGGCCGTGGATTATTTTTACCGGCGTCAGGAGGATTTCTGGAGGCGCGAGGGGCTGCGCAAACTGCCGGCGCTCAAACGCGCCACGAACCTGCTCATTTGCGGCGAGGACTTGGGGGTGGTCCCGGCCTGTGTGCCCGAAGTCATGCGCGAACTGGGTCTGCTCAGCCTCGAAGTCCAGCGCATGCCCAAACGGCTCGGCCAGGAATTTTCACGCCCGGCGGAGGCACCGTATTTGAGCGTCGTCACCCCCGCCACGCACGACATGAGCACTATCCGCGGGTGGTGGACCGAAGACCGCGCCGTGACGCAGAAATTTTTCAATCAGGAACTCGCCCGGCCCGGCCCGGCACCGTGGGAAGTAGAGCCGGAAATAGTCCGCGCCGTGATCCAGCAACACCTCGCCTCGCCCGCCATGTGGAGCATTTTTCAGTTGCAGGATTTGCTGGGGATGGACGCCGTCTTGCGCCGGGCCGCTGCGGCCGCCGAACGCATCAACGTGCCGGCCAATCCGCGCCATTACTGGCGTTATCGAATGCACCTGACGCTGGAACAATTGCAACAGGCGAATGATTTCAATCTCCAGTTGCGCCAGTTGCTCCGGGAAAACGGCCGCTAAAAAAAAGCCCCGCCGAAGCGGGGCGGAAGAATCAGGTGAGACTATTTCCGGCGGAGAATCAACAGCGCCGCCAGGCCCGAAAGGCCGAGCAATGCCGTTGCGGAAGGTTCAGGAACTGTGGTGGTGTAAGTCGAATACGATGTCTGGGTTTGGGTGTTGCCCCAGCCGCTTGTGCCGGTCAAATTGCCGCCCAGCGCTTCCGGCGAACTGTAACCAGTGGTGGAGACCTCCAGCCCGAACAATTCGAAGCTCTGCCCCGCCCCCGGCGTCAGACCGATGTCCGACAGGTTGAATGAAAAGGTGTAGGTGCCCTGCGCGTCGCTGCCGGTGGGCGAGAGATTGATGCTGGCGATAAACGGCAGGCTGTTCGCGCCGCCGCTGGCCAATTGCCAGAGGCCGCCGAAGTTGATGCCGCTATCCGGTTGCAAGGCAATGGCGTAGTTCGGCGCGAACCCGCTGGCAAAATTCAAGAAACTTTGCCCTGAACCGCCGCTATTTCCTGTAGAGGTGTATTCGGAAATTGCCGACCGGAGTTGATCCGCGTCATCGTGGAACCCGCTCGTGCTGCTGAAACCGCCGGGACCGGACTGAAGATAGAGCACGAAAGCGTTGCCGTTCAAACCGGCACCCGTGGTCAGGCTGCCGGAAACGGTCGTGCCGTTGTCACTCAAGGTCAGTGTGGCGTTGCCGATGGCCCCGCCCCAGGCGGTGTTGCCGTTACCGTTGAAGGTTTGGGACGCGACCAACGGTCCCGCAATTCCCAACATCGCTGTCGCCCCAAGCAGAAATAATTTCAGATTCATACGACGTTTCTCTCGGTTGGAATCCGCACCCAGTGCTTGTTTTTTTATCACGTCCCGATCCTTCTGCCCACCGCATGTTTGTGCGGTGACGCCGACGGCGGGAACGGCAGATCAACTGCGGCGGCACTGGCCGGTTTGATTTTCCGCTTCGCGGCCCTGGAGAAAGAGCCGGGCTTTCTGATAGCTTTTCTGGCGCAAATAGTGGCGCAGCCGGGGGTCGGCATCGGGCGGCAGTTGCGCAGTCAGTTCGTCAATTCTCGTCCAGAGCCGCGGCCAATCCGGCCGGGGAGCCTCCGGCGACGGCGGTTGGGCGGCGCGTTCCAGCTCCAACAACGCCTGCAACAGGGTTTCTTCCAGCGCCGTTTTCATTGTCCCAGCGGCAGGCGGCCGGCCAGTTGCGTGACGAAGGCGGTGAGCGGCTTGAACGTGCCGTTGAAATAACCGGCCACGATGAACCGCTCCAAGCCCGTCACCATGGCCATAAGCAGCGTGCTCATCAGAAACAATCCAAAGGCATGCGGCGGGTCCGGCTGCAAAATGCGCGGGACGCCGTGGTAAAGAATTTTGACGCAAAGCAACAGGCCAATGCCCCACGGAATCCACAGGTTGATTGTGGGCGCCACGTCCAGCAGCCGGCAGAGAAACATGGGGCTTAATCCGTAGGCCACCACGGTGAGAGTTTGGGCGTAGGTCTGGCCGCCGCGAAAGGTGTTGCTCAAGGCCTTGACCAGATGCGCGCACACGGCAATGGCCGCGCCCATCAGGGCCACTTCCAGCACTTCCGTCAGCAACGCTTCGGCCGGCGTGAATTTTTTGATGGCGCCCACCGTGGATTGCCAGCGGCCCCACACCACCAGGCCGTAACCTTCGGCCGCGGCCACAATCAGCATCATCGGCAGCAGATAAAACAGGAGAATGGATTTCAGACTGCGGTGCGCGCGCGCCACCCCTTCCCACGCCGCCTCCGGCTCGAAGATCAAAAACAAAGCCTTTATCATCCGTGCTTCATCAATACCCGTTTGTGGAGAGCCTGACAATCAAATCCGCTTCCGGCGTTGCGTGCCGGGCAGACCGGCGTAAATTGTTTCCATGAAGTCGGGTCTCTGCCGGACGGGTTTTCTGGTGGCGCTGGCCGGCGTGCTGCTGGCCGGCTGCGCGACCACGCCGCGAATTGATTGGGCGGCGCGGGTGGGCCATTACACCTACGACCAGGCGGTGAGAGAACTCGGTCCGCCGGACAAATCAGCCCGGCTCTCCGACGGCTCGCGCGTGGCCGAATGGCTGGAGCGGCCCGCAGAAGTCTTCGTGACGCCTGAGCCTTATTTCATCGGGCCGGGCGGGTGTTGGGCGCCGTTCCCGCCCTCGTATTCGGTCACGCGCCAGCCGGCGCGCTATTTGCGCCTGACGTTCGGGCCGGACGGCCAACTGACGCAGGTCCAGCGGCTGGTCCGGTAGAATCCCCTTTCCTCCGGCCCGCCCGCATGTTTAACTGGCCGCATGAATGTGGACGTGGGCATTTGGGGCAAATTGACCAACCTCATTGCCGCCCTGGTCGTGCTGGCCATCGTGCTGCTCATCGGCCTGAGTTACCTGCCGCTCATCCACGAAAACGAACGAATGCGCGCGGAGATTGACCGTCTGGACGCGCAGCTTCAGGCCGAGGAACAAAAATCCCAACAGCTCCAGGGAGAAATTGAGGCGCTTCGCAACGACCCTCAGGCCGTGGAGCGCCTGGCCCGCGAAAAACTCGGCTACGCCCGACCGGATGAAACGGTCATCCACTTTGTGCCGCCGCTGACCAACACCGCGGCCCGTTGAGACGGCGGACCGGCAGCAATGGCACCGGCCGGCGCGGCGTTGCCGGGCCTTACACGGTCATGATTTCCTTCTCCTTGAGGGCCAGATGCCGGTCAATTTTGGCGATGTAATCGTCGGTGAGCTTTTGCAAATCCTTTTCGGCCTGTTTTTTTTCGTCCTCGGTGATGCCGCTGTCGTGGGCATGTTTCTTGAGTTGTTCCATGGCGTCCCGGCGGATATGGCGGATGGCCACGCGCCCGTCTTCGGCCATTTTTTTAATCAACTTGACAAACTCCTGGCGCCGTTCCTGGCTCAATTCGGGAAAGATCAGCCGGATGACTTTGCCTTGAATGGCGGGCGTCAAACCGAGGTTCGCCTTCTGAATGGCCTTCTCAATCGGGTGGAGCGAGTTCAAGTCCCACGGCTGGAGGACCAGCATTCGGGGTTCGGGCGTGGTGATGCCGGCCAGTTCGCGGAGGCGCATTTGCGAGCCGTACACTTCCACCAGGAGGTTTTCGACCAGCGCCGGCGAGGCCTTGCCGGTGCGCACGCCGGCAAATTCGTTCACGACCACTTGCTCGGTCTTGCTCATTTTTTCTTCCGCTTCCAGCAAAATGTCGTCGAGTGTCATGGGCGGCAGATTAGCAAAAACGGCGGCGCGCGGCGAATGAAAATTGGAAGGCTTCCGGCTTCACGGCCGTTCCCTCCCGGCGCCGTCTGACCCGTAAAAATTTTGGAACGCCGAAGGCAGATCGGGAAATTGGAACTGGAAACCCGCTTCCAGCAGCCGCTTCGGCGCACAGCGGCAGCCGGTCAACACCAGCGACGGTTCGGTGCCCAGCAGCCGTGCGCCCAGTTTCACGGCCCACACCGGTGCGGGCGGGCTCCACGGGCGATGCAATGCGCGGCGCAAGTGGCGCATGAACTCGGCGTTGGTCACCGGATGCGGCGCCACCGCGTTGGCCAGCTCCGGCCAATCCTCGCGTTCCAGGGCGGTGACTGCGACGCGCGTCAAATCGGCCAGGTGAATCCAACTGACAAATTGTCTGCCGCCGCCGGCGCGTCCGCCCAGAAACCACTTCGTCAGCTTTTCCAGAACCGGCAACGCGCCGCCGTTGCGCCCCAACACCATGCCGAGGCGGAGCAGCGCGCGGCGCGTGCCGGGCGTGGATGCGGCAAAAAACGTTTCTTCCCACGCCCGGCAGACCTCCGCCAGCGCGCCCTGGCCGGGCCGGGAAGTTTCGTCGCACCATTCATCTCCGCGGTCGCCGTAAATGCCCACCGCCCCCGCCTGCACCCACACGCGGGGCGGATGCGGCGTCTGCTGCAGCGCCGCGGCGAGGGTGGCGACCGATTGCAGTCGCGACTGGCGGATGAAGCGCAGATTTTCGGGCGTGTGCCGGCAATGGATGCTGTGCCCGGCCAGATTGACCAGTGCCGCGGCGCCGTCCAGACACCGGCTCCAGCCGCCGATGTGGTCCGGTTGCCAGGCGATTTCTTCCACGCCGTCCTCGCGCCGGCGCGGTTGGCGCGTGAGCACGGTCACGGAGTAATTCCGGGCGCGCAGGGCCGATGTCAAGGCGCGTCCGATGAACCCGGTGCCGCCGGCAATCACCACGCGCTTTGGAGAGGGGGCGTTCATTTTCGGTGCGTTTCCAGTTTCAATTCCGGCGCCGGAATGGCGTCCAGCGGGTTGCGCTGAAAATCACTCTGCTCCAGTTCGCCGAGCCAGCGGCCGATCAGCCTTCGCGTCCCGCGCACGTCCAGATGTTCGTGAACCGGCGGATATTTTTCCAGATTGGCCCGCGCCAGCTTGAACAACGCGGCCGCCGGACGCAGCCGGTTTTTCTGCAAATGCACGAACGCCCCGGCCAGTTGAATCAATCCCTTGTAAAAATTTCCATTGACACCGTGTTTGTCCGGCAGCCAGAGCTGTTCCAGCACGTCGTGGGCTTTGTAAAATTCCTGGCGGTTGAACAGGATGAAATAACCGGCGTAGTACGGCTGGAGGGTTTCTCCGGAAAACTGACCGGCCAGCGCGGCGACACGCGTCTGTTTGCGGCTCACGGGGAAAAAATAAAATATCCCACGCAAAATCCAAAGCCCAAACTCGCATCCGCAAAGGCGGGCGGACCGTGTTTCCAGGGTGTTTCCGCTCGCGCCGCGCCGGCCCGCCGGGAGGGGGCGGACCATATAATCCTATGATTTGCAGAAAAACCAAATCGTGTCAGAGTGAACCCATGAACCATCGTTGGGAGCCGGAACAATCGGTCGTTGCCGCGGGATTCGGCCGGGGTGGCGTGTGGACCCGGCCCGGCGGGCGGCTCTAAATTGAAACCCAAAAACCCAGTCCCTTATGAACAAAAAAATCCTTGTTATCGTGGCCTCAGTGAGTGCGCTGATCTGGTCGGGCCGACCCGTGTGGGCGCAGTCGGCTTATTTCCGGGCCATCACCAATCTCAATCCGGCGGTTTATTTTCCGCTGGAGGAGACGGCCCAGCCGCCCACAGCCGACGTGGAAACAAACTACGGGTCTTTGGGACGGGTGGCGGATGCCGTTTATTCCAGCCAGAACGCCGTCAAAGGTCAGGCGGGCGCCACGGCGGACGGCGACACGTCTGTGCTGATGAACGATCAGCAAGGCAGTTTTCTGGCGGTGCCGACGACCGACGGGCGCACGGGGTTCACCAACGTCACGGCCTTCACCGTCGAATGCTGGGTCAATTCCGCCGAGCAAGACCGAAACTTTGAAGGCATTGTGGCCAAAAGCGGCGGCAACAACGCCGGCATCAATGGCAACAACAACCAGGCCGGCTGGTGCTTGAGCCAGAATTATATCGCCCTTCTCGACAGTGCAAACCTGCGCGGCTTTGATTTTCACGTTTACAACGGCATTGGCCATGGCGGTGCCGAAGTGATTGTGCCCTTCAATGTCGTCAACGGCACCTGGTATCATCTGGTGGCCACCTTCGACGGCACCAACTGCGTGCTCTACGTCAACGGAACGAACGAAGTGACCGCCGGCAACGCTATTCAAATTCCCATGACCGGCACGTACGTGCCCGATACGTGGAATCCGCTTCAAATTGGCAGCAGCCGCAATTTGAACGGCAACAATTATCACGGCAATATTGACGAAGTGGCCATTTACACCAACGTCCTCTCGTCCGCTCAGGTTCAGGCCCATTACAATGCCGCCCGCAACAGCGCGCCATATTCCTCCACCATTCTGGCCGACAACCCTTACATGTATTGGCGGATGGATTCGCCGGGTTACACGGCACCTGACCCCAGCACCACCTATCCGGTGGCCACCAATTACGGCTGGGCCTCCGACTGGTTTGGCCTTTACGGCACCGCCACCCAGCCGGGCGTGCCCGGGCCGCAATTCCCCGGCATGTTGGACCCCAACAATGGCAATACCAGTTATGCCTGCGCCATCAACGGCATTGGCGGAAATAACGGCGGCAACGCTAATGTCCCGCTGGGCTTCGACGGTTCGGGCCATACCTACTCTGCCCCGGATGCGGCGCCGGTGATTCTGGAGACCACCGGCGGCTTCACCGATCCCCAATTCAATGTGCTCAATCCCACCAACGGTCCCGGCAATCGCCAGCCGTTCAGCGTCACCATCTGGTTTCAGGCCCGGCCCACCGATTACAGCCGGTTCCAAACCATCTTTGGCCACAGTGACGACGGCTGGCGTCTGGCGATGAATACCGGCAACAGCCTTGAGGCGCGATGGAATCCGGGTCCGGGCGGCGAGTTCGACAATCATATTTTCTCGCAAAACGATGGCGCGTGGCATCAATTCGTCGGCACCTACGACGGCACAAACGTGCTGACTTACATGGATAGCGTTTTGGTGACTAACGGCGTCCTCTCTGCCAATGGTCTCGGCTCGCCGACCTGGCCCATGCTTGGCGGTGCGCCGGATTATCTGAACGCCGGCAATGACTATACGTATGGCATCGCTACGGGCAACAGGTCGAGGACCGGTTATGGCCAACGGCTTTTTAGCGGTAACATTGCGCAATTTGCCTTCTTCACCAACGTGCTGACGGCGGCTCAGATTCAGGCGCTTTACAACACTGCCGTGCCCAACCGGGCGCCAATACTTTATCAACAACCGATTACCGGCCGGGTCAATCCCGCTCCAGCTTCTCTGTCCTTTAGCGTGGTGGCCAACGGGACGGCGCCGCTGAGTTATCAATGGTATCATAATTCCGTTTCCAATTACGTGGGCGCCACGATGCTGGTGGATGACGGCGTGAAATACGTGGGTTCCACCAATTCTCAGGTGACCATCAGCAATCTGGTG
>DASRCU010000020.1:0-11071 GCA_035652955.1 Verrucomicrobiia bacterium | reverse complement strand
AAGGTTGCTTATTTCCACCGGTGCGCCAATCGTGCAACAACTCCGCCGCCGGTGCAGTCAGGCTCAACGCCTCATCGAGTTCACGGCAGGCCAGCAAGCCGGCATCAGAGGTGACTTGGGAACCATGAAACTCCAGCTTCAGACGCCGGTCAAAAGCCATCCGGAGACCCGCTTTTTTGCCTGCACCCGCCGGATGTTCCGTTTTGCGTGGATTGGAGATGAAGACAAGTCTTTGTTTGTGCGGCTTCAATGTATCTCGCCAGCTTCAACTTGTGAAGTTTATTTGGGAAATCCGGGGTAAAAACGGTACCCGATTGGCATCCTGATGCCAGATAATCAGGATTTTGCTCATTTACTACAGGACGGTCTCTGTTACTTGTTGCCAGCTCCTGCATTCCCTGCTTACGCAGATTACACAGAAACCATAGGAACCTATGGGAATCTACACCGTATAATCCTATGACTATTCAACTTCAAGGGAGGAGCTATTCTGGCTGGGTTCAAACAGAAACACCATAAAAACAAGCAAAAATCTTCTTGCACCCTGAGCCATGAAGACTTCATTGTTAAACCGGACCGGCTGCTCTACATTTGTGCCGTTGGCGTTATTTACCTTGGGAATGCTTTTCTCCACTAAAGGCGCTGGGCCAATTGGTGTGGATGGCGGCTGGGTGGTCAGCAACAACGGCGGCATCAACCTGACTCCCAGCGTCGCAGCGGCCTACACTGCTAATGGTGTCGGCTGGCTGCGGATCGAGTTCCGTTTGGTCAACGGCTACACCAACTGGAACAGCACGATGCTCGGCTATTACGACCAGGCCATCAACAATGCCGTCGCCGCCGGTTTGCAGGTGGACGGCTTGATTGATTACACGTCCTGGCCGGGCGGCCAAAGTGCGTGGAACGCTAACAACCATGAAAACACCGGCGGCAACGGTGACAATGCCTACGTGGATGGCTTCGCGGCCAACGCCGTCAATCCCATCGTCGCACATTTCCACGATCGGATTAAATTGTGGGAAATCTGGAACGAGCCCAGCACGTGGAGCAGCCATTCAGGGAGTACTTACAGCGGTGGCACATTTGTCTACCCGTCGGTTTATAGCTGGATGCTGACCAAATCGTGGCAGCAGGTTCACAAGGTGCTGGGTTATAACGACTGTACAGTGATTTCCGGAGGTATTTTTGGAACCACCGACCTGTCACCAAGCGATCCGAATTATGATTATCAGAACTCCGGGGCCTACTGGTTGAACAATGTTTTCACGCAAGGTAACAGCACGGCCGTCAATTCCTTTCTGTCCAATCGCAACACTTACGGTGTTTATCCGGCTGATGGTTATGGTCAGCATCTTTACATTGATTACAACACTCAGACCACGACCAGCCACGTTTCCAATTACGGCAACCTGGTCCGGAACGTCTATACCTCCTATGACAGCACCAGCAAGGGCACTTACATGACGGAATTTGGCTGGAACACGACTTATGTGAGCCAGAGCGTACAGGCGGCGAATCTGACAACCACCTTCAACTGGTGCAACGTCGGGGCCACTGGTGCCTATGTGAAATACGCCAGTTGGTTCACCTGGCAGGATGGCGGCGCGGGAAACTTCGGCCTGATTGACTCCAGCGGCAATCACAAAATCTCCTATGGTAACTTCGGCAACGAGGCTCACTACGAAGGACGCACGGCCATCAACAACGGCGGCCAGGACACTCGCATCGTGAATTACTTCAACGGGCGCGGCCAGGCCATCCTCGGGAATCCCTTCAACAACGGCGGCAGCGCTTATGTCCACAACTGGGGCGGCGCCCAGGTGCAGGATTACAACGGCGGCTCGGACCTGCATAACACCGTGTTTGACAGTTCCTGGGGTGTTTATCATGTGGATGACACCCACGGCCTGTGGACTTATTATCAAAATAACGGCGGCGTGGGGCGATTCGGTATCCCAACAGACGAAGACCACGCGGTCGCCGGCGGGATTCAACAAGACTTTGCTCAGACTACCTCTTCGCCCGGCGGCACGTTATTCTGGAACTCCAGCGATGGCAGCATTACTTGGACACCTAACCAGACGGATTTGTTTTATACCAGCTTTGAAACGTCTCAAACCCAGCCGACGTGGAGCGACACAATTGACTGGAGCACGTGCATCTCCGGTTATCACTCCGGCATCAATCCCGAATGTTCCACGCGCCAGGAACAGGCGCACAGCGGCACCACGGCACTGATGTATTCCGGCTCGGCAGGAGGATGCGGCTCAGACTATGTTTATTTCAAGGTTTTCTCCGTCAACATTCCCATCACCTCCGCCACCAAAATGAGTTACTGGATTTACCCTCAGCAGACCAACGGCATGTATGTGGCGGTGGATTATCATTGCACGGATGGTACCACGCTGCGCGACAGCGGCGCGGTGGATTACAATGGCTATTCCATGCATCCCAACGCCGGCCACGGCGGCCACCTGCCACTCAATGCCTGGACGGATATTGAATGCAATGTCGGTCAATGGCTTGCCGGCAAAACAGTGGACAAAATCTGGGTAGCTTACGATCATCCAAATTCGTCCGGCCAGTTCCGCGGCTATATTGATGACATTCGCATCACCAACAATTCGATTCCCTGACAATACCGCGGCGCCATGCCGGAAGGACCACACCTGAATCAGGGACAGATGCGCCATCTCGTTTCAATCGGAAGGTTTCTGGCGTGCACCATCGCAGTTTTTGCCACTACGCCGGGGTTGAGCGAACCGGCACGCGCGGGGGATGTGGGCCTTTCAAACAATCCCTACGCGCCGGTGGCGGCCCGTAACATTTTCGGTTTGAAGTCGCCGCCAGCCGCCGCCCCGGTTGCCGCCGAAGCGGCGTTCAAAATAACCGTGAGCGGTGTCCTATCCGTGCCTGGCCGGGCACAAGCACTTTTCAAAGTGCTGCCAAAAGGGTTTTCCAATGGACAGGCCAGGGAAAAATTCTACATCCTGGCCGAAGGTCAGAAACAAGATGGAATTGAAGTACTGCAGGTGAATGTGAAAGCCGGTCTGGTGGTTTTCAACAATCATGGAACGATTCAAACTCTCTCGTTGGCGAAAGCTGCCTCCGACGACCGGTTGCCTTCCGGCGAACCGTTGACGCCCGCGCAGATTTTGTTTCAAACCCAATACCAATGATCCACCGAGCCGTTCGCCCGCTGCGAGGGATCGCAGAAAAGAATTTTCCACACACACGAAGAATTGAATCGAGCCGAAAGGTTTGGAAACTTCCCGAAACAGCCGGCGGCCTGCGCTCCGCACGTTTTAACCGGCGGCACTTGCCTTGCCAGGGTGCCAGGCGTAGAATTTTCGCATGGCCCGCCGTGTGCCCGCTGGATGTTTGCCATTTCGCGGCGCGCTGTTGGCCGCTGTTTTCCTGGCGGCCGTCATTCAGTCGGCAGCGCAAAGTACGTTGAATTACCTGATTCGCGTGTGGCCGGTGGAGAGCGGCCTGCCGCAAAGCAAGGTTACGGCGGCGTTGCAATCCCCGGACGGTTACCTGTGGATCTGCACTTACGGTGGTCTGGCGCGCTTCGATGGCGTGCGGTTCACGACCTTTGACGACCACAACACCCCCGCCCTGGTCAGCAGCCGATTGTTCAGCCTGACGCAAGCGCCCGACGGCGCTTTGTGGATCGGTGATGAAAGCGGTCATTTGACGCGCGAGCAGGAGGGACGCTTTTTTCGCGCCACGCCGAGGAATCTTTCGCCCGACTGGCAAGGCGGCAGAATCTACGATTTGGCCTGTGACGCGGCGGGCGACCTCTGGCTGTTGAATGACGCCGGCCAACTGGCGCGCCCGCGCGACGGCCGCGTCCTGGAATCGGAATCCGGCTCCATGAGCCGGGTCGTGGCGTTGGCGCGAACCGCCGACGGCACGCTCTGGGTGGCACACAACGGGCGCCTTTCCCAACTCCAGAACGGACGGCTGACACCCCTGGAGTTCAGCGAGGCAGAATCCAATCACGCCGTCCTGGGTTTCGGTCCCAGTCGCGATGGCGCGTTGTGGATCGTCACCGGCCAAAGTGTCGGCAAGTGGAAAGACGGGCACTGGCTCGAAAAACTGACCAACGTGCCCTGGACCAATTCGCTGCTCACGCGCCTTATCGAAACGCGCGACGGCATACTGGCAGCGGCGACGGTCAGTGACGGCCTTTACCTCACCGCGCGGCGTGGGCCGGAAGAAACCCTGCATTTCAACCACCTCAACGGCCTTCCGTCAGACTGGATTTCTTCCCTGTTTGAAGACCGTGAAGGCAATCTCTGGGCCGGCACGGGAGGCGGATTGGTCATGCTGCGCCGCAGCGCTATTCAAACCATTGCCCCACCGGACCACTGGCAGAGCTGCGCAGTGCTGGCTTTGCTGGCCGGCTCCGGCAACAGCTTGTGGATCGGCACCGAGGGCGCCGGAATTTATCGCTGGGAGGATGGCGCCTGGACCCATTTCGGCGCCAGCAGCAGTCTGAGCAATCTCTACGTTTGGTCCCTCGCCAAAGACGCGTCGGGGCGGCTCTATGCCGGCACCTGGGGCGGCGGATTGTTTGTGAAAAACGGCGGGCATTTTCAACCGGCGCCCGGCACAGAAGATTGGCAGTTGGCCGTGCCGGCGTTGTTGCCCGCGCGCGATGGCGGCCTGTGGGTCGGCACCTCGCGCGGATTGCTGCACTATCAAAACGGAAAAATTCAGTGGCTGACCGACCCCCACGGAGCGCCGTTGCGCAATGTTCGGACCATTGCCGAAGGCACCGATGGCAGCGTTTGGTTCGGCACGGCAGGTCAGGGCCTGGGCTGCTGGCGCAACGGCCAACTGATCCGTTTCCACCGCAGCAATGGACTGGTCAGCGACTTCATCGAATGCCTTCGCTTTGACGCCGCCGGTGCCCTGTGGGTGGGCACTTACGGCGGCGGCCTCATGCGCTGGAAATCCGGCCGTTTCACCTCCATCGGGCGCGAACAAGGATTGCCCAACGGCGTCATCAGCGATATCGAGCCGGACGACCGCGGATTTTTCTGGATGAGTTCGCACGACGGCCTCCTGCGCGTCAGCCAGGCCGAATTGAACGACTGCGCCGACGGCAAAACCAACCGGATCCACTGCCTGGCCTTTGGCGTGCACGACGGCCTGCCCACGATCGAATGCTCCGAAGGCCTCCAGCCGGCCGGCGCCCGCACCGCCGACGGCCGCTTGTGGTTCGGCACCAGCAAAGGATTGGTCGCCGTGGCCCCCGACAAAATCCAACTTAACCCGCTGCCGCCGCCCGTCCGGATAGAAAATCTGCTTGTGGACGGACGACCGGTGTCCCTGCCCGGCCCCTTGCAAATTCCCCCCGGTTGCGAACATCTGGAATTTCAATTCACCGCCTTGAGCCTGGCCGCGCCGGAAAAAGTACGATTCAAATACCGGCTGGAAGGACTGGAAAAAGGCTGGGTAAACGCCGGCACCCGCCGCGCGGCGGATTATCACCTGGTGCCGCCGGGCCGTTACACCTTCCACGTCATCGCCTGCAACAACGACGGCGTGTGGAACCAAACCGGCGCCTCCTTGCCTTTAACGCTCCTGCCGTATTTCTGGCAGACTTGGTGGTTTCATTTTTCCAGCGGATTGGCCACGGTGCTGGCCGCCAGCGCCGGCGTCTGGTTTTACACGCGCCGGCGCATGCAATTGAAACTTGAACGTCTTGAACGCCAGCGCGCCCTCGAACGCGAACGCGCCCGCATCGCCCGGGACCTGCACGATGATCTGGGCGCCGCCCTCACCCAAATCGGCATGTTGAGCCAGAACGCCCTGCAACAATTGGACCAACCCGCCTCCATCGCACCGGGACTCCGGCAAATCTTTGACGCCGCGCGCGCCTTGACCCGCGCCCTGGATGAAATCGTCTGGGCCGTCAATCCCCGACACGATTCACTCGACAGTCTGGCGACTTATCTGGCCCGATTCGCCCAGGAATTTCTGCGCCCCACCGGATTGCGTTGTCGGCTGGACCTGCCCCTGGAATTGCCGCACTGGCTGCTCACGGCAGAAATCCGGCACAACCTCTTCCTGGCCTGCAAAGAAGCCTTGAACAACGTCGTCAAACACGCCAGCGCCCGGCAGGTGCGCCTGGCATTGACCCTTGACTCACACGGTTTCCGCCTGGAAATAGCCGACGATGGCCAGGGATTCGACCCGTCTCAATGCCACAGCCCCGCGGCCTCGCTCCCCGAAGCCGATCAGGCCAATGGCCTGGAAAACATGCGCCGGCGACTCCAGGAAATCGGCGGCATCTGCGAAATTCAAAGCGAACCGGGCCGCGGGACGCGCGTGATCTTCACCGTGAATTTGCCCGCCGGACACAGAATCGCAGCGTCCCATCATCAAAATTCATGATGCGAAAAAAACCGCCACAGCGTAAATTGCCACCATGGCCCTGACCAGCGTTTCCATTGTGGAAGACGACGCGCCGGTACGGAAAATCCTCGCCGGCTGGATCGCCGGAGCCGACGGCTTTGAATGCCGCAGCGAACATCGCACTGGCGAAATCGCGCTGGCCCAGTTACCGCAAAAAAACCCCGATATCGTGTTGATGGACATCAATCTGCCCGGCATGAGCGGCATCGAATGCGTCCGCCGTCTCAAACCGTTGCTCCCCCAAACGCAATTTCTCATGCTTACCGTGTATGAAGATGCCGACCACATCTTCGATGCCCTCAAGGCCGGCGCGACAGGCTATTTGCTGAAACAAACCCCCCACGAGGAATTGGTCGCGGCCCTCCGAAACGTTTCCGCCGGCGGCTCGCCCATGACCGGCAGCATCGCCCGCAAAGTGGTGCAATCGTTTCAACGGCCGGCGCCACCGCGGGAAGCTGCCGAAAACCTATCCCCGCGCGAACGCGAAGTGCTCCACCTCCTGGCCAGCGGCTACCTCTACAAGGAAATTGCCGAGGCGTTGAACATCAGCGTGCCCACCGTCAACACTCACATCCGCCACATTTACGAAAAACTCCACGTCCGCTCGCGTTCCCAGGCGCTGGCGCGTGTGGCTTTCGGCCCGCGAAACGATCCCCTCCGCGCCGGGTAATCGAGACCAAACGTTGTCCTCAAAATACGACATTTGTCGGATACCCCGCGCCGACTTTGAATGGTAGTTTCTTCAATGCGGGGCGCTGAATGGCGTCCCTGCAGCAGTCGGAAAACTGCTGGATTCCGTGTCACCAGTTTTCACGATATGCAGCCCCTCGCGGGCAGGATATAGTTGGCTAATAACCACGCAGAACTATGCGAAGCACACTATTGGCAATTGAACTTAAAACTCGCCAGTGCCATGTGCTGAAGCTCTTGGACCTGGTCGCCCTCAACCGCCGAACGAGCCGGAGCGTTCTGGCCTTGACTCTGGCCTGGGGCCTGGCCGGATGCTCAAAAAATAATAATCCCTCCCAGCCATCCCAGGCGACTTCCAACCCGCCCGCCACCGTGGCGGCGACCAATTTGCCTGCCCCCACACCGCCCGCTGCTGTAACCATGCCCGCGCCCGTAACCGCCAACGGCGAAGTGGATTTGCCGGAGTTGAATCGCGACTTACGACGCTGGATTGTAAGTCATCGCCAGGCACCCAAAAGCTTTGAAGAATTTGCGGCCACCGCCGGTGTGAATATTCCGCCGCCGCCGCCCGGTAAAAAATACGTTCTAACCAAGGAGATGCATATTCAACTGGTCAACCAGTAAGCGGATATGAACCGGAAACGCCATCCATCTTCTGCTTTGTCAATCCAAATTCATGAATTGCACGCCGCGTTCACCTTGATTGAACTTTTGGTGGTCATCGCCATCATTGCCATTCTGGCGGCGTTGTTGCTCCCGGCGCTGGCCAATGCCAAGGCTGTTGCCAAGCGCACCCAATGCCTGAACAACATGCGGCAGTTGGGTCTGGGCTTGAACATCTTCACCAGCGATAACAACGATAGTTACCCGCCCGCCGGCTGGGCGAATGGTTCCTCCACCGCCCCCACTTACCAGATTTCGTGGGATTCCTGGATCAACCGTTACCTCGGCGGGCATACCTCCCAGGCCGACTTGCAAGTCGGCGTTTTATTTCCCGAACAGGCATCGAAGGCCCTCGCGTGCCCAAACGATACCTTACCAAAAGTCAGTTGGATGGGCGGCGGCTCGCCCTGGTTCGCTCTGCGTTCCTACGCCATGAATTCCGTCGGGCCAAACTGGGGCACGGATTACCAGGTGGACGACAAAAATCGAACCTATCCCTTGCCAGACTTGAACAAGCCGGGCCGGCAAGGGCCGGGCATATATTGGCTCGATTCCGGGAGCACGCCCGATTGGAATGCGCGCGGCTATCGGACCAGCGTTATTCACGACCCGGCCGGAACCATTTTGCTGGCAGAAAATACTCACGGACAACAAGCCGCCGGAAACATCTGGACATGCATCTGTATCGGCCCCAAGTCCAACACCCAGAATGATCTTTACCAAACCGACTCGGGCAATGCACGACAGGACCCCACCGTAGCCAATTCCGTGAATCAGGGGATCCTGATCTATCGGACGCAAAAAAACCGATTCAACTACGTTTTTTGCGACGGTCACGTTCAAACCTTGAGAATGGAAGACACCGTCGGCAGCGGTACCTTGACGGCGCCCAAAGGCATGTGGACCAATGCCTCGGGAGATTGAACACGCACCTTTGCAATTTCGACGACCACTTATGATAAAGTTCCATTTAACTGTAACTTCAGTGGCAGCACAAACCCATTCATCAAACGCGCGGGCCGGCCAGCCATTTTTAATTCCGCAGGACTTCGCATTCCCAACCACAATGAGTTAACACAAAAACCTATGAAAAACAACATCCTTCAAACTCAAACCCATAACGCACTCCCGGTCATCATCGCCGGGTTCTTCAGCCTCGTCGTCGCGGGCAGTCGCGCGGCAGACACCACGAACGTTTTTTCGTTTGATACATCCAGTTCCGCAAACGCCTGGGCGCTTCCGGCATGGGGCGGTCAGGGACAAGGCAGCGCCTGGGATGGTACTCAGGATCACACCGGCAACAGCGGCGGTTCGTTATACGTGCTGGATAACTGGTCGAACGGTGATCAACTGGTTGACCTGGGCTGGTTTTCAGGCAGCGCATGGTACAATCCTGGTTCGGCCCAGATTGACCTGACGCTTTATACCAACGTTTCCTTTTACGTGAAATGGGACACAGTTACTTCGACAATCCCATTGTCCACATTTCAAACCACTGGCGAACAGTTACAACTCTGGGCAGTCCCTCAGGATAACGGCTCCTGGATTGATATCGGCTCCATCACCATTCCCGGCTCTGCCAGCAACGGCTGGGTAAAAGTTAATGTCCCCATCAACCCGACCATCCCCGGCATTAACACCGCCTATGGACTGGGATTTAAGAAATATACGGGGACCGGCTTGACGGGCATTGCTGCCTTCTGGGTGGACGATATTACTCTGGAAGCAAATAATGTATCCCTGCCTCCGCCGACCATGAATCTCCAAAAACCGATCAGTGGCCTTAACCTGTTTGCTCCTACTGGACCCTATAATCGCGAAAACCTCAAGACCCTCGCGGCGGAATCGTGGGTGGGATACGGCAGCACCCCGGTCTCTTATTCCTTTACCATCAAACACGGTGTGGATGGCAGCAGCGGTGCTCAATTTCAAAACCACATTTTCATTATCCCCAATCCCGGCACGGAAACCGCCCCGGACTGGAACGAACCCAACGTCATCTTCGCCGATCTGGAAAGTACTGCAAGCGGCGGCGCGATGTGGACCTTTAGATACAAAACCAACCAGCCGAACGGAAATGCGATGCTGTACAACACCAACATCGTACCAGCCAGCATCGGCAATTCCACACCGGACGGCACATGGACGTTGACCTTTGTCAATGACACCAATGTCACGATGACCGCTCCGAGCGGCAACAGCACCAACTTCGTCATCCCCGAAGCCGTGGCCCAGATGTTTGCGGATCCTGCCTACGTCTATTTTGGCGTTCAAGCCAACAATGCCAGCGCCATCGGCCAGGACAGCGTGCTCTCCGAAATTAAAATCACCGGCACGGCCAATCCCATTGACGATGTCTTTTTGAATGACCTGTCCATTGACACCAACAACACCTGGGCAGTCGTCGCAAACGACCCGCAGGGCGTGATTCTTGCACCCGCCAACTCCGCTTTTTGGGTAACCTGGACAGTCCCCGACACCGGGTTTTCGCTGACGGGCAGCAGTAATTTGCTCGGCGCATGGAATGAGTTGACCGGAGTGACTCCCGTTCAGATGGGACCGCTGAAGTGGGCTTTGCTGAACACCGGCAGTCTGCCCGGCCAAAACAACGGCTTTTTCCGTCTGATCAAACGAACCTTTACCCAACTGCAAGTTCTGCTGCCGGGTGAGACCAATGCACCCGATACGCAAACCGGTAAAATGGGAACGCCCGATCCGGTAAGTCTGAGCGCCAACAGCGGATTTGTTACAGTGACCATTAATGCCTGCGACTCCACGTGGCACATTGTCAATGTCTCCGGTGACACCATTCACCTTACCACCACCGATGGGACGGCAGTGACTCCACTGGACGCACCGCTGTCCAACGGAACCTTGCAGCAGACTCTTCAATTTGGCTCGCAAGGAACTTTCACCGTTACCGCCTCGGATTTAACCAATACCAATATCCTGTCAAACACCAGCTCGTCGGTCACTGTCGGCCCATAACAAGCACCACAAACGGCAAGTAAAAGTCCAGGCACGGGCGCCACGGACCCATCCCTGGCGCCCGCGTGCCGAAAAGCGCAAAACAAACAAACGCAAAGGTTGAAATTCAGCCGAAACATGAAACAAACAACAGACTTGCAAAGGCGGGCCTTTACCTTGATCGAGCTTCTAGTCGTGATCGCCATTATTGCCATCCTGGCAGCGATGCTGCTGCCGGCGTTGAGCCGGGCCAAGGCCAGAGCGCAGGCGGTCCAATGCATGAGCAACAGTCGGCAAATCATGCTCGCGTGGAACTTGT
>DASRCU010000019.1:0-22154 GCA_035652955.1 Verrucomicrobiia bacterium | reverse complement strand
CGTTGATGAAATTCAGCATCAGTTGGTGGCGGCCTTCATCGGCGGAATGAAACGTGATGCGCAGGGCCACGGCGCATTGCGGATGCATCACCGGCAACTGCGGCGCGCAGATCGTGTCGAATGCCCCCAGGAGATTGAGTTTGCTGCTGGCATCCTGCGTCGCGGCATCGCACAGGACGGCGGTCTGAATGTTCATACCCCTATTAAGCCAGACGGAGGCCAAAAGGCACGCAAATTAAATCCAAATCGTCACTGGACAACGCGCCGTTTGGCGATAGATTCCGGGCCAGGAAGAATTATGCAACCGACCAAAGCTTACGCCGCGCTGAGCGCCACCACGCCGCTGGTGCCTTTTTCCTTCCCCCGCCGCGACCCGGGGCCGGAGGAGATTGAACTCCAGATTCTCTACTGCGGCATTTGCCACACCGACGTGCATCAGGCGCGCAATGAATGGAAGAGCACCACCTATCCCTGCGTGCCCGGTCACGAAATTGTCGGACGCGTCGTGCGCGCCGGCGCCCGCGTCAAAAAATTCCGGGAAGGCGACCTGGCCGCCGTCGGCTGCCTGGTGGATTCGTGTCGCCAGTGCGAATCCTGCCGGGCCGGTCTGGAGCAATTGTGCGAACGCGGCCCCACCTTCACCTACAACAGCCCGGACCCCAAGCACGGCGGCACCACCTATGGCGGCTATGCCGAGGCCATCGTCGTGGATGAAGCGTTTGCGCTGCGCGTGCCCCCCCTGCCGGACCTGGCCGCCACCGCCCCGCTCCTCTGCGCCGGCATCACGACCTATTCCCCGCTGCGCCGCTGGAACGTCGGCAAAGGCTGGAAAATCGGAGTCGTCGGCCTGGGCGGTCTCGGCCACATGGCGGTGAAAATCGGCCGGGCCCTTGGCGCCCACGTGGTGCTGTTCACCACTTCACCCGGCAAGGCAAACGACGCCCTCCGCCTGGGCGCCGCGGAAGTGGTCGTTTCCCGGAACGCCGAGGAGATCAGGAAGCACGCCAGCCGTTTCGATTTCATTCTGGACACCGTCTCGGCGCCGCACGACGTGAACACGTATTTGGACTTGCTCAAGCCCGACCGCGCGCTGGTGCTGGTGGGGGCGCCGGCGGAGCCGCTGCCGGTGAACGCCTTCAGCCTCATCGGCAAACGCCGTCAGTTCGCCGGCTCGCTCATCGGCGGCATCCGCGAAACTCAGGAAATGCTCGAGTTCTGCGCCGATCACGGCATCGTGGCGGACATTGAACTGATCCCCATCCAGAAGATCAACGAGGCCTACGACCGCCTGGTCAAAAACGACGTCAAATACCGGTTCGTCATTGACCTGAAATCGCTGGCTTAGCCGCAAACGCCGAAATGTCCCAATTCGCGCAGGGACACCCAATCCCTGGTCCGCTCGGCGGTGGCGCGCCCGATGATCAGGTGATCGAGCACTTCGATTTTCAGGAGCTGCCCGGCGCGGATCAAATCGCGGGTGGCGCGCAGGTCCGCCTCGCTGGGCGTTGGATCGCCGCTGGGATGATTGTGAACCAGCAGGATGGACGCCGCGTTGGCGGCAATGGCGGCGCGGAACACCTCCCGCGGATGCACCAGAATCATGTCCAGCAACCCCTGCGAAATTTCCTCCACGCGGAGCAGCCGTTTGCGCGTGTTCAACAGCAGCACCTGGAACGACTCGACGTTTTTGAGCCGGTTGGTTTCGCGCATGAAATTCACGACGGTTTCCGGGCGGTCCAGCACCGGCGATTCCTCGCGGCGCTCCTGTTCCAGGCGTCGCGCCAGCGCAAACGCCGCCACCAGCGTCGCCGCCTTGTCCCGCCCGATGCCGGGAATCTGTTTCAACTCGTCCACTGTCGCCCGCGCCAGGGCATTGAGCGAACCGTACTTCTGCAAAAGATGCTGGCCCACCTGCACCACATTCGCCCCGCGAACCCCGGTGCGCAGCAGAATGGCGATCAGTTCGGCGTGCGAGAGGGCGTCCGGCCCGCGCGCGACCAGCCGCTCGCGCGGACGTTCCTGGGCTGGCTGGTCCTTCAAAGTCATTTACGACTTCCAATTTGCGTTTTACGATGGGCGCACCATTTCTACACCGCGCCGGCGCATCGTCAATCGTAAATCGAAATTTTGAACATGGACCGGTTCCGTCAGCCCGACACCCTGACCGCGGCGCAACAGAGCGCCCTCGCCGCGCACGGCAACGTGCTGGTCATGGCCGGTGCCGGCACGGGCAAAACCCGCACCCTCGTGGGCCGTTGCCTGCACCTGCTGTGTGCCCGGGCCGTTTCGCTCGATGAAATCCTCATTGTCACGTTCACCGAGGCCGCCGCGGCGGAAATGCGCCGCCGCTTGCGCGCCGCCCTCGAAGACCAGGCGCGACAACAACTCGAACCTTATTGGTTGGAACAACTGGCCCTGTTCGATACCGCTCATATCGGCACCCTTCACAGTTTTTGTTTCCGGCTCGCCCGCGAGCACTTTTATGAACTCGGTCTGGATCCGCAGAGCGCCATTTTAAGCGAAGGCCAGGCGCGCCTGTTGGCCGACGAAACGCTCGACGAGCTGATGCAATCCCATTACGCCGGCCACGACGAATTTTCCCGGGCCGTGCAGCAACTGGTCCAGGTCTATGGCGGCGGACGCGACCAAACCATCCGCTCTCTGGTCCTGCGCCTCCACGACTACTCCCAAACGCGCCCGGACGCCGCCGGCTGGCGGGCGCGGCAGATCGCGATGTTCTCCGCCGCCGAACCCCTCGCCTGGCGCGAGAGCCTGTTGAAGGCGGTTGGGGATTGGCGCCGGGAGTGGCAGCCGCTTCTGGAAAATTGGCGCGCTGAAAATCCCAAAGCCGCGGAGCTTCTGGAATTACTGCGAAGTGTTTCGTGGAACGCCTCGGCCTCCGACACCGCCGGCAACGCCCGGCCCCGGAACGCCAGCCCTCCCCCGCTTTCACGCCAAACGGCCGCCGCCCTCCTCGCGCAAGTCCTCGCAGCCGATACCGTCTGGCCGCACGGCACCAAAAAAAAGTTCCGCGCGCCGCTCAAAGATTTTTTCGACGACGCAAAATTCCTGCATTCGCTGGCCGCCCCCCAAAACGGCGCCGACCCGCTGGCCGAAGACTGGAACTGGGTGCGCAGCCACATGATTGTCCTGTTGCAACTGGCGGGCGAATTCTCCGAAACCTTTTCCGCGCGCAAACGCGCCGAGGGCGTCCTGGATTTTCACGACCTGGAACAATGTGCACTGCGATTGCTTTGGAATCCGGAGACCGACACCCCCACCGACATCGCCCGTCGCTGGCGCGAACAGTTGCGTTACATTTTTGTGGACGAATACCAGGACATCAACGCCGCGCAGGACAAAATCATTTTGGCCTTGAGCCGGGAAGGTTTTGACGCCGGTTCCTCCTCGGAGGCCACGGCACCGCCGGGCAACCGCTTCCTGGTGGGGGATGTCAAGCAGAGCATCTACCGCTTCCGCCTGGCCGAACCGGGGATTTTTCGCGATTACGCGCGACGTTGGCGCGGGAAACACGGGCGCACCATCCCATTGTCGGAAAATTTCCGCAGCCACGAATCCCTGCTCCGCCTGGTCAACTCCGTCTTCAGTTTTCTGATGCGCGAAGAAGTTGGCGGCGTGAATTATGACGACGAAGCGAAGTTGAAGCCGGGCGTGCCCGAAAACCGTCCGGCGCCTTCCGCGGAAGCTCCGCCGCGCGCCGAGTTGCTGTTGTATCTGAAAAAAGAAGGCGCGGATTTTTCCGGCGGCGAAAATGACCAAGGGGATGAACTGGACGAAACGGAAAAGGAAGCCCGCCTGCTGGCGTTGCGGCTGCGCGAGTTGAAAAACGCCGCCCTGGAAATTCGCGATGTTGAGCGGGGCGTTTCCCGCGTCGTCGAATGGCGCGACATGGCGGTCTTGCTGCGTTCGCCGGCGGGGAAGGCGGAAATTTTCGCCCGGCAATTCGAGCGCGCCGGCGTGCCGCTGACCGTGGCGCGCGGCGGGTGGTTCGACAGCCGCGAAGTGCTGGACTGCCTGAGCCTGCTGCAAGTGCTCGACAATCCCCTGCAGGATGTGCCGTGCATCGCCGTGCTGCGTTCGCCGCTGGTGGGCTGTTCGCTGGACGAACTGGCGCGAATCCGATTGGCGGCGCGCGGCCATTTCTGGTTTGCTTTGAACCGTTTTCCCGCCACGCCGGCGGCGGCCGGCAGCCGGCTGGCGGCGAAGATTGAACAATTTCTCGAACGTTTCCGGCGCTGGCGTCGGCTGACCCAACACGCTTCGCTCTCGCAATGTCTGGAGGCCATTCTGGCCGAGACGCACTACGCCGATTGGCTGCGGGCGCAGCCGCGTGGCGCCCAGCGCGCCGCCTGCCTGGAACAATTTTTGCATCTGGTGCGCCAGTTTGACCGTTTTCAACGGCAAAGCCTGTTCCGCTTTCTGAAGTTTGTCGAGGCGCAGCGGGAAGCGGCCGTCGAGCCGGAAACACCCGGCGTGGCGGAGGAAAACGCCGTGCGGCTGATGAGCATCCACCAGAGCAAAGGCCTGGAATTTCCCGTCGTGGCGCTGGCGAACCTGGCCAAACCGTTCAATTTGCAGGAGCTGCGCGGCGACATCATCCTGGACGAAGAATACGGCCTTTGTCCGCGCGTTCGGCCGCCGGAGCGCGGCGGGCGTTACCCCAGCCTGGCTCATTGGCTGGCGCGTCGGCGCCAGAAACGTGAATTGCTCGGCGAAGAGTTGCGGCTGCTTTACGTTGCCATGACCCGCGCGCGGGAAAGATTGATCCTCTCTGCCAGCGTTTCGGAAAAAAAATGGGAAACCCTCTGGAACCAGCCCGGCCCCGTCACCCTGCACCAGATTCTCTCGGCCCGGAGTAGCGCCGACTGGCTGGGTCTGTGGTTCGCCTCGCGGAAGGCAGAATGCCGCTGCCAGAGCGAGGACCGCGACGGCGCGCTGCCGGAATTGCGCTGGCGGAAGTTGGACGATGCGGCGCTGGCGGAAAACGGCGGAATTCGGACGGCGACCGCCGAATCGCCCCCGCCCCTGCCGGGCGACGCGGCGGTGGAAACATTGCGTCGGCGATTGGAATGGAATTACCCGTTCGCAGCCGCCACGAAACGCCAGGCGAAGGCCTCCGTAACGGCGCTGCGCCGTGAGGCGACGGAGGGCGACGACGAAGCGAAACCGCTTTTTCCCGAAAATCGCTTTGCAAAATTTCCGCCGGCGGATGCCAAATCGCCAACGGCGAAATTGAGCGCGACGCAAATCGGCGCCGCGCACCACAAGTTTCTTCAGCATTTCGACATTCAAGGCGCCGCCGATGTGCCTGCGCTTGCCGCCGAGGCGCAGCGGTTGGAGACAGAAAACATTTTGTCGGCCGACGAGCGGGCGGCGCTGAATTTGCAAGCACTGGCCGCCTTTTGGAATTCAGACCTCGGCCGGAAGATCCGCGCGCAGCGGGACGACGTGCGGCGCGAATGGCCGTTCACGGCAAAATTCTCTCCCGCCGAGCTGGACGAAATCCTCGGAACCCGCTCTGCACCGACGGGTGAGGACGAATTCATCGTGGTGCAAGGCGTGGCAGATTTGGTCGTGCTTCGGCCGGAGGAAACCTGGCTGGTGGATTTCAAGACCGATGAAGTCCCCGCCGGCGGCCTGGCGGAAAAAATCAAGACCTACGCGCCGCAACTGAAATTGTACGCTGCCGCGCTGGAGAAGGTTTATTCGCGCCCGGTCGTGAATCGCTGGCTGCATTTCCTGGCAGTGGGGTGGACGGAGAAGATTTGAACAGTCCGCCACGCCTGCATCCGCCGGGCGGCTGCCGTTCCGGACCGGCGCGATCATTTATTTGACTGTTCCGGCGGGAGCGTCGGCCCGTTGCTTTGCAGCGGGGGCGGATCTTGGGCGGCGGGCTGTTCCGCCACCGCGTCCGGGGCGGAAATGGTTTCGCGCAATCTCACCAACGCCGGACGCAGAAGGCAGCCTCGAAACGTGAAGCCCGGCGCGGCGGTCTCGGCCACGACCGCGCCCGCGGGCGGGCGGGCCGAACCGTCAGGCAATTGATGTCGCGCGGCATCGAACGGCTCGTCCGGCTCGGCGGTGAAGGGGGTCAGGCCGATGCGCCGCGCGGCGTCGCGACAGGCATTCTGGAAGTGCGAGATTTGCTCGGCGAGCCGGGGCTGGCCGGAACGCATCGCGGCCGTGTGCAGCGCAAAGACGTGATCCAGAATCCGGACGAGCGTTTGCAACCATTCCGTCTCGCTGCGCCGCCATTTTTCAACCTCCAGCCGCAACGCCGCTTTCTCGCCGTCGTTGATTTTTTGCATGAATTCGGAGAATTCCCGGACTTCGGCGGCCATGCGCGCGGCGATTTCGTTGGCGCTGGTGGATATTTTTTCGGCTTGCGTCTGGACGTTCAGCCATTCGTCCGTGGCGGCGGCGATGCGGCCGGCCAGCTTTTCGAGGTTCTGGATTTTCCCGGCGACCGCGCCCAGCGCCGCCGCGTCAATGGCCTTGACCACCGCGCGGTAATCCAGGATAAACGGCAGACAGCCCAGCCCCGCCCCCAGCGCAACACACGCCGCAGCCAGACCCGCCTCCCCGCCGCTCAAGGGATGCGGCACGCGCCAGACCAGATAAAACGCCAGCGCCAGAAGCGCCGCGTCGCCGAGTAGAAAAGGCCATTTGGGAACGGTCCAATGTGGGGTGTCGTTCACTCCAGCAGTTTCGGAAAAAACAGCCGCCGGCGCAAGCCGCGGATGGGAGCGGCGAGGGCTTTGAGGCGACGGCGCCAGAACGCCGGCAAAAAAATTTGACGCGCTGCGGCGGAGGTTTATTTTCGCGGCATGAGAACGATTTCACTTTGGCTCGGTCTTCTGGCCTGCGCGGCGTTCACGACCGGCGCCGCCCGCGGACAGGAAGACGCGACGCAGCAGCAGATTGACCAGATCAACGGCCGCATTCAGGACATTTACACCATCTTAGACCAGCAGGACAAGCGCATCGCCGCGCTCGAAAAACAGATCAGCGATTTGCGCAACAAGCTCAATCAACCGGCGCCCGACACCGCCAGTGCGGACGATTTGAGAAAACTCGCCGCGCAGGTGCAGGCGCTGGCCCAAAAACAACAAAACGATAACGAGCTGGTTCTGAAGGAACTGGAGAAACTCGCCCAAAACGGGGGCGCCGGCCGCACCGGTCACCGCACCTCCGGCGCGGCGCCAGCGGCCTCAACCTCCCCCCCGGCTGCGTCAATGAATGGCGCCGGCAGTCCACAAAAAGGTTACGAATATACCATCGCCAAAGGCGACACGCTGGAGGCAATCGCCCGCGCCTATCGCGCCCAGGGCGTTAAAGTGACGGCCGAGCAGATTCTGGCGGCCAATCCGGGCATCAACCCCAAAAGCCTGATCGTCGGCAAAAAGATTTTCATTCCTGATCCCAACGCCAAGTGAGGATGGATTTCAATTCGCACTTGACGCACCGGTTTGAATGAGATGGGCCGCACCCCGGCAGGAGAACCGATTCAATGTGGCAGTGTGAAATGAATCACCAGCACGCCCGCCGCCGCCGCCAGGCAGTAATAGCCAAACCACGACCAGCGGCCGGCCTCCAGCCAGCGCGAGAGCCACTTTAACGCCAGCAATCCGGCCAGGAAACTGAACACCATGCCGACCAGGCTGGGCGCGAACAGATTCCACAGCGGGCCGTGACCGCTCAGGGCGTGCTGTTTGAGCAGGCGCCAGACTTCGCGGGCGATTACCGGCGGAGTCAGGACCACCGCCAGGGCAAAACTGAATTCTTCCAGCTTTTGCCTGGGCAGGCCCAGCAACAGGCCGGTGGAAATGGTTGCGCCGGAACGCGAAAAACCGCGGAACGGCAGGCAAATCCCCTGCATCAGTCCAATCCAGATCGAATGAGCAGATTGAATTTCCGGCTGGTCTGGCGCCTGGCCCCGACGCCGGCCCGCCACGATGATCAAAATGCCCACCGCTGCCAGCGCTCCAGCCATCAACGGCAGGTTGTTGAACAACTCCTCCACCGCCGCATGCGGCCGGCCGCGCAGCAAGATTTTTTCGATGATTTCCTTTAATCCCAATCCCATCACGCCCGTGCAGAAGGTGGCCAGGATGATCTGCAGGGCGAACCATTGGAGTTTGGCAGGCACAGTAAAATAATCCCGCATCCAGCCCCGCCAGAAGTAAACAATGACGGCGAACATGGTGCCGGTGTGCAACATGACCAGCAGCAGCGCCATTTGCGGGCTGCCGACGTCCTGAATGCCCATGAGTTTTTCGACCGCGATGACGTGCGCCGAGCTGGAGACCGGCAGTAATTCGCACGCGCCCTGCACCAGCGCGAGAATCAAAATTTGAAAATAATTCAGCATGCGGAACAGCCGGCAGTTTCAGTCAAGCGCCGCTAAAAAGCAATGACCATTCCCCCAACTCATTCAAAAAAGCGCGTCCGGCCGGGTTCCCGGCCGCCTGGCACCGCGCGCCGCCGCAGCCCGGTTGGCGAGAAATGCCGGTCGTGAAAACGGCCCTGACGATTGGTTTGTTCCCGCCAGCCCCGTGGGGCAAGCGCGCCTTCGGAAACCAGGCGTTGACGGTCCTGGCCGGGGAACAGGCATTGGACAGGCTCCAAATTCACATGCCGGGCGGTGATGTGGATTTTCAAATCGGCTTGAAGCGGGGAAAACCGCTCATTCAAAAAACTCATTGATGGCTTGACCTGGGCTGGCGCAAGCGATTTACTGGGCGCCGACAGTAGGCAAATTCATGTTTGCTCGACTAAAAAGCCTGTTCTCCAATGATATTGGAATAGACCTCGGCACGGCCAACTCTCTCGTTTATGTGCGGGACCGCGGCATTGTTCTGCGGGAACCCTCGGTCGTGGCCATCCAGGCAGGCACCACCAACGTGCTGGCCGTCGGTGAAGAAGCCAAACGGATGCTGGGCCGCACGCCCGGCAACATCGTGGCCATTCGCCCGATGAAGGACGGCGTGATTGCCGACTTTGAGATCACCGAGGCCATGTTGCGGCATTTCATCCAAAAAGTGCAAAGCCGCAAACTCATCGCTCCGCGCGTGGTGGTGGCGATTCCTTCGGGCATTACCGAAGTGGAGAAACGGGCGGTGAAAGATTCCGCCATGCACGCCGGGGCGCGCGACGTCATTCTGATTGACCAGCCCATGGCCTCGGCGATTGGCGTGGGGTTGCCGGTGCACGAACCGGCGGGCAACATGATCGTGGACATCGGCGGCGGGACCTGTGAAATTGCCATCATCTCGCTGGCCGGCATCGTCTTCAGCCGCAGCCTGCGGGTGGGCGGAGACGAATTCGACGAAACGATCGTGGCCCACATGAAACGCGCCTACAACCTGATGATTGGTGAACGTACCGCGGAAGAAATCAAAATACGCATCGGCTCGGCTTTCCCCCTGGAACAGGAATTGACGATGGACGTCAAAGGCCGCGATTTGAGCACCGGCCTGCCCAAAACCATCACCATCCGTTCCGAGGAAATCCGGGAAGCCCTGCAGGAACCGCTTTCGAGCATCCTCGAATCTATCCGGCTGACGCTGGAGCGCTGTCCGCCCGAATTGGCCGCCGATCTGGTGGATCGCGGCCTGGTGATGGCCGGCGGCGGCGCGCTGCTGCGCGGCATTGACCGCCTGGTGGCCGGCGAGACGGGTTTGCCGGTGCACATTGCCGACGACCCGATGAGCGCCGTTGCCGAAGGCACCGGACGCGTCCTCGAACAACTGGAGTTCGTCAAGCGCATTGCCAGCACGCCGAAGTATTGATTTCTCCCCCGCGTTCATCGGCTGAAGTAAGGGAACGGGCCTCCCGCCCGTCAAAGGGGCGGATGCTCCGGGCCACGGACATTGCGGGATGTTGAGAAAAAAACATTATCTGGCGTTTGGCGCGGTGGCGCTGGCGGCGGTGCTGATCCTCAGCCTGCCGGTGCCGGTGACCACCCACCTCAAACTCGCCCTCAGCAGCCTTTTTTTGCCGTTACTGGGTCTGACCCACACCGTCCGACATTTGCCGGCCGCCGCGGCCGAAGCGGTCCTGCCCCGGCGCGAACTGCTTCGGCAGCTCGAAGAGCTCCGCCGCGAAAACGAACAGCTCAAAATCCAGCTCCAACAGGCCGCCGCCCTCGCCCGCGAAAACGATCTGCTCCGCGCGCAGATCGGCTGGCAACGGCAGATGCCTTGGAAGCTCAAATTGGCCCGCGTTATCCTGCGCGACCCGGCCAACTGGTGGCAGACGGTGCAGATTGACCTGGGCAAACGCGACGGCCTGCGTGAAAACCTCCCCGTGCTCACCCCCGAAGGTCTGGTGGGGCGCACCGCCGCGGTGGGCGATTCGCGCGCCCAGGTCATTCTGGTGGACGATCCGAACTGTCGCGTTTCGGCATGCGTGCTCAATCCAGCCCGCGATGTGGGCATCCTGGCCCCCGGCGGACCGCTGGATGATTCGCTGGTGAATCTGACCTATCTGGCCGGCGATGCCAATTTGAAGCCGGGTCAGGAAGTCGTCACCAGCGGTCAAGGCGGCATTTTTCCCGCCGGCATTCCCATCGGCCAGATCGTGGATTCGCGCCAGGTGGAATACGGCCTCTACACCGAAGCGCGCGTGAAACTGGCTGCCAACCTCGGCGCCCTGGATGAAGTCTGGGTATTGTTGCCATGAAGTCATGAACTGCCTGCAAACTGCCTTGATTTTGATCGCTGCTTTTCTGGCGGTGTTCCTGGAAGCAGTCTTCTGGCTGCCTCACCGGCTGCTCGGCGCACAGATTGATCTGCTCCCGGCGCTGATGATTTATACGGCGCTGAACGCGGATTTGCTCACCCTCTCGCTGTTGGCAGTGCTGGGCGGGTTGTGGTTCGACTCGCTCTCGGCCAACCCGCTGGGCGTGACCATTCTGCCGCTGACCGTGGTGGGCTTTCCGATCTGGTGGCAGCGCGATTTGATCCTGCGCGAACTGCCCTTTGCCCAGCTTGTTCTGGGCGCGGCCGCCAGCGCGGTCGTGCCGGCCCTGACGGTGTTGCTGCTGCTGAGCCTCGGTCGCGAACCACTGCTGGGTTGGGGCTCGCTCTGGCAATGGCTGGTGCTGACCGTCGGCGGCGCACTGGCCGCGCCAGCGTGGTTCGCTCTGTTCGATTGGTGCCAGCATGTCCTCGGTTACCCGCCACTCCGGGAAACCACCTTCCGGCCCGATCGCGAAATTTTACGAGACAAAAAACTGAAATGAATTCAAAACGCGTTAAACTGTGGAAGGATGGCCTCGTCGAACCGGCGCCTGCCCCTCCGGGCAACGGAGCGGCAGGGCAACCCTTTGAGACCGACGGCCAATGTTGATTCTGGACGAGCTGAAAAAGAGCGACCCGCACCTCCGCGCAGTGGCGGTGGTGCTGGCGGCCGGGCTGGGTCTGTTGCTGGCCGGCCTCTGGTGGGTGCAGGTCGTCTCGGCGCGCGAATACCAGAGCCATCTGGAAACGCAATCCTGCCGCACCGTGCGCCTGCCGGCCATGCGCGGGAAAATTCTCGACCGCGAGAACCGCGTGCTGGCCGACAACCGCCCGCGTTACAACCTGGTGCTTTATCTGGACGATTTGCGCCAGCCCTTCAACGACGCCTACAATGCCCTTTACCGCCAGGCGCACGCCCGGCAATTGCAGGCCATCGCCGACGAGGAGAAAAAACGCGGACGGCCGCTGACCCGGGCCGAACGCAAGGCCTATCTTTTCACGAGCGAGCAAATCCAGCAGTTGCACGCCCAGGCTCATTACCGCGTCGCCAGCGCGGTGGTGGCCGAAATCAGCCGGCGCATCGGTGTGCCGCTGACGTTGGATCCGGTGAAATTCGAGCGCGATTATCAGACGCGGCTGGCGCTGCCATACACGCTGGTGGCCGATGCCACGCCGGAGGAAATCGCGCGTTTCGAAGAACAGAGCTCCGGATTGCCCGGCGCCGATGTGGAACTGCAGGCCATCCGCAACTATCCGCTGGGCGCCATGGCCGGTCACGTGATCGGTTATCTGACGCGCGACGACCGCCCGCGGGAAGGCGAAGACGCCTACTTCAATTATTACCTGCCCGACTACCGTGGCGTGGTGGGCATCGAAGGCGGTTTCGACAAGGAATTGCGCGGCCACGCCGGCGTCGAATCCGTCCTGGTCAACAACATGGGCTATCGCCAGTCCGAAACCATCCTCGACCCGCCCGAACCCGGTCGCAACGTGGTGCTGACCCTTGATCTGGACCTTCAACGGGCGGCGGCTGAATCGCTCCTCCGCCATCAAGGCCCCAATGCGCGCGCGGCCATCGTCGTTCTGGACGTGCGCAACGGGGATGTGCTGGCTCTGGTCTCCTCACCCGAAATTGATCCGTCCTACTTCGTCGGCAACCTGCCGCCGGACCAATTCCGGGCGGAAACCGCATTTTTGAACGATCCCCAATTACGTCCGCAAATCAATCGCGCCACGCAGGAAAATTATGCGCCGGGTTCCATCTTCAAACCCATTGTGGCTCTGGCCGCGCTGGAAACGGGTCTGGACCCGGACGCCACGGTGGACAATCCGGGTTACGTGATGGTGGGGCGGCGGCGGATTGGCGACCTGGCTCCACCGGGCCAATACAATCTCCGGCGTGCCATCATCCATTCCAGCAACACGTATTTCATCACTATCGGCCTGCGCACCGGCATTGAAAATGTCATTCGCATGGCTGAAAAATTTCATCTGGGCGAACGCACCGGTTTGCCCACCCGACAGGAAACCTCCGGCATTCTGCCTTCGCTGGCCCAGGTGCAGAGCGCCGGCTGGCACGATGGCGACTCGGCCAACATCTGCTTCGGCCAGGGCCAGATCGCCGTCACCCCGCTGCAGATGGCCGTGGCCTACGCCGCCATTGCCAACGGCGGCACGGTCTTCTGGCCGCGGCTGGTCAAACGCATCGAGCCGCAGGATGCTGCTTCCGGCCAGACCGTGATGAATTTCCCCGCCGGCCTGGTGCGCGATCATTTGGGCGTCAGCGCTCGCAGTCTGAAAATTCTGCGGGAGGCGATGCTGGCGGAGACCGAAGACCCTGAAGGCACCGGCCACGCGGCGGTGGTGGGGCCGGAACTGCGAATTTGCGGCAAGACCGGAACGGCGCAGGTGATGAACGAGCGGAATCAGGAGATTGACCGCACCACCTGGTTCGCTTCGTTTGCGCCTTACGAAAACCCGCGCTATGCGGTGGTCGTCATGGTGGAAAGCGGCACCTACGGCGGCACCACCTGCGCCCCGATTGCCCACGACATTTACGAGGCCATTTTGAAGGAAGAACATTCCACCACGGCCAGGACCGTGGCCGCCCGATAAAATTTCCGCGCCAACGATGAAAAATGCTTGACTCCGTGCTGACAAAAAAGGCTGAGCCGCGGCTGGAGCGCCTGCAACTGGCGGCGCTGGTCGGACTGATGGTCCTGGGCGCCTTGTTTGTGTTCAGCGCCACCATGTCCAATCCGCAGGAGATGGATAAGGCGTGGTATGACCAGACCTGGGTGCATCAACTGGTCTGGTATGCGCTGGGCATCGGAGCGGGCGCGGCAATTTGTCTGGTGGATTACCACCTCCTGGCGCGGTGGTCGTTCGTGGGGTATTGGGCGATGATTTTCTTTCTGGGGCTGGTGTTGATTCCGGGCATTGGCGCCATGCGGCTGGGCGCGCGGCGATGGATTGATTTTCATGTCTTTCAGTTTCAACCGAGCGAATTTGCCAAACTGGCGTTCATTCTGGCGCTGGCGCATTTCCTGAGCCGGCCGGCCGATGAATTGAAACAGCCGATGATTTTCTGGAAGGCCATCGGTCTGTTGCTGTTGCCGTTTCTGCTGATTTTGAAGGAGCCGGACTTGGGATCGGCCCTGGTCCTGCTGCCCACCGGCGTCGTCATGATGTTCGTCGCGGGCGTTTCGCGGCCGCTGCTGCTGAAGCTGGGCGGGGCGGTGGGCGTGCTGGCAGTCCTGTTTGTGGCCGACATTTTGTTCGCGCCACTGCCCTGGCAGATTCCCATGCAGCCGTATCAACGCGACCGTCTGCTGGTTTATTTTGGACGCGATTACACCAATTTTGCTCCGCCGAATGCCACCCCGGCGGAGTTGCAACGCCTTCAGCAACAGCAATGGAACGACGAATACAACGTCCGCCAGGCGTTGATTTCCGTCGGTTCCGGCGGGCTGACAGGCAAAGGCTGGCGGCAGGGGACGCAAAACGCCCTCGGTTATTTGCCGCGCGCGGTGGCGCACAACGACTTCATTTTCTCCGTCATTGCCGAGGAGGAAGGGTTCGTTGGCAGCGTGATCGTGCTCACGCTGTATGCGGTGGTTCTCTTCACCGGATTGAGAATCGCCGGCCAGGCGCGCGACCGCCTGGGCAAACTCGTGGCGGCGGGCGTGGTGACGCTCTTCTTCAGCCACGTTTTCATCAACATCGGCATGAACATTCGCCTCATGCCCGTGACGGGCGTGCCGCTGCCGCTGCTCTCGTACGGCGGCTCATCGGTGCTCTGCTCGTTGATCGCCGCGGGCCTGATGCAAAACATCCATATCCATCGGAAAGGATACTGACGATATGAGTAACAACAAGTTTGGCCGCCGCCGCGGATTACGCTTCCGCCCCAAAGGCGGCCTGGGCCACGTGCCCCCCAAACCCGATCGTGAAGCCATGACCGCCCGCGCCGAGGCGCTGGGCGAAATCCCCGGCGTCGAACACGTGTTTGAAAAACGTCACGCGCACGAAATCGAACGCGCCGAAAACCTCGCCGCCGGTCTGCCGCCGCAACCCGCAGCGGAAATTCCCCCGCCGGAGGCGGCCGCCGACCATGCCCCGCAAACTCCCGCCCCGGCGCCGGAGGAGCAAAAAACCTTCGAGCCGGTGAAAATTCAGGAACCGCCGGCGGGGCTTTTGGACTCCATCAAAAATGCAGCCACCGCCCTCGTCAAAAAAGTCAAACAATTCATCCGCCCGGAGAAGAAAATTCACAAGGAAATCATCATCAATTCCGAAACGCTGGAAACCCGTGTGGCCGTGCTCGAAGACGGCAAACTCGAAGAGTTCAACATCGAACGCACCACCGAGGAGCGGCTCGTCGGCAGCATCTTCAAAGGCCGCGTCCGCAACCTGGAAGACGGTCTGAAGGCCGCGTTTGTGGACATCGGCTTTGAGAAGAACGCCTTTCTCCATTACTGGGACATCGTGCCCAACGCTTTCGACAGCAGCGTGGAAATCGTCGAACGCGAAGGCCGTCGCCCTCAAAAACCCAAGATCACCCAAAAAGACATCCCGCGGTTGTATCCGCCCGGCAGTGAAATCATTGTTCAGGTCACCAAGGGTCCCATCGGCACCAAAGGCCCGCGCGTGACCACCAACCTCGTCCTGCCCGGTCGTTACCTGGTGCTGCTGCCCAACTCCGATCAATCCGGCATTTCGCGCAAGATTGAAAATCCCGAAGAACGCAAACGACTCAAAAAAATCCTCCGCGAACTGCACATTCCCGACGGCATGGGTGTGATTCTGCGCACCGCGGGCGAGGGCCAGCAGAAACGCTATTTCGTGCGCGATCTGGCATTGCTGCTGGAAGAGTGGCGCGGGATTCAGGAGAAAATCAAAACCCAGCCCACCGCCACCTGCGTCTTCCAGGAACCGGATTTGATCGAACGCACCGTGCGCGATTTCCTCACGGAGGACGTCGAACGCATCGTGGTGGACAATCCCAGGGCCTACGAGCGGATGCGCGAGATGATCGCCCGCATTTCAAAACGCTCCGCCGCCAAGGTCAAGCTCTACACCGAGGCCCAGCCCATTTTCGACCGCTTCAACATCACCCGGCAGTTGGAGAGCGCCTTCTCGCGCCAGGTGCCTCTCAAAAGCGGCGGCTACATTGTCATTGACGAAACCGAGGCGCTGGTGGCCATTGACGTGAACACCGGCCGGCACAAGGGGAGCAAGGACCAGGAGGCGACCATCCTTAAAGTCAACCTGGAAGCCGCCGACGAAATCTGCCGCCAACTGCGCCTGCGCAACATGGGCGGCCTCATCGTCCTGGATTTCATTGACATGAAACAGCGGCGCGATCAGCAGGCGGTTTATCAACGCATGAAGGAAGGGTTGCGTCGGGACAAGGCCAAAACGCACATCCTGCCGATCTCCCCGCTGGGGTTGATGGAAATGACCCGCCAGCGGCACAGTGAAAGCGTGCGCGCCGCCGTTTACGACGACTGCCCCTATTGCAAGGGCCGCGGCAAGGTCAAAAGCGCCATTACCATGAGTGTTGAAATCCAGCGCAAACTCCAGGAAATCCTCAAGAAACGTCCGCGGGACGAATCGGATTTCCAGTTGCGCATCGTGGTGCACCCGACCGTGCTGGAGCGGTTGCGCACCGAGGACGAAAAGCATCTTATCGAAATGGAGAAACGTTACTTCGGCAAACTTTCCTTTCGCGCCGATCCGGGCATGCACGCCGAGCAATTCAAAATCATCAACGTGGAGAACAACGAAGAACTGGTCAGCGTCGGCACTTGAAATTCGCCTGAGGCCTGTGGGAAACCGCGGGGCTTTGCCGTCGCCGAAATTGTTCAGGGCCGCGCCGCCGGGAACGACCGCCGGCGATTCCCGGCGCGCCGGCACGCCCGGCCCGCCCGCTGGTTTTTTCGTGAGTTTGGCAGCGGGTATGGTTAAATCATCAGCCCATGAACGAGTGGAACATTCAATCCCGCGCCTCGGCCTGCGAAGCCTGCGCGCAGCCCTTCGCCGACCGCCAGTTGCTCCACACCCTGCTTTTTGACGAGCCGCCGCGGCTGCGTCGCCTGGACGTGTGCGAAACCTGCTGGCAAAACCAGTTCGCCCACGGGGCACGCGAACGCAAGGGTTTCATTTCCCACTGGCAGACCCTCTACCAGGCACCCGCCCCGCGCACGGAGCCGATTCAAAGAGAAACCGCCGAAACGCTGTTGCGCAAGTTGATTGAGCACAACGATACCCGCTACGCCCCCGCCGCCTACATTCTGGCCGTGATGCTGGAACGCAAGCGCGTACTGAAGATCAAGCAACAGATCGTCCGTGAGGGCCGGCGCCATTTCATTTATGAACAGCCGCAAACGGGGGATGTGTTTACCGTGGCCGACCCCGATCTGCGGCTTGACCAGTTGGAGGGAGTTCAGCGCGACGTGGCCCGGCTGCTGGAGCAGGGGCTGAATCCGCCGCCGGCGCAGGATCCGGCGCCGCCGGCACCCGCGGAAAATTCCCGGCCGGAAGATCCGGCAGTCGTTCCCCCCTGAAACCGTGGGCAGGCACCGTTCCACGTCACGGTCGGAGTGTGGAAATTTGCCGGCGGTTCAGAGTTGAATGTTGCCCGCCGAATGCTTCCAATGTGGTCATGCCGGAACTTGCGGAACTCCAAACCCGTCTCGGTTACGCCTTCCGCGATCCGCATCTGTTGCGCCTGGCGTTGACGCATCCGTCGGTGGCGCATGAAGGCGGCGCGCCCGCGGCGCACAACCAGCGTCTGGAATTTCTCGGCGACGCTGTGTTGCAATTGGTGTTGACACAAACGCTTTACGAACAATTCCCCGCGCATGACGAAGGGCCGCTGACCAAGGCCCGCGCCCGACTGGTCAACCGCCGCACGCTGGCGGAACACGCCCGCTCTCTTGGCCTGGGGGCGCATTTGATTTTGAGTCGCGGCGAGGAGTTGCACGGCGGGCGCGAGCGCGCTTCGACGCTGGCCGATGCCTACGAAGCGCTGCTGGGCGCGATTTTTCTGGACGGCGGGTTCGAGGCGGCACGCCAGTTCATTTTGCGCGAGTTTCGCGCGGCCTTTGGCGAACTGGGCACGCTGCCGCTCATCGAAAATCCCAAGGGGGAACTGCAGGAATGGTTGCAGGCGCGTTCCCCCCACGCGCCGCAATACCAAACTCTCTCGGCCACCGGCCCCGACCACGACCGGCTGTTCGAGTGCGTGGTGCTGCACGAAGGCGTGGAACTGGCCCGCGGCCGCGGCAAAAGCAAAAAAGCCGCCGAAAGCCAGGCCGCCCGCGCGGCGTTGGAAAAATTGCGGCAAAAAAGCTGAACGCTGTCGCGACCGGCGGCCAGCCCGCGGCGAGGCAGCCTACTGTTGTTCCTCGTCCAGAAAGGTGAGCTTCACGCCGGATTTCGGCTTGGAAAAATTCTCCAATAATGTTGGCGCGCGGGTCGCGGCGGAGGTTTCTTCCTTTTGGGGTTGTGCCTCCGGTTCGAGAGCCGAGCGCAGGGCGCCTTCGACCAGTTGTGCGCAATGGATTTTCATGGGCGGCAGTGGGCCGAGTTCGCCGGCCAGGTCGTCGGTTTTGAGCGCCAGGGCTTCCGCGGCGGTCTTGCCGCGAATCAGTTCCGTCGCCAGGCTGGCGACGGCAATGGCGGTTTCGCAGCCGAACGATTGAAAGGTGGCGCGGTCAATGACTTTCCGGCCGTTTTGCTCCTTGAACTTGATCCACAGCCGCAGCATCTCGCCACAATCGGCGTTGCCGACCGTGCCCACGGCGTCGGCATCGGCCAGTTCGCCCAGGTTTTGCGGATGGGCCAGCGCCGCCTGGATGCGTTTTTGCAAATCGTCGGTCATCGCAGATCAATAGCGCGGGACGGTGGCGTCAATTTCTTCGGACCAGGCGGTGATGCCGCCCTTGACGCTTTTGACGTATTTGAAGCCCTGCTGCTTCAAAAAATTAACAGCTTTGAGGGAGCGGACGCCGCCTTTGCAGTGCAGGTAATACTGCTGGTTGGGGTCCAGTTCGGTGAAACGGTTGGGCAGTTCGCTCAACGGCAACAGCGGTACGCCGTTAATCCGGGCGATTTCATATTCATCCGGCTCGCGTACATCAATGACCTTGATACCCAGCGTCGGATTGTCCAAAGCGCGTTTCATGTCCTGAACGGTGACTTCGTCGGGATTGCCGTCCGATTCGGGCTGGGGTGACACGCCGCAGAACTGCTCGTAATCAATTAATTCGGTGATGGTCGGGTTTTCACCGCAGACCGGGCAGGCCGGGTCGCGGCGGAGTTTCAACTCGCGGAATTTCATATCCAGCGCGTTGAACAGCAGCAACCGCCCGATCAGCGGCGTGCCTTTGCCAAGAGCCAGCTTCAAAATTTCGGTGGTCTGGATGCAGCCGATGATGCCGGGCAACACGCCCAACACGCCGCCTTCGGCGCAACTGGGCACCATGCCGGGCGGCGGCGGTTCGGGATAGAGACAGCGATAACACGGCCCGCCCAGATGCGGCGCGAACACACTGGCCTGGCCTTCGAATCGGAAAATCGAGCCGTAAACGTTGGGCTTTTTCAAAAGCACGCAGGCGTCATTGGTGAGGTAGCGCGTGGGGAAATTGTCCGTGCCGTCCACCACGATGTCGTATGGCCGGATAAGGTCCAGGGCGTTTTCCGACGTGATGCGTGTTTCGTGGAGGACGACTTGGCAATTGGGGTTAATCCCCAGAATGGTTTCCCGGGCGGATTCGGCCTTGGAACGGCCCACATCGGCGTCGGTGTGAAGAATCTGCCGCTGCAGATTGGAATAATCCACCGTGTCGAAATCTACGATGCCAAGTTTGCCGATGCCGGCGGCGGCCAGATACATAGCGACGGGCGAGCCGAGGCCGCCGGCGCCGATGCACAGGACGCTGGTGCCTTTGATTTTCTTTTGGCCGGCCAGACCGACTTCCGGCAGGATCAAGTGCCGCGAGTAGCGGCGAATTTCGTCATTGCTCAATTCCATATTCCACAACAAGGGAAAACTATCCTACCGCACCAACCGGGAAAATCAAGCCGCCATCGCTTTTCACGCCGGATAACCCTTGCCTAGTGCGGCGCGCCGGGCCGGTAACATTTTCCCACTTCGTTCCGCGAGAGTTCTTGAATCGCCGATTTCCGGCGGAATTTGCCGCTGGCATCCGCGTTGCTTGATGGCCTGCGGAAATGTTGCATGCTCGACGCGTTGTTCAACCAACCGGATTATCTGGCCGCCAAGAAGCAGTTGGATGCCATTGCCCTGCGGCAGGATGCCATTGCCAGCAACATCGCCAATCTCGAAACGCCCGGCTACCGGCGTTTGGATGTGGCGCCGGGGTTCAATGCCGAACTGGCGCGCGCGCTGGCGGCGGGCGATCCCCGGCAAATCGCCGCGCTCCAGCCGCAATTGGCGGTGGACCCCAACGCAACGCCGGTCAGCCCGGACGGCAACACTGTCAACCTTGAAAATGAGTTGCTGGAAATGAACCAGAACACCCTGGCCAATACGCTGGAAACCCAGGTGATCAGCGCCGATTTGTACCGCCTGCGCATGGCCATCACCGGCAATGTGACCTGACAATTCAGCGGCTCAACCGTTTAACGATTTGACGAAATGATTGACCTTTTACCCGGCGTTCAAAGCACCGCGGCCGCGCTCGATGCCGAGCGTACCCGGCTGAATGTCATTGCCGAAAATATCGCCAATGCCAACACCACGCGCGGTCCGGACGGCCAGCCGTATCGGCGCCAGGTCGTCGTTTTTGAGACCGCTCTGCAACAGGCGATGAACGGCGCGCAGGCGCCGGTGCTGAAGGTGGCCGGCATTGAAAAAGACCCGCGACCGTTTCAAACCGTCTATGACCCCGGCAATCCTGATGCCGATGCCAACGGCATGGTGGCTCTGCCCAACGTCAACGTGCAGGAGGAAATGGCCGACCTCATCGCCGCTTCGCGAGCCTTCGAGGCGAACTTGGCAGTGGTCAAAAATGCCCGCGCCATGGCCTTGCAGGTCCTGTCCATCGCCAAACATTGAATCCGGTCGAAATGACGCCCCTTCCCGCCATCCAACCGCTGATGCCCGTACTGCCGGTTTCGCCAGCCGAACAGCCCGGCGCGCTGGCGCCGGCCCGGCCGGCGGACGATTCGTTTGGGACGATGCTCGGCAGGATGGTGGCTGAGGTCAATGCCCGGCAGATCGGGGCGGCGCAGGCGGTGAACCAGTTGCAGGCCGGCGACCACGTATCGCTGCACCAGGCGGTCATTGCAATGGAGGAAGCCAACGTTTCCTTCCAACTCATGGTGGAAGTGCGAAACAAATTGCTGGACGCCTACCAGGAACTCATGCGGATGCAAATATGAAACGCGTCGAATCATCGAATCCAGCCTGCCTGGGCCGGCTGGATTATTCTCGCCCGGGCCGGCCGGCTGAGGCACCCGGATTTCCGGATTCAATTGCTTGATCGTTTGACCAATGAACAACCTTTCCAAGCTCGGCACGCAATTACTCGGCATCTGGCGCCAACTCGGCGTCAGCCAGCGCGTCAGTGTGGTGGCTGCGACCCTCGTTGTGGTGGCCGGACTGGCGGCCATCGCGGTATGGTCGGCGCGCACCGATTACAGCCTGCTTTACGGCAAATTGTCTGACGCCGAGGCGGCCAAGGTGGTGGCCGCGCTGGACGACGCCAAGGTGCCGTACAAAATCGCCGAAGGCGGCAGCGCCATTCTCGTTCCCTCGGACAAGGTTTATTCCATGCGCATCCAACTGGCGGCCAAGGGAATTCCCAGCGGCGACGGTGTGGGGTTTGAAATTCTCGACCGACCGAACTTTGGCATTTCCGATTTCATCCAGCGCGCCAATTACATTCGCGCCGTGGAAGGCGAACTGGCCCGCACCATCAGCCAGATCAACAACATCGAGGCCGCTCGCGTCATGATTGTCATGCCGGAGAACCGTTTGTTGCTGGACAAAAGTCAGCATCCCACGGCGTCGGTCTTCGTGCGGGTAACCGGGAACACGCCGCTGCCCGCCTCGGCCGTCAATGCCATTCAGTTCCTGGTGGCCAATTCCGTCGAGGGTCTGACCCCCAACAACGTCACCGTGGTGGACAACCTGGGCAACACCCTTTCGGCGCAGGACGACAACAATTCCCTGGCCGGCCTGACCTCTTCGCAACTGGCGGCTCAGCGCAACCTCGAACAATACCTGTCCAAAAAAGCGCAGGACATGCTGGAAAAAGTCCTCGGCTCCGGCCAGGCCATCGTGCGCGTCGCCGCGCAGATCAATTTCGACACCCTCACTACCACCCAGGAGAAATTCGATCCGGACGGCCAGGTAAT
>DASRCU010000018.1:0-9049 GCA_035652955.1 Verrucomicrobiia bacterium | reverse complement strand
TTCGAGTTCGTTTTATAACTTTTCCGGCTGCGCCATCCATTCGGCGACCCGCTGGAGCAAGCGGCCGGCTGCCCCGCCATCGAGCACGCGGTGATCAAAACTCAACGTCAGATTTGCCTCCATCACCGGGACGAACTGATTTTGGACCGGGTCCCAATGCGGTTTGCGGCGCGCCGCGCCCAGCCCCAATACCAGGGTTTGTTCCGGCAACGGTATGGGCGTGGCCCATTCCAGACCAAACGTGCCGAAGTTCGTGACCGTGGCGATGGAGCCGCCGGTGGCGTGGGCGGGCAATTTATGCGCCCGCGCCAGTTCCACCAGTTCGGCGTAGGGCGCGATTAAATCCTTCAACGGCTTTTTATCCGCGTCGCGAATCACCGGCACCAACACGCCGTCTTCGACTTCCACCGCCACGCCAATGTCAATAGCGGAAGGATGAACGATTTTGGCGCCGACGAGGCGTCCGGCAGGCGCGCTGTTTTCGGCCAGCGCCAGGGCCAGCGCGCGCAATGCGCAAAGGGCCGGACCGGGTTTGGGATGGGCCGTTTTCCGGTAGGCAAAGAGCGGGTCCAGGCAAACCGCCCGGCCGACGTGCGCAATGGGCCGCGTCCAGCTCCGCCGCATGGCGTCGGCCACCGCCACCCGCATGGTGGAAGCGTGGCTCATTTTTTGTTTTTCGAGATGGGCGATGAAACGCTCGAAATCTTCGATGGTTACGCGTCCGGCCGCACCGCTGCCGGCCACGCCTGCCAGGTCGGCGGCGCTGAATCCCAATTCCTGCATGCGCGCCTTGAGCCGCGGCGAAAGGTAACTGGCCCCGGCCGCATTGGCTGGCACGGGAAGTCCGCGCACGGTGGGTTCCACCCGCGCCTGGTTCTCACCGCGCTGCGGTCTGGCCAGGGCGCCGCCTGGGCTGCTTTTGACCGGCGTCGAAACATCCAGCCCCAGTCGCGCTGCTTCCTCCGGCGGGGCTTCGATGTGACCGAGCACGGCGTCCACTGGGTAACTCTCGTTGAGCTGTGCCGTGAAGGCGGCGAGGCGTCCGCGACACGGCGCGGTAACGGTCATGGTGGCTTTGTTGGTTTCCACTTCGATCAAATCCTGGCCGGCTTCCACTTCGTCACCGGGGCGGACGAGGAATTGCACGATGCTGGCTTCGGCGATGGATTCGCCCAGTTGCGGCATGATGATGGGGACTTGCATGGCGTTAAACGGTTAAGACGCTGAATCCCGGCGCTGGGTTGACTGGCGCCGTGCCGCGCCGGTTCAACGATTGGATCCGGTTCAAGACAAGGTTCATTGGCGCAAAAGGTCTCTGGCGGCTGCGGCGATGCTGCGCGCTGTCGGGCGGTGCGCGGCCCACAGATTGGGGTGATAGGGCACGGGGGTGTCTTTGGCGTTGAGGCGCTGCGGCGGCGCATCGAGCAGGCCAAAGCCCTCGCTGGTGACGCGGGCGACGATTTCGGCCGTGACACCGCCCCACGGCCAGGCTTCGCCGACGCACAACAGCCGTCCTGTGCGCGCCACGCTGGCCATGACGGTGTCGGTGTCCAGCGGTTTGACCGACCGCAAGTCCACTACTTCAATTTCCCAGCCTTCGGCCGAAAGTTCGCGGGCGGCTTCAAGGGCCTCGTGAACCATGGCGCTGTAGGTCACAATGGTCAGGTCGCGCCCTTCGCGGGCCAGCCGGGCCTTGCCGACGGGCAGGGCTTCGTCCGGCAGCTTTTCGGCTTTGAGATGGTAATAAAGGAATTTGTGCTCGCAAAAAATGACCGGGTCGTCAATAGCCACCGCTTCGAGCAACATGCTGTAGGCGTCTTCGACTGTAGCCGGAGTGAGCACCAGCAAACCCGGATAATGGGCATACACCGCCTCCAGACACTGGCTGTGAAACGGTCCGCTGCCCGACGTGCCGCCAATCGGCAGACGCACGGTGATGGGGCAGGGGACCTGCGTGCGCCAGAACAGGGTGGCGGCCTGATTGACGATCTGATTGAAAGCCACGGTGGAGAAGTCGGCAAACTGCATTTCCACAATTGGTCGCATGCCTTCAATGGCCGCTCCCACTGCCAGACCGACGATGGCGTCCTCAGAAATCGGCGAATCGAGCACCCGCCCGGGGAATTCCTGCGCCAGATTTTTGGTGGCCTTGAAGGCGCCACCGAAGGCGCCGACGTCCTGGCCGTAAATGAACACTCGCGGGTCGTCGCGCAGCGCGTGCGCCTGCGCTTCGCGGATGGCTTCCAGATAGGTAATGCTCATTCGTTCAACCGTTCCATGGTGACCCTCGTGAGCGGGTGCGAGGATTCAACGTTCTTCAAAGCCTTCGCTGAGATGGCGGGTGGCAAGGGCGCGCCAGTCCTCGGTAAACGGGTCGGGGGCCGGTTCACGTTGCACCTGCGCCACGGCATCTTCGATTTCACGGAGAGCTTCCTCCCGTGCCGCGGCCAGTTGCGCGGCATCGAGCCATTTCTGCCGCACTAAAAATTCCTCGGCCACTTTCAGACAATCCCGGCCCAGCGGAGAATTTTTCAGTTTCGGGTCCACGTAATCGGCCGGGTCGTGCTCGCCATGACCGCACAGTCGCAGCAGCGAGGCCACAATCATTTGCGGGCCGTCCCCGGCGCGCGCGCGCGCCACCGCCTGGCCGGCGGTTTTCAGGCAGGCCGCCAAATCCGTGCCGTCCACGGTTTGCACTTCCACTCCGTAACCCACGGCCTTGTCCGCCAGGCTTTCGCAGGCAAACTGGCGCGAAGTGGGCGTGGAATAGGCGTATTGATTGTCGGCCACGACGAGGACCAGCGGCAGTTTCTCGACGGCAGCCTGGTTGAGGGCTTCGTGAAATGCGCCGGTGCTGGTGGCGCCGTCACCCACGCAGGCGGCGCCGACGGTGCCGGAAATTTTTTTTAGCCGGCGCGCCAGGAGAATGCCGTTGACCACGGAAATCATCGCCCCCAGGTGGGAAATCATGGCCAACAGCCCTTCGCGCGGCCGCCCGCGGTGAATGTTGCCGTCGCGCCCGCGCATGGGGCCGAGGGCTGAACCGAGGTAGGTGCGGACCGAATCCAGGATGGTTTCTCCAAAAGCCAGCCGCCCGGCGGCATCGCGAATCAGCGGCGCAAAGACATCGCCCCGCCGCAGGGAAACGCCGACGGCAGCGCTCAACGCCTCCTGCCCGCGGCCGAGAAAAACACCGCCATGAATTTTGCCGGCGCGGTAAAGGGCAGCATATTTGTCGTCGAGCAATCTCGCCCGCAGCATAAAGCGCCAGGCGGCGAGACACTGGGCGCGAAAAGCTTCGACGCTTTCCCCCAGATCGGGAGCGGGCGCAGCTTGCAGCATGAGGGCAGTTTATCGCGGGGGCGCCGCACCGGCAACGTTTCTTTCAGGACACCGTTGCAAAGCAGCCAACAAAGACCGGACTCCGTCGCTCCAGGATCGAGCGGTCAGCGACTTTGAACCAGAACGCGAAAGGCATGGCCGAGATGCTCCGGGTGGGTGAGGGTTTGGAACTGTCGGGCCTGTTTTGGAGTCCACGGACTGAAAGCGCCACTCGCGGTGGCGGCAGCAAGGATTTTGGCCAGAAATGCCGCCTGCGGCCCCAAAAAATCCGTCACCAGGCCGGCCGTTCGCCCGATTTGTTCAATGACTGAAAAATTGACATGTGTGGTGAGGTCTTGTTCACCGGGGCGGGCCAGGGGATCGTCGCTGACATGATGGCGGTAAAAGGCGCGGAGGGTTCCGTGCGGGCGCGCGGGAGAAAAAAGTTCGTCAGCCGTCAAACCGTAATCCAGGGTCAGCAGCCAGCCGCGGGCCAGCGCAGCGGCCGCCTGGCGCCACCATTCTTCGGCGGCGGGACTGCTTTCGACCGTGTAACCGTCGGGCAGCACCTCGAGAAGCGGGCCCGGAAGTTGGAGAATAAAATCGGGCAGGCTCCGTTTCCCCCCGGTGGCGCCAGGAAATTCGAAGCAACGCGTCCAGACAAATTTTTTGTTTTGCAGCGCAACTCCCCACTCGAACCACTGTTTTTTTTTCGCATCCCAGCCAAAACGGCGGGCGGGCATGGCGTCGAGCAATTCGTTGCCGAAAACGATTCCCTGGAGGGGAGCCGGTCCGAGAGCATTCCAGCCTTCAAACCAGCGTACTTTTCCGGCGAATGACTGCAGAGTCTGGCGCTGCCATGCCTGACGACGGGGTGAAGGTTCGAGAATGACATACTCGATGGCCTCCCAAAGCCGGGGACGATGTGCCTGGAGCCAGCTTAAAATGTCCCGAGCCAGTTGCCCGTCATGCGCCCCGGTTTCGACGATTTGCCACGGGCCTTCCTTGTTGGACCGGGAATCGAGCCAGAGGGAAAATTGAAAAGCCAGCAGTTGGCCGAAAAGTTCGCCCACACTGACGCTGGTGTAAAAATCCCCGCCCCGGCCGGGCGTTTGGCGAAGCTCGTAATAGCCGGTTCCGGGGGCGTACAAGGCCAGTTCCATGAACCGGTCAAAAGGCAGAACGCCACCTTGAGTAATCTCGCGCCGAATCAGGGCGGCAGGCAGATTTGGCACATTCATTGCTTGCTTCGGAGTGGCATTGCGCCCAGACGAGGCGGCGCCGCATTATGGCCAAAATTGACGCGTTTTTCAATTTGATGTTTGAGCAGAAGGCATCGGATTTGCACATGTCTTCCGGCAACCCGCCGATCCTGCGCATTGACGGCCAGCTACAGCGCGTGGATTACCCGCCGCTGGACAACGATACCCTCAAGGGGATGCTTTACGAAATCACGCCCGAATACAAAATCAAACAATTCGAGGAAACCGGCGACGTGGACTTTGGCTATGAAATCCCCTCCATCTCGCGTTTCCGCGTGAATTTTTTCAATCAGAAAAACGGCATCGCCGCCGTCTTCCGCCAGATTCCCAGCAGGGTGCTTTCCTTTGAAGATTTTGAAAAGCTGGACGCGCCGATGCCGGCGGTGTTCAAAAAATTTGCCATGCTGCACCGCGGCCTGGTCGTGGTGACCGGCCCGACCGGCTCCGGCAAATCCACCACCCTGGCAGCCATCATTGATTACGCCAACAAAAACCGCAAAGACCACATCCTCACGATTGAAGACCCGATCGAGTTCGTGCACGAGAGCAAGAACTGTCTGGTGAACCATCGGGAAGTGGGCATTCACACCCGCTCGTTTGCCGCCGCGCTCCGCGGCGCGCTGCGCGAAGACCCGGACATCATCCTGGTGGGCGAAATGCGCGACCTGGAAACGATCGAACTGGCGCTGACCGCGGCCAGCACCGGCCACCTGGTCTTTGGCACCCTGCATACGCAAAGCGCCGCCAAAACCGTGGACCGTATCATTGACGTGTTTCCGGCCGATCAACAGAACAAAATCCGGCAGACGCTTTCCGAATCCCTCCGCGGGGTGATCGCTCAGACCTTGTTCAAACGTATTGACAAGAAGGGGCGCGTGGCCGCCTTTGAGATTCTCGTTTTCACCACGGCCGTCGCCAATCTGGTGCGCGAAGGCAAGACCCATCAGATTCCGGGCATGATCCAGGTTGGCAAAAAACTTGGCAACCAGCCCCTGGACGATCACATCATGGAACATTTGCGAATGAAACGCATCTCGCCGGAGGAAGCCTACGACAAGGCGTTGGACCGGAAAAAATTCCGTCCCTTCCTGCCGCACCCGCCGGACGACGAGGATTGAACCTGGCTGACCGACAACGCATGAAACACAAAGCCAACATCGCGCGCAGGCCACACGATCGGATTTTGGCCTTTCGCCCTGCGGCTTTAGCCTTTTGAAATTATGCGACGCCCCGAATTGGACCGTATTTTGAACACGATGCTGGCCTCGCAGCCGGAAGTATCCGATTGCCTGTTCACCGTGGATCGGCCCCTGCAGGTTGAATCGTACGGAGAACTCAAACCCGTGGAACTCGATCCGCCCATTGAGAGTTTGACGCCCTTCCAGACGGAAATGATCGCCCTCAATCTCATTGGCGACAATCTGCTGTTGCTGGAGCATCTGCTCAAACACGGTTCGTGCGATGCCGCCTACTCGCTTTCCGACAAGGCGCGCTTCCGCGTCAACGTCTTTTCCCAGCGCGGCAATTACTCCATCGTTTGTCGCCAGCTCAAAACCGTCATCCCCACACTCCAATCGCTGAACTTTCCCGACGTCTTCCGGGAAATTGCCAAGGAACGCACCGGCCTGGTGTTGTTGACCGGCGCGACCGGCTCCGGCAAAACCACCACCCTGGCCGCCCTGCTCAATGAAATTAACGAGCACAAGGCCGTGCACATTGTTACCCTCGAAGACCCTGTTGAATACGTCCATCTCCACAAGAAATCCACGTTCAACCAACGTGAACTGGGTATTGATTTTGATACCTACCCCAACGGTCTGCGCGCCGCTTTGCGCCAGGCTCCCAAGGTGATTCTGGTGGGCGAAATCCGCGACCGCGACACCGTCTCCATCGCCTTAAGCGCTGCCGAGACAGGCCATCTGGTGTTGAGCACCCTCCACACCATCAACGCCGGCGAGACCATCAACCGCATCCTCGGCATGTTCGAGCCGGAAGAACAGGAACAAATCCGCATCCGCCTGGCGGATTCACTGCGCTGGATCGTCAGTCAGCGTCTGGCGCCCAAAATCGGCGGAGGCCGCTACGCCCTGCTCGAAATCATGGGACACAACCTGCGCACCGAGGAAGCCATCCGTCAGGGCGAAAGCGAAGGCAAGACCTTCTACGAAATCATCGAAGCCAGTTACATCTACGGCTGGCGCACCTTCGACCAGAACTGCATCGAAGCCTACGAAAAAGGACTCATCACTGAGGAAACGGCCCTGCTCTATTGCACCAAACGCGGCGTCGTCTCCCGTGGCATTGACGATATCAAACGGCAGCGCGGCGAAATGTCCATGTCCATCGGGACGTTGCGCATGAAGTCCGCCCCCTCCGGCACGCCGGCCGGCGGACAGTCCACTCCCACCCTCAAATTGAAGTGATCATGGCCAGCGATTTTGAGACCCAGTTCATCACCGCCACGGACAAGCCCGCTTTGGTCGCCTGTTCCAACACGGAGCTGACCGGGACCGTCAAGTGTGCCCTCCGCGAGCTTGATTACAAAGTCCACACCGTCACCGCCCACGGCACATTCCTGACGCGATTCAGCCAGGTTCGCTACCGCGTGGTCGTCATTGACGAATTGTTTGCCGCCACACGGCCGGAGGAAAACCAGTCCCTTCTGGCCCTGCAAAAAATGCCCATGAGCCAACGTCGCCATGCCACCGTCATTCTGCTGGGGCAAAACTTCGTCACCTTCGACCCCATGCAAGCGTTTCAAAAAAGCGTCCATGCCGTCATCAATCTGGCTGAACTGGCGCTGCTCAAGCAATTGATTGAAAAGGCCGTGGCGGACAACAATCTGTTCCTGCAGAACTTCCGGGAAGCGCAAAACAATCTCTCCCGCCTCTGAAATGACCGGCCGGGAGACCGGCAGCGCCGACGCCAGCGATGGAATGGTGCGCGGTGCAGGATTTGAACCTGCGACCCCTTCCGTGTGAAGGAAGTGCTCTACCGCTGAGCTAACCGCGCAGCCAACGTTCTCACAGGCTAAACTGAACCTCCCCCTGGCGACAAGGTTTTTTGCCCGAACGCGCCAATGCCGCCAGCCGCCGCTGCCGGCGTTCCGTCCATTCCGGCCATTGATTTCCAGCGTGTTTCAGGCGAATATGTCTGGCAAACGAGTCGAATTTTTATGAATCCAAACGAAGCAAAAATCCTGACCCGCGACGTGGAAGCGTCCATCGTTCCCGTCGGCACCAAAGTCACGCTGATGAAGGGCGAAACGGCTTACGTCACCCAATCGCTCGGCGGCAGCTACACCGTCATCGTCAACGGCAACATGTTCCGTATTGACGGGAAGGACGCCGACGCCCTCGGCCTGGAAGTCAAGTCCGCCCCGGCGGCCGCCGTTACCGGCCCGGTCACAGCCGAGCAATTGGAGAAGCAGATCTGGGAGGTGCTCAAGACCTGTTACGATCCGGAAATTCCCGTCAACATTGTGGACCTGGGCCTGATTTACGATTGTCATCTGACGCCCGTGGGAGAAAACCGTTTCCAGGCCAATGTGAAAATGACCTTGACGGCGCCCGGCTGCGGCATGGGACCGGTGCTGGCTCAGGACGTCCAGAACAAACTGCTCTCCCTGGAGCCGATTGACGAGGCGAATGTCGAATTGGTCTGGGATCCGCCGTGGAATCAGAGCATGATGAGCGAGGCCGCCAAACTGCAACTGGGGCTGATGTAACCCAACGACTTCGCGAACGGGCAAGGAACCGCGAAGTTTTGAAAGGAAATTTCCTCCGCGTTTTTATGCTTTTAACATGACCGATTCCCAAACCATTGACTGGGCCGCGCTGCGCAGGGACTTCCCCATTCTGGATCAGCAGGTTCACGGCCGGCCGCTGATTTATTTCGACAACGCCGCCACTTCGCAGAAACCGCGCGTGGTCATTGACGCGCTGCGGCATTATTACGAGCGCGACAACGCCAACGTTCACCGCGGCATCCACGAATTGAGCAACCGCGCCACCGCCGCTTACGAAGCCGCCCGCGCCCGCGCGGCCAAATTCATCAACGCCCGCTCCGCCGACGAAATCGTCTTCACACGCGGCACCACCGAAAGCATCAATCTGGTCGCCCACTCCTGGGGCACAGCGAACCTGAAAGCCGGTGACGTGATCCTGCTCACGGAAATGGAACATCACAGCAACCTGGTGCCATGGCAACTGGTGGCTCAGCGCACCGGCGCGAAAATTGCCTACGTGCCCGTCACCGGCGACGAAGGCCTGCTGGATTTATCCAACCTCGATTCCCTGCTGGCGCCGCCGGTGAAAATATTCTCGATGGTCCACATTTCCAATTCGCTCGGCACGGTCAACCCCGTCGCCGACCTTTGCGCCCGCGCGCGGAAACGGGGCATCGTTACCCTGGTGGACGGGGCGCAAAGCGCCGGGCATTGTCCGGTGGACGTGCAATCCATCGGC
>DASRCU010000017.1:0-15869 GCA_035652955.1 Verrucomicrobiia bacterium | reverse complement strand
GCGATTTTGCGCGGAATGTCCTGAAGAGCCAGATGGAAAATGACAAAGCGGTTTAAGAATTCATGGTTGTGGCGGAGCGGCTGTCCCACCGGATCAGTCAAAGCCTGCCCAATAGGCCTGTTGTGGCGTGCCCGGAAAGCGTCCGCCGCCTTGGGCTGTCCCACAGCTTTCCAGGAGGCTCCGCAGTTCCCAGTGTTGCCAGAGGGCTGAGCGGATCAGGGCAAAGAGCCGGGCCTGTCTGTGTGCGACGCACAGGCAGGTGAAGCTGTGGCTCCACTGTCCCAGATGGGCGCGAAGCGCAACAGGACATAGGCCAGCAAGGCGGTCCAGACCTGCCATTTGGCGGCCCGCTCGCTGTGGCCCAGCAAGTCGGTCAGTTGGAGGGTTTGTTTGAGTTCCTTGAAGAAGACTTCGATGGACCAGCGGCAGCGATAGAGGTCGGCGATGGTCTGGGCGCTCCCGGTGATGTGGTTGGTCAGGAACACCATTTCGCGGAGTTCGCCGTCCACTGCGACCCTGGCGGTGAGGCGGCGCAGTTGGACAGGATAGACTTTTTGCACCGGCGGGTTGGTCAAAACGATCCAGTCGTCGCGCAGGATGTTGCCTTGGGTGCCGGCTTGGAACTTGCGGACGAGGCGGCACTGGAGGTTGTCCCTGGGGCGTGTGACCCAAAAGACCTGGCGGGCCGCGAGATCGGCCAGATGGGCGAAGTCCACATAGGCCTTGTCGAAGATGACGATTTCTCCCGCGTGGATATTGGCGCACAGCTCGCGGGCCCGTTGGGTTTCATGTTCGGCGACGGAGTCCACGATGGCGCAGCGGGGCAGGAAGGTTTGCAGGTCCAGGCGGAGATGGCACTTGGCGGCCGCTCTTTGCAGACGGCCACCCAGCGCCGGCGATGTTTGGCCCAATCCAGCGAACGGGCCATGAGCGCAATGGTGGTGGTGTCCACGACATGAATGAGGCGCTGGGTGAAACGAAAAGCGAAGCGTGGCGTGTGATGGCCGGCGAAGGCAGGCTGGAGCGTTTGCAAATGATCCAGCACAGCCCAGAAGAGTTGCTCGGCCATTTTGGGATCGCGGGTGCGGTTGGCGTGGGAGAGCGTGTTCTTGGGCGGGGCGGTGGCGGCGCGCAACGCCGACAAGGGGCCGGAGTGAAGGCGCAGGGCGTCACACACGTCGTTGAGACCGAGGCTGTGAGTCAGTTGGGCATAAAGCAAACTGACGACCTGGCTCCAGGGCGAGAAAACGCGCCATCGGTTTTCGACGCCGGTGTGGCGGGCCAGTTTGGGCACCTGGTGCGGCGGAATCAGATTGCCAAGCTGGCGGAGAACGGAGAACTTGCTGGCGGTTGGCTGGTGGTTTTGCTTTTTCATGCCTTACCTTGTGGCAGGGCCCAAACCCGCAAGCCAACATTTTTTTACTCCTCAACCCTCAACCCAATGAGTCAGCAGTGTAACGTTTTCATTTTAATTATGAAAAGAACTGGCTTGTTAAGCCTAGCAATCTTCGGGCTGATTCCCGGTTTGTCGGGCGGTGACTTCACTGCTGTTCCTCTGAACAGTAACGATGTGGTTGAGGTGAGCCAGAAATTGAACCAGTATGAAAATGGGAAAATAACGTTAGATGATTTGACTCAAAACGGCAAGACAGAACCCGACCAAAAACTTGTAAGCTACTACTTGTCGCACCCGAATTCAGTCACGGTAAAAATGAAATTGCCTATCAGCCGGTGTTTTGCTGCCGCTGATGATTACCAGGACGCGGCAAAGCTCGCAGCAGATTATATTTTGGTTTACTCCAATGACTGGCATGGCTGGAAAATTTTAGGTGGTGCTAATCTCGGCATGGGTAACTACAGCGCCGCTGTTGCGGCGCTGACAAATTCGGCGCGACTGGGCGATGACGGTAGTTATGCGCCTCTCGCTTTCGCCGCTTTGAAGAGCGATCAATTGGATGTCGTTCACAACATCCTTCCTCAACTATTTGCGTTGAAGCATTCCAAATCGAGCGGAGTTGTCCGCCTTGATATAGTTGGCGTATTAGTAATTTATTCGCTCAAAACAGACGGGCAAGACATCTTCGTCAAGGCATTGGACGGCGTGAGTGGAAAGCAAATCGTGTCTCGTGATGATCTTCACCAGCTTGTGATGACCGGTTGCAATAGGTTCAAAGGCGAGGACATTAACAAGATTCGCCAGGAAGTGGAAGCGGCAGCGGCAAATGATTCAAGTTCCGCTGCTACCAGCGCTCCATCGCCATAAAGTTGCGTGAAGAATGGGGGAAATTAGCCTCTGGATGCTACACACCTTGCGAGACAAGTGAGCGGACGTAACAGCGGAGCGCCAGGCTGACGGCAGCGAGGCGCATAGCAGTTGCACTGGTTTGAAACCCCAAATTTTCTACGAGACACCAACCCCGCCTCGGGCGATGACAGCGCCGCTCGCCGGCGAGCGCAACTTTGCTTGCGACGACGAGTTTCATTAAGTCAACAAGGCGAAAACGGGCGACATGCCGATACTTCGTTTCCGGGTTGCCATGCTCCCCAGCGTTGGACAAAAGGCGTCCATCGTTTTCTGGCCGCATTTCGGCTGTCCCGGCGCATTCCAGTTTGTCAGATGGAGGATGGATTGTTACACTGGAGTTGAGTTATGGAATTGCGTCATCTTCGCTACTTTGTAGCTGTGGCCGAGGAGTTAAACTTCACCCGGGCGGCCGAAAAACTACGTCTGGCGCAACCTTCGCTGACCCGCCAGATTCGCAATTTGGAGGAAGAATTGGGCGTGCGCCTGCTGGAGCGGACGAAAAATCGTGTCGCGTTGACGGAGGAAGGAAAAAGCTTTCTGGTGGATGCCCGACGGATGTTGGCGTTGAGTCTGGAAAGTGTAAAGGCCGTTCGGCGGCTCAGCCGGGGGGAATCCGGCCGGTTGAACCTTGGCTATCTGTTCAAATTCAATTTCGATCTCCTGCCGGCAACGCTGGCGACGTTTTATCAAAGCTGTCCCGAAATAGCGGTGAACTTGTTCGACATGTGCCCGTCGGAGCAGCTTCGTGCCCTGGAAGCAAGGAAGATTGATTTGGGATTTGTGGGTTTGCGTCCTGCGGCCATGAACAGGAACCTGGCGGCGCTGAACTGGGAGTGTGTGGCCCGGCACAAGGTGGTCGCTGTTTTGCCGGCCCGTCATCCGCTGGCCAAAAAGAGCAAAATTTTGGCGCGGGATCTTAAACCGTTGTTTTTTGTGGCAATGTCCGAACAGACGCATCCCGGTTCGCGGGACTGGCTGACCGGCCTGTGTCAGCAGGCGGGCTTTGCCCCGAGAATTTTGCAGGACGTGGAGTTGGAATCCGGCCTCATGACCTTTGTGGCTGAAGGTTTGGGGGTGACGCTGGCGCGCGAGCAGATCAGAAATCTGCCTCATCCGGGCGTGGTTTTTCGCCCGCTGATTCCGGCGGTAAAGGCGGACTACTGGATGGCGTGGCACCGGGAGAACCACTCCAAGGCTTTGGCTCAATACATTGAGATTGTAAAACAAAAGGCTGCTCTCTTGCGTTGAATCTGTTCGGCGAGGCTTATTGCGAAGTCCAGGCAGTCAACGCCAACAGAGAAAAGGATCTGCGTCGTTTTTCCTATTTTTCTATTGACACGGCTGCCTGTTTGTTCCGGGTTCATAGCTGCAGGCTATCGGCGCCATGCCGACAAAGTATTGGGCGGCTTCTTTGAGAAGAGGTACAGTGTCAGTAAATGAATATGACTCCGTCATCCAACTCGTCTCCTGATCCGTCACCTGTTCCGCTGGGCGTTCCGAACTGGAAACCGATAGTTGCCCGCTACCAACGGCCGTCATCGGGGCGGGCGCTTTGGCAAGTGGCGAACACGCTGCTGCCTTACGCGGCGCTCTGGTATTTGATGTATTTGAGTCTGGCGATTTCCTGGTGGCTGACCGTGCCGCTGGCGATTCTGGCCGGCGCATTCCTGGTGCGGGTGTTTGTCATCTTTCACGACTGCGGACACGGCTCGTTTTTCGAATCAACGGCTGCCAATCATACTTTAGGCGCCATCACCGGGGCATTGACTTTCACGCCGTTCTATCATTGGCGTTGGGAACACGCGATCCATCACGCCAGTGCGGGCGATTTGGATCGGCGCGGCACGGGCGATGTGTGGACGCTGACCGTGCAGGAATATCTGGAAGCGTCGCGCTGGAAACGTTTCGCCTATCGGCTGGCGCGCAATCCGGTGGTGCTGTTTGTGTTGGCGCCGCTGTTCCTGTTTCTGCTCAAACAGCGGGTGCCCTCGCTCCAGGCGCCTGTGCGCGAACGTTACTCGGTGTATTGGACCAATCTCACGGTGGGGGCCATCGCGGCCGGGCTGATCTGGATCTTCGGTCTCCAGGCTTACCTGATCCTTCAGTTGACGGTGGTGATGGTGGCCGGTTCGGCGGGGGTGTGGTTGTTCTATGTGCAACACCAGTTCGAGGGAGTTTATTGGGAACGCAAGGATGAATGGGACTACGCTACGGCGGCGTTGAAGGGCAGTTCGTTCTACAAACTGCCCAAAGTGCTGCAATGGTTTTCCGGCAACATCGGATTTCATCACATCCATCATCTCAGCCCGCGGATTCCGAATTACCATCTGGAAAAATGTCACCAGGCCGAGCCGCTGTTTCAGACCGTCAAGCCCCTCACGCTGTTTTCCAGCTTCAAATCGTTCAGCTTCCGTCTCTGGGACGAGCAGCGGCGCAAGCTGGTGGGGTACCGTCAAATCAGAACGATGCTCCGACAATAGCAACGAACGGGCAAGGACAACAAACGGTTCGGCGCTGACCGTCTTGGAACCCGCTTTCAGGTGAAGGCTGGCGCGCGATGCGCGCTAAATTTCCCGTCACAGGCCAGCCAGAGGTCGCCGATGCAACGAATGAAGAACTGGTCGGGGCGGCGGGATTTGAACCCGCGACCTCTTGCACCCCAAGCAAGCGCGCTAGCCGGGCTACGCTACGCCCCGAACCAGGACGGGAAGTTTATCGGCGCGGCTTCGGTTTTCAATCCGAAACCGCCGACCGTTGGGATACGCAAAAATTGCGCCGCGCCGCGGGGGTTTTCTGAAAGACGGAGTCGCTCGTCCCGCTTCCTGACGACGCTGTCTTCGCCCGGGAAGGCGGGTGCTGGTCATCTTTTCTCGATGCACGCGTAGGCGTTGTGGTTGTGGATGCTCTCGAAATTTTCCGCTTCGACTTTGTACCAGGTGACCAGGGGGTGGGCATTGAGCTGGAGCGCCACGTTGCGCACCAAATCTTCGACGAACACGGGATTTTCATAGGCCCGCTCTGTGACGTACTTTTCGTCCTGACGCTTGAGCAGGGCGTAAAGCTCGGAGCTGGCTGAGGATTCGATGATGGCCACCACGTCTTCGATCCAGACCGTCCGGCTGAAACGCAGGGCGACGGTGACCAGGCCGCGTTGATTGTGGGCGCCGTATCGGGCAATGGCCTTGGAGCAGGGACAAAGCGTCGTCACGTGCGCCCGCACCGTCAATACAAAATCAATCTTGCCGTTGATGGCGGCAGCGTCAAACCGCGCCACGTAGTCCATCAAGCTTTCCCCTTGCGAAACCGGCGAGCGTTTGACCATGAAATACGGAAACTCCACTTCCAGGTGCGAGGTGGACGCGTTCAGCTTTTTTTGCAGTGCGCGGAGGATGTCGGGGATGTTTTCCACGTGGATAATGTTGCCGTGGGCGTTGAGCACTTCGATAAAGCGGCTCATGTGCGTGCCTTTGAATTCCTTGGGTAAATCCACAAACATGCCGATGGTGGCCACGGTGTTTTGCACGCTGTGCGCCTTGTCGCGCACCTGGATGGGGAACCGCAGGCCGCGCACGCCGACCTTGTTGATGGGTAATTCGCGGTGATCGCGGCGGCTCTGCATGTCATGAAGTTTCCGCGGCGCCTTCCTCGTTCCGGCCGCACCTGCGGCCGCTCCGTTCAAGCTGAATTTGATCATGACAGAACCATAGCAGCTTTGCGGGATTTGGCAAAACGTTCCCGGAAAAATTCTTGAAAATCCGCCGTCGCCCGGCAACCTTCGTCTGGTCATGAAAGCCCCCGGCCGCTTCGCTTTTCTGACCGTCGCGCTCCTTTTTGTCCCTTCCAGCCCCGGCGACATCTTTCGCGTGGCCACTTACAATGTCGAAAATTATCTGGACCAGCCGACGGCGACGCACCGATACGCCAAATCCGCCGCATCCCGCGCAAAAGTTCGCGAAAGCATCCGTGCGCTGCATCCCGACGTGCTCGCGCTGGAGGAAATGGGCACGACCAACGCGCTGCAGGAATTGTGTGCGTCCCTCCAGGCCGAAGGGGAAAGCTTTCCGTTCCGGGAATGGATTGAAGGCGCCGATACCAACATTCACATTGCTGTCTTGAGCCGGCTGCCCATCGTCGCGCGCCGGCCGCACACGCGCGAAACATTTCTCCTGGATGGAAAACGCCTTCGCGTGGAGCGGGGATTTGCCGAGGTGGACATTCAGGCCGCGCCGGATTTCACGTTCACTCTCATCGCCGCGCACCTCAAATCGCGTCGCGCCGTCCCATCAACCGACGAAGCGCTGGAACGGCTCGAAGAAGCAAAAATTCTCCGCCGCCTTGTGGACGAACATTTTCATGCGGCGCCCGACGCGAAACTGATTGTTCTGGGAGATTTCAACGACGTGAAAAATTCCGAGCCGGTCCGCACCATCATCGGACACGGCAAATTCAGGCTGACGGACACGCGGCCGGCAGAACGTCGCGGCGACGGCGCAGCGGAACAAATGTCATCCGGGGCACTACGGGCCGTCACCTGGACCCATTATTATGGGGAGGAGGATACTTACAGCCGCATTGATTACATTTTGATCAGCCCGGCCCTGACCCGATTCTGGCGGACGAATGGAACTTACGTTTTGGCACTGGCGGGCTGGGGGACGGCCTCAGACCATCGGCCGCTGGTGGCGGAGTTTCAAACAGAAAGCCGTTGACCCGTGCGCTTCCCCGGCAAGTTTTGGTGGGCGCTGCAGGATTCGAACCTGCGACCTGCTCGGTGTAAACGAGACGCGCTAGCCACTGCGCCAAGCGCCCGACGAGCGCTACGTTACCAGAATCGGGCGCGCCGGCAAAGCGAACTTTCGCGGCAGTTGGCTCAAGCCCGATGGCAGACCAGGGCACGATATTGTTTGGGGGCCAGCCCCACGGCCTTTTTGAACGCCACCCCAAAACTATTTGTGTTGTGAAATCCGCACTGTCCGGCGATGAATTCAACTTTGTGCTCGGGGTTGGCCAGCAATTCCCTGGCTCGATGGATGCGGACACGATGCAGTTCTTCGCCCGGTCCCCAGCCGATGTGTTGCAAAAAGGCATCGTGCAATCCGCGCCGCGACATTCCCGCGGCGGAGGCCAGGTCCTCCACGCCGATGGGCCGGGCGAAGTTTTCCCGGATGAACTTCAGACAGCGGGCGACGCCCGGATGGTTCACCGCCCAGGCGTCGCTGCTGCGCCGGGTTATCAGGGCGCGCGGCGGAATGCGCACGGGTTGGGGCGGCAGGAATTGGCCGGACATCAAACGGTCCAGGCAGGCGGCGCCGCGATACCCGACCATTTCCAGGTTTGTGTCCACGCTCGAAATGGGCGTGTCCATTGCTTCGACGGCCAGCAGGCTGTTATCCACGCCGATGAGGCTGACGGCTTCCGGCACGGGCAATCCGGCGCGCTCGCAACTTTCAAGCACTTCCAGCGCGTGAGGGTCGTTGGCAGTGAAGACCGCCAGCGGTTGGGGGAGGGATTTCAGTGCGGCGGCGAGCCAGCGGCGTTTGCGTTGCCATTGCAGACGGCCTGCGGTGAAGTCTGGCGAGCGATGCCAGCGCAGCCAGACGCATGACCGGCCGGCAGCTTCCAGCGCGGCGACAAATCCGCGACCGGTCTCCTCAAACGCCCAGTTGTCGGCGTCGCTGTAATACGCAAAATGACGGAAACCTCGCGCCAGAAAATGTTCCGCCGCCAGCCGCGCGACGGCGGCGTGATCCACCAACACGCGCGGAAATTTCAATTCCGGCCGCCGAAAACTGAAATCCACGGTGGGCTTTTGGGCGGTTCGGACAAATTCCGCCAGCTCATCCCCGGCGCCCAGCCAGGCGAGGATGCCGTCGCCGTCCCAACCCCACGGGATGATTTTCTCCCGCGTGACGTCGGCGCACAAATGCCAGCGGTGTTCCTGGGCGTATTGTTCGATGCCGCGGTGCAGCCGGTAATCGTACCAGCCCAGAGCCAGCAGGACGCGGGGTGGAGTTTGGCGCATCATGTTCACTTTCAGCAGCGCCGCGCTATTTTTCAAGCCTGAGTTCGCGGCGCATTTATTTCAGGGCGAATTGCCCAAATTCTTCGTTCTCGAATTTCGCGCCGCCGGTTAAAATCCGGCTCATGCACCACCGACTCTCCATTTTTGCCGGCGCGGCGTTGCTGGTCACCGGGTGGCTGGGCGCCCGGAGTGCAGCGGCCGGCGAAGTTGCGGCTCCGCCGGCGGCCTGGGCGGAGGTTCCCCGGATTCTGGCGCGCATCACGCCGCCGCAATTTCCCACCCGCGAATTCCTTGTCACCCGTTTCGGCGCCGTGGGCGACGGCACGCACGATTGCACGGAGGCGTTTCGCAAAGCCATTGCCGCCTGCCACAGTGCCGGCGGCGGCCGGGTGGTCGTGCCGCCGGGAAAATTTCTGACCGGCGCCATTCATTTGCAAAGCGGGGTGAATCTGCATCTGGAGGCCGGCGCGACGATTCTGTTCAGCACCGATCCGAACCGGTTCCTGCCGGTTGTTTTCGTTCGCGATGTGGCCGAATGCATGAATTATTCGCCGTTTATTTACGCCTTGGGCCAGACAAACATCGCCGTGACCGGCGAGGGCACGCTCGACGGCCAGGCCAGCCGCTCGGTTTGGCCAGACTTCGTCGCCCGCTCCAAACCGGACGTGGAAAGGTTAATCCAAATGGGCAACCAGGACGTTCCCGTCGCCCGGCGGATTTTCGGTCCCGGCCATTTTATCCGTCCCAATTTCATTGTCCTGGCACGCTGCCGGAATGTCTTGCTGGAGGGGGTGCGCATCGTGGATTCGCCCGCGTGGGAAATCCAACCGCTCTACTGCACCAATGTCACGGTGCGCGGCGTGCGCATTGCGTCGCACGGCAAAAACAACGACGGCTGCGACCCGGATTCGTCGCGGGAGGTGCTGATTGAGAACTGCACCTTTGACACCGGCGACGATTGCATTGCCATCAAGGCCGGACGCGATCATGACGGCCGGCGCGTGAATTTGCCGAGCGAAGACATCGTCATCCGTCATTGTCTGTTCAAGGCCGGGCATGGCGGGGTGACGGTGGGCAGCGAAACCGCCGGCGGCATCCGGAACGTGTTTGTCGAAAACTGCGAATTTGACAGTCCGGACCTGGACATGGCCTTCCGTTTCAAAACCGATTCGACGCGCGGCGGGTTCATCCGCGACGTTTACATTCGCGACTGCCTGGTGAAAAAGGCGCGCACGGGCATTCATCTGACGATGAACTATTCCAAAAACCCGAACGGGCGGCACATTCCCATCGTACGCGACATTGACATCCGCGACTGTCAATTTGAGGAACTGCTCCGGCAACCGATTTTCATTGAAGGCCTGTCCGCCGCGGCGCCGGTCACAGACGTGACGATTGCCCATTGCCGGTTTCCCCCCGCCGCCGGCGAAAATTTCATTACCAACGCGATGCGCATTCATTTGACGGGCAACACGCCATGAAATCCACCGGGAATTTTCGCTGGGTGATTTGCGCGCTGCTGTTTTTCTCGGTGGCGGTGAATTACGTGGACCGGCTGATCATCGGGATTTTGAAGGGGCCACTGAGCGCGCAACTGGGCTGGAACGACAGCGATTACGGCCATATTGCCGCCGCATTTTCCCTCGCCTACGCGTTCGGCTATTTGATTGGCGGGCGGGTGATGGACCGCCTCGGCGTCAGACGCGGCCTGTCGCTGTTCGTTCTGTGCTGGAGCCTGGCGGCCATGGCGCACGGCTTGTGCGGCCGAATCGGGATCGAGCGGCAATGGCGGATGGAATATCCCTGGTTTTCGTTTGCGGAAAAAGGCGTGGTCTGGACCACGCTGGCGATGCCGATGACGGCGATGGGGTTCATGCTGGCGCGCGTGGGGCTGGGACTGGCCGAAGGCGGGAATTTCCCCGCGGCCATCAAAACGGTGGCCGAATGGTTTCCCGTCAAGGAACGCGCCCTGGCCACCGGCTGGTTCAACATGGGTTCCAATGTCGGGGCCGTTCTTTGCCCGATTCTGGTGCCGTGGATTTTTCGTCACCTGGGCTGGCAAACAACGTTTTATCTGACCGGCGCGGCCGGGCTGCTGTGGGTGGCGGCGTGGTGGGCCATTTATGAATCGCCGGAACGGCACCGCCGATTGTCGGCAGCGGAACGCGCCTACATCCAGGCCGACCAGCCACCCGCCACGGAGTCGACGGCGAAAGTGCCCTGGCGGTGGTTGCTGCGCAGCCGCGGCGTGTGGGCATTTGTGCTGGCCAGCATTTGGGCCGGACCGGCTTGGGGATTTTATCAATTCTTCCTGCCGGATTTCCTGGACAAAAAATTTCATCTGCCGCTTCAGACCATCGGCTGGTGGACGGGAGCCTTTTTCATCATCGCCGCGGTGGGGGGCGTGGCGGGCGGATGGCTGGCGGAGGTTTTGCTCAATCGCGCCTGGAGTCTGAACGCGGCGCGCAAGACGGCGCTCCTGATCAGCGCCCTGGCGGTCATCCCGGTTTTTCTCGCGCCATTCGCCGGCAGCGTCGGCCTGGCCGTGGGGATTGTCGGCCTGGCGGGCGCGGCGCATCAGGGCTGGACCTCCAATCTTTACAGCGTGGTCTCGGACACAATGCCGAAACAGGCCGTCAGCTCGGTGGTTGGGCTGGGCGGATTTGTGTGTTATTTTACCGGCGCGCTGGTCAACGACCTGACCGGCCTGATAGTCCAGAGGACCGGCAATTACATGTGGGTCTTTGCCTATTTCTCCGGGATGTATGTGCTTTCGTTGATCGCGCTGCAACTGCTGGTGCCCAAAATCAACGCCCCGGCCGTTGCTGCGAATTCAGCTTGACAAGTTCCCTGGCGGCCAACCTTTACGGCTGCTCAGTTCCCCTGGAACAGGTATTGCCCGCCGGGCCGGGTTTGCAATTCGACGTCGCGCCCGCCGTAACGCAAGAGGCAGGAGCCGCCGAGGCGGGAGTGAATGACCGCGCGCGTCAAGGCGCCGTCCTTCCAGTCCAGGTCCACCACGAAGCCGCCCCGGGCGCACAGGCCGGTGGCCGAGCCGGTTGGCCATTCCCGGGGCAGAGCCGGCAGCAAATTCAAAATTCGCACTTTTGTTTCCGGCTTTCCGGCTTCCACGTTTCCCGTTTCGGTTTTGGTCCATTGACTTTGCAAGAGCATTTCGGCGATGCCGGCAGTGGCGCCAAAATTGCCGTCAATTTGGAACGGTCCGCAGAGGTCGAACAAATTCGGCAGCGTTTTGCGCTGGAACAGCAGGTTGAGCTGCCGGTAAGCAAACTCGCCGTTGCCAACGCGTGACCAGAGGGCGATGCGCCAGGCGTAACTCCAGCCGGTGCTGCCGTCACCGCGCCATTTGAGCAAGACCTTGGCGGCATTCCAGATTTTCGGGTCCGCCGGCGAAATGTCCGCGCCCGGATACAACGCCCACAGCGGCGACATATGGCGATGCTGGTTGTTCGGCCGGTCAATGTCGTCGAGCCATTCCTGAAGCTGGCCGTATCGGCCGACCTGATTGGGCGGGAGCTGGTCGCGCATTCGAGCCAGTTTTGCGGAAAAAGCCCGGTCGCGTCCGAGAATTTTCGCGGCGGCGATTGTCTCGTTGAACAGGGCGCGGATGAGCTGATTATCCATCGTCGGGCCATAGCACAGGTCGCCCTGTTCCGGCGAATAGGATGGACAGGTCACGAGCCAGCCGGTTTTGGGATCTTTGACCAGGAAGTCCACGAAGAATTGGGAGGCTGACTTCAGCTCCGGATAAACGCGGGCGAGAAATTTCCTGTCGTCGGTGAAGAGGTAATGTTCCCAGAGGTGATCACACAGCCAGGCGCCGCCGGTGGGCCAGATGCCGTCAATGCCGTTAATGGGCGCCGAGCCGCGCCAGAGGTCGGTGTTGTGATGCACCACCCAGCCGCGGCAGCCGTATTGTTCGCGAGCGGTTCGTGCGCCGCTGACGGTCAGGTCGTTAATCATCGCGAACAACGGCAGAGCGCATTCGCTCAAGTTACAGACTTCGGCGGGCCAATAGTTCATTTCGCAATTGATGTTCAGCGTCCATTTGCTTTCCCACGGCGGGTCGAGCTGGTCGTTCCAAATGCCCTGCAAATTGGCCGGTTGGCCGCCGGGACGGCTGCTGGCGATCAGCAGGTAGCGGCCGAATTGAAAATACAACGCCGCCAGTGCCGGGTCGCCCGCCAAACCGGATTCCTGCACGCGTTTCAGGCGCTCGTCAGTCGGCAAATCCGCGCGGTCGGTGCGGCCCAGATTCAACGTCAGCCGATCAAAAAGTTTTTGGTAATCAGCCTCGTGGCGGGCGAGCAGGGCGGGGTAATCCCGCCCGGCGAGGGCGGCGAGTGCGCGGGCACAACGCGCATCGGGATTGGCGCCGATGTCCTGGAAATTTCTGAAGCTGGTGGCGGCGACCAGTAGCACCGTGGCTGAGTCGGCGTGCTCCACGGAAAGGGTATCTCCATTCGTCCGCACCGTTCCGCCCTCGGTCGTTACCCGGACGCGCGATTCAAATTTCAGACCACCGGTTTCCACTTGGCCGGCGAGGACGAGGGTGTCCAGTGCGATGGCGCGGGTTTGGGAATTGGTCTGCGGGCTGTCCAGGGTGAGCGTAAAGCCAATTTGGCCGGGCTGATCCGCCGTGAAACGCAGGACGATGACGTGGTCAGGATAACTGGCAAATGCCTCGCGCGTGTAGGTCACGCCGTCCGCGCGATAGATCACGCGAGCGATGGCCGAATTCAAATCCAGTTCGCGCCGGTAATCGGTGACGTTTGTTTGGCCGAGGAAATGGAAATGCAGTTCACCGAACGGCTGGTAGGCTTTTTGTCGGACGGGATCGCTCAGAAATTTTTCCCTGGCCAGTTGCTCGGCTTCCTTGACTTTTCCGGCGAAGAGGAGCTGGCGGATTTTCGGCAACTGTTCGCGGGCACCGGCGCGCACATAATCGTGCGGCCGGCCCGTCCAAAGCGTGTCTTCGTTGAACTGAACGCGTTCGTCCGGCACACGGCCGAAAATCATCGCGCCCATCCGGCCGTTGCCGATGGGCAGGGCGTCGGTCCATTTTTCCGCCGGCTGCGCAAACCACAATTTGAGCGAATTCGTTTCCGCGCCGCGCGCCGAAAACAGCGCCAATGCAAACAGGGCCAACAAAGACCCGAAAATTTCCCGGACATTCATGTTTGGGCGGCTGCAAAACAACGGCATCTGGACAAAACAGGGAATCGCAAAAATGCCATTTGATTTGCGAAAAACGCGATTCCCCATCGAAACAGCAGCGTCACGGCCATCGGCCAAAATAAAAGCTCACGCGGCCATGATATTCGCCGTGCGCGACGGCGCGCTGGCCGGACGGGCCGCCGGCTTCTGGCGCGTTGAATTTGCTGCCGATGGCCGGAATGGCGTCCAAAAAACCGAGACCGCATTTGGGCAAGGGCGGAATGGTGTGGCCGGCCAGTTCTTTCGGCGGAAATTCCGGGGTAAGCACCTGCACAAAGCGAGCGCCTTCCGGCACAACTGTGATTTGGCCCTCGGTGGTTTCCAGTTGCAGCCAGCGGACGTGGGCAAAGCAGCCCTTGAATTCGGGATAAATCCAGTCGCGCCAGCCGGTGATGGTGTTGTTGTAATCATTCTTCCAGACACCGGGCGTGACGCCGGTCAGGCGATTCTGCCAGACGCGATACGGGCCGTCGCCCAACCAGCGCTTGGCCTTCACCGATTTTTCCGGATAATCAAAAGCAACGCCGAAGTAATCGTGCGGGCCTTCGGCGGTGTAAGTGTAATCGCATTGCAGCCAGCCGTCGGCGCGTAATTGCCAGGAAACCTTTTTGAGGGCGGCCGTGGCTGGCACCGCGCGCGGGCCGCTGGTCAGAGAAAACTTTTTGCCGTCGCGTTCCACCTCCAGCAGTTCCCCGGTTTGGCCGTCGAGGCGCACCATCAGGCCTTTGGATTTCAAGGTTACTACGGCGCTTTGGGATTCGCCGAAATGATCCGCCCGGGCGACGATGCCGACATTCGCCGGCAAAGGATCACGCTGTTTTAACGGCCAGACATAAGTCCACAACTCGCGGCCCTGGGGATCGCTCACGCGCAAGGCCAGCGCGTCGGCATTTTTTTCGGCAGGGGGCAGCTTGATTTTGAGCAAGCCCGTTTGTCCGGGCGGAATTTCCGGCGGCCCGGCTTCTCCCTCTGCCAGGATTTTGAAATTTCCATTCCGGTCCGGCGGGACAAATTGGCGAAGCTGCCAGGCAAACCGGCATTGGCGGGCGTCGGTGAAGCTGAAGTCGTTTTCCACGGTCAGCGTGCCGTCAAAATTCTCCGGCAAATGGGTTTCGAGAATTTGAATCGGCGACCAGATTTGCCGGATGGAGTAAAAGCTGGCTTCGCGCTGGCGGTACGGTCCGACGATGCCATCGGGTGCTTGGTTGCCGGCCACGTCAATTTTTCCCGTGAACGGGTTCCGCACGCCTTCATCCAGAAACGCCCAGATGAACCCGCCGCCGATGCAGGGGCTGCGCGACATCAGCTTCCAATAGTCGGCCAGGCCCGCCCCGGCGCCGCCGTCGTACAGGCCGTGCAAAAATTCCGTGGGCAGGTAAATCCACTTTTGTGGTGAGTTCGTGTCGGCGAAATAGTGGTTTTTGTGGAAGGTAATCGGCCAGCCTTCGCAGGCGAGTTGGGCGAAATCGTAAGGCAGATAATGCGCGGTGTTCAGGCCGTCAAAGGGCGCCCACGGATGCAGCACGCGGCGGCGCTGCGGATCGTATTGATCAAAAACCCGGTCAAGGTTGGTGTTGAAGCCGCCTTCATTGCCGTTGTCCCAGAACAAAATGCACGGATGATTCACGTCGCGCGTGACCATTTCGCGGACGAGATTGGTGCCGGTTGCCGTGTCGTAAAAGTGATGCCAGCCGGCCAATTCGTCCAACACGTAAAGCCCCAGCTCATCACAGCGATCCAGAAAATCCGCATCCGGCGGGTAATGCGACATGCGGACGGCGTTCATGTTCATGGCTTTCATGGTCTGGATGTCGAGGCGTTGGATGGCGTCGCTCAAACAGCGGCCGGAATCCGGCCAGAAGGAATGACGGTCGCAGCCTTTCAAAATAATGCGCCGGCCGTTCAAATAAAGTCCGTCGCCATCGCGCACTTCAAACGTGCGGAAGCCGAAGCGCCGGGAAATTTCATGGAGCACCCGGCCATTCCGCTGGAGCCGGACAACGACCCGGTAGAGGTTGGGCGTTTCGGCGGACCAGAGCCGGGGCGAGGCAATTTGGGTGTTCAGAGTGGCCATTTCGGTTTGCGCGGAAAGGGCGGTGTGAAACGGCGCGCCGACGTTTTTCCCGTCGAGCGTCTGGATTTGCGCCTCCACCCGGTCGGCGTTCGTCACGCCGTTGAGGAAAACGTCCATCGAAAAATCGCCATTGGCTTCCGCGTCAATCGCCACGCGCTCGATGAATTGCGGCGGCACCGCCTTCAGATAAACGGGCCGAAAAATGCCGCCGAACATCCAGTAATCGCCCA
>DASRCU010000016.1:0-1346 GCA_035652955.1 Verrucomicrobiia bacterium | reverse complement strand
AACTCGGTTACCATAAATCCATCCAATCCGCTTGTAAAGATTTTTCATTTTGGGGTTGCATTTTAATGACAAGGGTTTTTAATTGACAGGAAGCCCTATGAAAACCCGGTTTTCGACCGCGGGGGGCGGGGCGCTGATTTTTCTGGTCGTCTCGCTGCCTTTTTCCACGTCCGCTGCGCTGCAAGGGGTCACGGCGCTGAATTCCGGGACCATCCCGCCGCCCGACGGGAACGGCGATTCCTGGGCGCCCATCATCAGCTCGGACGGACGCTTCGTGCTCTTTGCCAGCACCGCCGACAATCTGACCAGCCTCAAAGGCAGCAATGGAATTCCCCGATTGAACCCGCCAGTGGCGAATGTTTATCTTCGCGACCGGCTGAAGGGAACGACGACCCTGGTCAGCGTTAATCTCGCCGGCACCGGCGGTGGCGATGGAAATTCATTTCCTGCCGGCCTGTCCACCAACGGCCAGTTCGTCTTGTTTGAAAGCACCGCTCAAGACCTGGTGACAAACGTGGTCAACCTTTTTTGGTGTGACTGCGGCCAACGCATCACGAACAACGTGCAAAACATCTTTTGGCGTGACCTCGCGCGGGGCGTGACGCGGCTGGTGAACGTGCCGACAAATTCCAGCACCTGGTCGTCTTACTTGAGCTGCGCCGGTGGCGCCTGGGATGCGGTGATGACACCGGATGGCCGTTACGTGGCGTTCGTCAGCCCCTCGTCAAACCTTACGCCGAACGACACGAATGGCATTCCCGACGTGTTTGTCCGGGACATGCAATCCAATACGACGGTGCTTGTCAGTGTCGGAGCACAAACGATCACCCCGCGAAACGCGAGTAGTTTCTGTAGCTCCCTGGCGGGTTCTTCGGAGGCACCGGAAATCACGCCCGACGGCCGCTTCGTCGTTTTTTCCAGCACGGCAACGAATCTCGTGCCGGGCGTGACCCGCACCAACGAAATTTACGTGCGGGATTTGCAAACCGACACGACGTTCTGGGCCAGCACCAACGCGCGGGCCATTTCCGGTTTCGGCGGCAACGCCTTTTGTTACAATCAGGCCATCAGCGACGATGGCCGGTTTGTGGCGTTTGAAATCTGCTCGAACGGCCCCTATCCCTCGTATTATTCCTCGTCAATTGGAACGAACGGTTTTATCCTTCGCTACAATCTGCAAAGCGGCGGGACTGACATTGTTGCCAGCAATGCCATGCCCCCGCTGGCGGTGGACCCGGAGGCGCGCAGCCTGAACCTGTCGTCCGACGGCCGCTTCGTCGTTTATTCTGCCCACAGCCCCGGCGGCGGTTCAGGCGTTTATCTTTGGGACGCACAGACCGGTACGA
>DASRCU010000015.1:0-2278 GCA_035652955.1 Verrucomicrobiia bacterium | reverse complement strand
AAGGCCCCGTTGCCGTCCGGTGCATTTCCGGCTACATTGCCGGCGTGAAATGGCTGACGAAACAGGAGCAATGGGTGCTCGGTCTCGTCCTGGGCTTGTTGTTGACCGGCTGGGCGGTGAAAGCCTGGCGCGCCGCGCATCCGCCGGCGCCGGCACCGGCTCAAGCGGCCAAACCCTGACCATGCAAGAAGTCAATTTTGACGAAGTATTGGAGCGGATTCTGGACCGGGACCGGCGGTATCACCGCGACGCCTATTTTTTTGTGCGCGAGGCGCTGGACTTTACGCAAAAACTTGTCGGGCGGGAAAACGGCGGCCAGGTGCGACATGTGAGCGGGCAGGAACTGTTGGAGGGCATCCGGCAGTTTGCGCTTCAGCAATTCGGTCCGATGGCGATCACGGTGTTCGAGGAATGGGGGGTCAGGAACTGCCGCGACTTTGGCGAAATCGTGTTCAACATGGTCGAGGGCGGTCTGCTGGCCAAAACCGAGGAGGACCGCCGCGAGGATTTCAATGACGGTTACGATTTCGACGAAGCCTTTCGCCAGCCGTTCGTGCCGGAAAGCCGGCGGCGATTGAAAACCAAACCGGCTGCCCCCTGAACGCGCCGGTCAGGGTTGCGAAAGGGCCGGCGAATCGTGAACAGCCAGACCGGAGACATTTTCAAATTTCGCCGGCACCACCCCTTCGGCGGTCTCTCCTTTGAAATGTTCCACGTCCAATCCCTGCACGTCCGCGCAAACCAGAGCGGGACGGAGGTCGTTGGTCTGGAAACCGGTGGTGATGTTGGCCAGCTCCAGATTTTTGACGTGCCGGGCATAGAGGCCGTAGGCGGGCATCGTGCCGAGGTTGCGCGGTTCGGGATAACGCGCTCCCAATTCCGGCGGCACACGGGCGGCATCCCGGGCCGTGCCGCCACCGCGACTGATGAGGCGGATGTTGTCCAACCGCACGCCGTCAATCGGCTGGTTCGGCAGGCCGGTGATTTCGATTCCGGCCATCGGACCGACGCCGTCCATGATAACGTTGGAAATGAAAATGTTCCGCATCCGGCTGGTCGTGGTCAGGTCGGGCGTGCGGTCGCGTTTACCGGTGGTGAGGTAAATGCCGTAAGCGGGCGTGTCCATCATGGTCAGGTTGTTGATGGTGATGTTTTCCATGAGGCCGCCGTCCACTTCCTCGAGCGCCAGGCCACGGCAAGCGCGAAAGGTGCAGTTGGCGATGGTGCAATTGCGAAAGCCGCCGCTGGATTCGGTGCCGAATTTGATGCGTCCGTTGGCCACGCGACTGGGGATCATCCGGCCATCGAGCAGCGTGCCTTCTTCAAAGCCGGAAACCTGGCAATTGACGATGGTCAGATTTTCGGTCATCACCGGCCGGCCCAGGGCGTAAGTGCTCTTGGGGCAGAGGCCGTCGTCATTCGGTGAATTGATCCGGCAATTGGAGACCGTCGTGTTCTTGCAGCAATCAATGTCAATGCCATCGCGGTCGGTATCCATCGTCACATTGTCCACCGTCAGATTGTCGCAACCGGTCACCAGGATGGCAAAATGGCCGCCGTGAAAAATCGTAATGTCGCGAATGAGCACGTTGCGGCAGAGCTTGAGGGCGATGGCCTTGTTGCCCAGGCGGCAGGGCGGATAATTCGTTTTGGCAGCCAGTGCCGCCGCATTGGTCTTGCCCCAGAACGCAAACCAGCACATGCGATCCAGCAAGCCGTCACTGCGCACCAGGCCGCCACCGTTAATCAGCCCCTGGCCGGTGATGAAGACGTTGGTGAGATTCTCGCCCCAGAGGAGGCTGTTGTGGAAATACGTGTGGCCGCCGTCCTGATACGCCTGGCCGCTCCACGGCTCGGTTTCATCGTAGGCGTTCATTTTCTGCGGTGCGCCCAGAATGGTCGCCCCCGCGGCGATTTCCAGGTGGAGATTGTTGGTCAAATGGATTGAACCGCACAAATAAGTGCCCGGCGGAATGAGCACCGTGCCGCCGCCGGCGGCGGCTGCCGCCGCAATGGCGCGATTAATGGCCGGGCTGTCCAGATGGCGGCCATCGCCCCGGGCACCGAAGTCGCGCACGTTCAAGACGGCTTGCGTTGGCGCGGGCGCGGCGCCGTTTTCCGGCGCCATCGAATGGCAGCCGGCGCTCAGCAAAGCCGCCAAAAAAAACGACGCGGCCAGACAGCGGGAAGCGACTTTGAATTGCATGACTGCGGTGTAAACCAAGGCACAAAAAAATTCCAGCCGGTTTTCACGTCGGCGGCAGGGGCGGCATCTGCC
>DASRCU010000014.1:0-2786 GCA_035652955.1 Verrucomicrobiia bacterium | reverse complement strand
CGGGCGGTGTGGCGCCGGTTTCCTTCCATTGCTTGTTCTTTTGGTAAAAGGCCGCGCCGACCTTTTCCGGGCCGGCGGCCAAAACCTGGTCCACCAGCCGCGTGGCCAGGGCGCCGGGCGCAATGGCGTTGACGTCCACATGAAACGGCCGCAACTCTTCAGCCAGCGTCTCGGCCAGGCGAACAACGGCGGCTTTGGACGCTGCATACGCGCTGATGTTGGGCAGGGGATTGGTCGCGCCCCCGCCGCTGACGACGATGATTTTGCCGCGGCCGGCCTTTTTGAAATGCGGAATCACCGCGCGGCACGGCAGCAGGACGCCGAGCAGATTGATGTCCAGCGCGCGCCGCCATTCATCCAGCGGAACCAATTCGGTGGGTCCCATCGGCCCGTAAACGCCCGCATTCAATACCAGCACGTGCAAGGCGCCCCATTCGCGCAGCGCAAAGGCGACCAGCTCGTTGACCTGTTTTTCCTCCGAGACATCGCACGGTTTGGCCAGCACATTCCGGGCGGAATGTTTTCCGGCCAGCTCGTCGCGGGCGGCAAACAATTCGGCTTCGCTGCGCGCGCAGATGACGACGCGGGCGCCTTCACGCAGGAACTGTTCGGCAATGACCTTGCCGAGTCCCTGGCTGCCGCCGGTGATGAGGGCGTTGACGTGCTGAAGTTTCATGGCCGGTGCCCGACGGAAAGATGCTCCACGCCGGCGAGGGCTTGCAATTCGTTTTCGAGAAACCGGTTGGCGTCCAGAAAAATTTTCCGCTGCATAAGCGGAACCAGCGCGGGCCAATGGGCCTGGCGGAATTGCGGCCATTCAGTGCACACCACGGCGGCGTCGGCTTTGTTCAAAGCGGCGGAAATTTCCGGCACGAGTTCCGCCCCGGAAAGACCTTTCGGCAAACTTTTCACCGCCGGGTCGAATGCGGAAACCTTTGCGCCGGCTTTCAAAAGTCGCCGGCATAATTCCACCGCGGCGCTGCGCCGGAGGGTATCGGTGTTTGGCGTGTAGGTCAGACCCAGCAGAGCGATTTTTTTGCCGCGCAACGGCCCCAGACGTGATTGCAATTTTCTGAAAGCCCAGCCGCGATGCCGGTCGTTGCTGGAGCGGATGGCGGCGATGACGGAAATTTTTTCTTTCCTCGCCCGGGCCAGTTTCGTGAGCGTGACGACGTCCCGCGCCAGCGTGCCGCCGGCAAAGGCCCCGCCGGGGTTCAGATACGCCCGCGCTCCGATGCGCGGATCGCTTTTGAGGCCGAGCGACACTTCCTTCGCATCCGCGCCGACGCGCTCGCACAGGCACGCCACCTCGTTGATGAAGGCGATGGACAACGCCAGAAACGAATTCAGCGCGTGTTTGACCATCTCCGCCGATTCGGTGCGCAGGAACAGAATCTGCGACGTGAACGGGGCGAACAATTTTTCCAACAGCGCCTTTTGGTCGGGGCGGCGGAGGCCGACGACGACGCGCGGGGCGTTTTCAAAGGATTCAACGGCCCTGCCCAGCCGCAAGTTTTCCGGCGAACAGGCAAACTGGAACCGTGGGAATTTTTTTTCGAGCCGGGCGCAGGTGCCCACCGGCAACTGGGAGGAGACCAAAACCAATGCGCCGGCCGGCAGAAATTTCAGGGCGCGCGACAGGTTTTTCAGAACGAACGCCGTGTCCGATTCATCGCGGTCGTTCACGGGAGTGTCGTAACAGAGCCAAAGGAGGTCGGCATTTTGACAGGCGATTCGGGGGTCGGTGGTGAAGGAAAGCCGACCGGCAGCGAGCGCGGCGCTGATCCGTTCATCCAGACCCGGTTCAAGGAGTGGCGCTCGACCGGCGTTTAATCGGGCCACATTCGCCTGGTCAAAATCCAGGCCGACGACCTCGAAATGTCTGGCAGCGCAGGCGGCGGTGACGCTGCCCAGGTGCCAGAGGCCGAGCACACAGATTCGCAAGTCGGAAACCGGCAGCGAGGGGGCGGGCGCGACATCCGCACCGGCGGCCTGGCGGAGGAGGTTTTCGGCTTTCGATTTTCCGTGGTTGGGTTTCATCGGCGTTCAAGCACCCAGGGATTTTGCTGCAGCCAGTGCAGGGTGCGGATGACGCTCTGCTCGATGGTCAGCGTGGGTTTCCAGCCGGTGGCGCGAATTTTTTGGGTATCCAGAAAAATGAACGGGTTGTCGCCGATCCAGCCGCGTTTGCCGCCGGCATATTCGAGCCGGGGCTTTAGGCCGAGGGCCGCGCAAATCCAGCGGACAGAATCGTTGACCTCGCAAAATTCGTCGGTGCCTAGGTTGTAAGTTTCCACGTGATGCCGGGCGCGCTGCGCCGTGCCCAGCGCGATGACGTGCAGCATGGCCTGGAGACAATCGCCGACGTAGAGATACGATTTGCGTTGCGTGCCGTCACCGAGGATTCGCAATTTCTCCGGATGAGCGCGCAGTTGTTTGTAAAAATCCAGCACGTGTCCGTGAGTGTAACGCTCGCCCAAAATGGAAACGAATCGGAAGATGTAGCCCTCGAATCCGTAGCCTTCGCAATAGGCGTGGATGAATCCCTCGGCGGCCAGTTTGGAGGCGCCGTAGAGCGAGGTTTGGATGGGAAAGGGCGCGTGTTCCGGCGTGGGGATCTGATCGGCTTCGCCATAAACGCTGCCGGTGGAACTGAAGGCGAGGCGTTTAACGCCGTTCAGGCGCATGGCTTCGAGCACGTGGAAGGTGGCGAGGGCGTTTTGCTGAAAATCCCGGCCCGGATGGTCCAGACCAAAGCGCACGTCGGCGTTGGCGGCCAGATGGAA
>DASRCU010000013.1:0-18899 GCA_035652955.1 Verrucomicrobiia bacterium | reverse complement strand
CGATGATCCTGTTATTGGGAGCCAGCGGTTACGTGGGGCAGGCTTTTTCCGCGGAGTTGCGGCGGCGGAAATGGTCGTTCATTCCTTTGACGCGGAGGGCTATTGATTACACGAACTTTGACGTGTTGTTTGATTACGTGCGCAAAATTCGGCCGGAATTTTTGATCAATGCCGCCGGATACGCGCCGTATCCCACTGAAGACGCGTGTGAGCGGGAGCGCGAAGAGGTCTTGTGTGCCAATACGCTGCTGCCTCAGACCATTGCCCGGGTGTGTTTGATGACCAAGACACCGTGGGGCCATGTTTCTTCGGGCAGTATTTACACGGGCGCCAAAGTGCCGGCCGAATGGGGACAAATGCGGATTGAGCGCAACCTGAATCGCCCCGAAGTCCGGCGTCTGTTTGAAGAGCATCCGGAACAGTTCCGCGGCTTTACGGAATGGGACGAGCCGAATTTTTCATTTCGTCGTCCGCCCTGCAATTTTTACAGCGGCAGCAAGGCTTTGGCGGAGGAGGCGATTCATAACATGGGGCGGAATTACGTTTGGCGTCCCCGGATGTTTTTCAACGAACGCGATGAACCGCGCAATTTGCTTTCCAAGTTCCTTCGTTGCGAGCGGATTTGCGATACCATCAGTTCCCTTTCGCACCTGGATGATTTTGTTCGGGCATGTCTGGATTTATGGGAGCGGGGGGCGGCCTTCGGCATTTACAACGTCGTCAATCCCGGCCCGGTCACAACCCGACGCATCGCGGAATTGATCCGTCAAATTCTCAAGCCGAATCGGGATTTTGAATTTTCGGAAAGCGACACGGAATTTTATCGTCGGGAGGATCAGGCGCCGCGGTCCTATTGCATTTTGGACTCGACGAAGCTGCTGCAGGCCGGCGTTGGAATGCGCTCCACTGAAGAGGCGTTGAGAAGTTCGCTGCAAAAATGGCAACCGGCCCGTTCTTCCTGGGACGGTCTTCCGGATCATGAGGAGTCCAAAAATACCTTGAAGGAAATGGCCGCTTTGGGGAAATTGTGCGCGCGGCATTTATGATTCAACGCGCCACTCTCGTCCCGGCAACGTTGTTGGCCATTGCGGCAATTCCATCTTCGGCGTGGAGCCAGGATGTTTTGGCGCCTTCGACCTCGGTTCCCACCGAGCCTGCCGCGGTGCAGGAGCGTCAAAATGCCAATCCCATGCAGGTCTTTCCGCCTACAGCCAACGCGCCGGCAACGGAAATACAAACCGAGCCGTTTCAATGGGGCCCGGTCATTCTGCGTCCGCATTTGGACTACCAGTTTCTTTATGGCAACGGCATTAACGCCTCGCCGGGACAACAGGAAGATACCGTGGTGCAACGGTTGGCGCCGGGCGTGCTGTTCGACCTGGGACCGCACTGGACGTTGGATTACACGCCCACATTGAATTTTTATTCCAATCGCCGATTCCGTGATACGGTGGATCATCATGTGGCTTTGGGATGGGGAACGGCCTATGGGAACGACTGGTTCTTCAGCGCGGCGCAGAACGTTAGCCTGACTTCTGATCCCAACGTGGCTACCGCCGCGCAGACCGACCAGCAGAATTATTCGACGGCGTTCAATGCTTCCTATCTGATCAACACCAAGCTGTCGCTGGACCTGGGGTTGAATCAGGATTTCAATTACATCGGTCAGGCACAAAGCTCGACCAACCAATTGCAAAATCTTACCGACTCCCGCGTTTGGTCCACAATGGATTGGTTGAACTATCAGTTTTGGACGCGACTGAACGCCGGCATCGGCATTGGCGGCGGTTACGTCAATCTGGCCGCGGGGTCGGACCAGACCTTCGAGCAATACCAGGCGCGGGTCAACTGGCGGGCCACAGACAAGATCAGCTTCCAGTTGAGCGGGGGTTTGCAGGATCAACAGTATTTGAGCAGCAGCGCTGGCGATTTGCTCACGCCCATTTTTACCGTCTTGGTTCAATACCAGCCTTTCGATCAAACCCGTTTGAGTCTTTCGGCCAGCCGGACGGTCAGCACATCTTATTTCCAAAATCAAACTACGGAAAATACGAGCCTTGCCGGCGACTTGAACCAGCGCCTGCTGGGCCGGCTTTATCTGGACCTGTCCGGCGGTTACACGCACACCAAGTATGTCTCCTCGGCCACAGTGGGGCAGATTGGCTTTGGCACGGGGCGCAGCGAAGATTCCTACTTTTTTGGCGCGCGGCTGACGTGCCCGTTCCTCAAGCGAGGGACGGCCGCTGTGTTTTATCAATACAGTGATAACTCGTCTGCCCAGAGCGGTTTTGTGAGTGTTTATCAAGTGGGATCCGTCAGTTCCGCCTCCGCTTACAGCTACAGCAGTCACCAGGTGGGTTTTGAGATCAGTTGGCGATATTGAATAAAGGGGCGAGTGAACGGCGCAGGGTTTGAAATTCGCGCACCGATTTCAAAGGCCAATTTTCCCAATTCGGCAATTTCATTTACCGTTGTCTTATCTGCCTTGTCAGGCATTGCATGAAACAGCAAACAACCAGGTTGGCTGAGAATCCGGCCGCGATTCGCGATTCGGCGCGAGTCCGCCGTTTTCTTCTGGCGGCGGGTTTGTTGACGTTGATGTTTGTTATTCCGTTGGGGCAGTTGTTTCGCTTCGCCGCCACCAGCCAATTTCATTCCTATATTTTGCTGGTGCCGTTCATTGCCGGGTATTTGATTTGGCTCAAGCGATCGGCTTTACCGGCGGTTGGGCAACCGGCGCGGCTGGTCGCCGGCGCTTTTGGGCTGGCCGGTACGGTGGTGCTGGCCGGGTACTGGTTGATTTTGCGCTCCCGCCAGTTATCAGAAGACGATTATTTGGCGGTGATGACATTGGCGTTTCTGCTGTTTTTTTACGGAGTGTGCGGCTGGTTTTGGGGAGGTCGGATTTGCCGGACGGTGGCATTTCCGCTGGCGTTGCTTTTGTTTTTGTTGCCGATTCCCACCCCGGCGATGCCTTGGATTGATGCCTTTTTGCAACACGGTTCGGCGCTGGCGGCGTCGGTGTTCTTTGGGATGGCCGGCACGCCGTATTTGCGGGATGGACTGACGTTTCAATTGCCCGGCATCAGTTTGCAAGTGGCTCCGGAATGCAGCGGCATCCAGTCCAGTCTGGTGTTGTTCATTGTGGGTTTGTTGGCGGCCTACCTGTTTTTGCGAACGCCGTGGAAACGAGCTGTGCTGGTGCTGTTGGTCATCCCATTGGGATTGATCCGAAACGGCTTCCGGGTTTTTGTCATCGGTGAACTCTGTGTGCATATTGGGCCGCAAATGATCAACTCGTATATTCATCGTCAGGGTGGGCCAATCTTTTTTGCTTTGTCACTCATTCCCTTGTTTGTATTGTTAGTGGTGCTGCAAAAAACCGAAAAAAGGCGGGGCCGGGCCGGTTTCGCCGCCGAGCTGTCGAGAAAGGCTTGAATTCTTTCGAGCCGGAGATTCAACGTCCCGGCAATTTAAGCATCCAACCATTGAACACTGAACATTCATGAAAAGATCCAGGTATTGCGTTTTTCTGGCAGGAGTCGCGCTGTTGGCGTTGCTGGGCGCCGGTTGCACGGCCAAAATGAGGGCGGCCTACCATCTCCACCGCGCGGAGCAATATTACCAGGCGGGGCAGTTTGCTGCGGCGGAGATCGAATACAAGAACGTTCTTCGCCACACGCCGCAGAACGCCGAGGCGTGGTGTCGGCTGGGGATCATCTATTTCGACGAGGGCCGCCCTCTCGAAGCGCTTCCCGTCCTGGCTCGTGCCGAACAATTGGCCCCCACTAACCTCCAAGTGCGCGTCAAGCTGGGGTCGCTGAACCTGGCTTTTGGCCACTCGAATGAAGCAAAGGCCGAAGCTGACTACGTGCTCGAACGAAAACCGCAGGATGATCAGGCGGTGCTTTTGCTGGCCGACGCTGCGGCCACCAACGAAATCCCCGCCGTCCGCCAGCGTTTGCAAATGTTGCAACATCAGCATGGCGACAGCGCGCCGTTACAAGTGGCGCTGGGCACGCTGGCGCTGCGCGAGCGCGATTACCCCGCCGCCGAAGCCGCTTTCCGGCGGGCGACGACGCTGGATCCGCATTTCGGCAGTGCCTACACCGCCCTGGGCAATTTGTATGTGGCCCGGAAAGATTTGAAGCAGGCCGAATCAGCTTTTGAACGCGCCGCCGAACTTTCGCCGCCCTGGTCAGGCGCCGGCGTGCGCTATGCCCAGTTCAAAATTCTGACCGGCGAAGCCGCACAGGGAAAACTTCTGCTCGAAGAGATTACTCAGAAAAACCCGGACTATTTGCCGGCCTGGACAGCGTTGGCGCAACTGGCCGCCGCCGAAAGAAACTACACCAACGGCCTGGCGCTGTTGAGCAACGTTTTAAGTCGCGACCCTCAAAATTACGACGGCCTGTTGCTGCAAGGGCGATTGCAATTGCTCCTGGGCCAGACGAACCAGGCGGTCGCCGGTTTTGAGCGGATGGCGCGGATCTTCCCGCAGGTGCCGTCCGTGCAGGTGGCGCTGGCCCAAGCCTACCTCGTCAATAACCGCACCAACGAGGCCTACGCCCGTATCAATCAGGCGCTCCAACTGCAGCCGGATTACCCCGATGCCGTCCTTTTGCTTGCCGAAATCCGGATCAACAACGGCGACGCCGCGTCAGCCATTGTTGCGCTGCGAGAGCTGGTGCAGAAGCAGCCTGACCTGCTCCAGGCCTGGCTGCTGCTGGCCAATGCTTACGGTGTTCAGGGTGATGCCGAAGCAGCCGACCGGATTTACCGGCAACTTGAAACCAACTATCCGCAAAGTCCTGAGTTTCCCCTTCTGCGCGGCATTCTGTTCGTTCAACAACAGCAGAACGCCGCCGCGCGCCGGGAATTTGAGCAGGCCTTGAAAATTGCTCCCGATAATCTTATTGCGCTGGAATCCCTGATCAATCTTGACCTGGCCGAGAAGCAATACACCGCCGCCGCCCAGCGAGTTCAGCAAAAACTGCAACAACACACCAACTCGGCTCCCTTGCTGGTGCTGTGGGGCAAAGTCCTGGCCGCCCAGGGGGAGACCAATCGCGCGGAAGCGGCATTGACTCAAGCCATCGCGCTGCAACCGGAGGCGCAATCGGCTTATCTCCTGCTGGCACAACTTTACGTGGGCGCCGGCCAGACCCGGAAAGCTTTGGCCAATTTGCAGGCGGCGCTGACCAAGGACCCAAACGACGCCGCCGCGCTCACGTTGATGGGAGTGATCTACGACGCGACGAAGGATTTTGAGCGTGCCCGCGATGCCTATGAAAAATTGCTTGATCTGCTGCCCAACAACGCCCTGGCATTGAATAATCTGGCCTGTGACTACGCCGACCATTTCCATCAACTGGACAAGGCCTATCCCCTGGCTCGCCGGGCTCGCGATGCCGCGCCATCTAATCCCTCCATTGCCGACACCCTCGGTTGGATTCTTTGTCGCAAGGGGCAATACCTCGCCGCGCTGCCGTTGTTGCGTGAAAGCGCCGCGAAGTTATACGACGTGCCGGAAATTCAATTCCACCTGGGCATGGCCTGTTACATGACCGGGCGTGAAACGGAAGCCCGGACGGCCTTCCAGCGCGCCTTGAATGTGGCTGGCGATTTCCCGGAAAAAGCCGAATGCACCCAGCGCCTGGCCATTCTGGATTTGGACCCGGACAAGGCCGGTGCGGATCAGCGTTCCTGGCTGGAAAAGTGGAACGACCGTCATCCCGACGACCCCGTGGCTTTAGCGAGACTGGCCGCCATTTATCAACGCACAGGCATGGGGGATAAAGCCCTGACAATCTATCAAACTATTCTCAAAGCCGATCCGCAAAACGTCACCGCGCTGTCCAATCTCGCCCGGTTGTTGGCTCCAACCGATGCTGTCAAGGCTTATGCTTATGCCAAGACAGCCTATCAATTGGCCCCCAACGATCCGGGAATTACGCACCTGGCCGGGCACCTGGCGTTTCTAACAGGTGACTTTCGCTGGGCATTGACTTTGCTGCAACTGGCTGCTCAAGCCCAGCCGCAAGACCCTGAAATCCAATTCGATTTGGCACAGGCGTTTTACAGCCAGGGCCGGGTGCCGGAAGCTCGCGCGGCCATGCAAAAGGCTTTGCAGCTCCAAACCAATTTTGCGCGGGCCGACGACGCCAAACGGTTTCTTTCCTTGACGGCGCTGGCCGCTGCCCCGGCTCAGGCCCTGGCGGCGCAATCTCAAATCGCCGGCATTTTGAAAGCTGCTCCCGACTATGTGCCCGCGCTGATGGTCCAGGCGGTTATCGCGGCTCAGCAAGGCGATCTTCCGGCGGCACAACGGTTGGATGAACAAATCCTGCAGCAATATCCTGACTTTGCTCCGGCGCAAAAACAATTGGCCTTGATTTACGTCCGAAATCCGAAAAACGACGACCAAACGTATCCGTTGGCGCTCAAAGCGCGCGCCGCTTTTCCCAATGACCCTGAGGTGGCCCGATGCCTGGGCATTCTGTTGTGCCGCCGCGGCGATTATGCCCGCGCGGTCAGTTTATTGCAGGAAAGCGCGCCGCAATTCAATCGGGATGCAGAAGTGCAATTTTATTTGGGCCTGGCCCAGTATCATCTCAACCATAGTGCAGAAAGCAAAACCGCGCTCCAACAGGCATTGAATCTGAATTTGTCCGGCGCTTCCGCCGCCGAAGCTCGACGGATTCTGGCCGAGTTGAAGTGAACGTCGGCGCTGAAAATGTCGGAAAAGTTTCACATTTCAGCCAGGCTGGCGTTTCTCATTCGCGATCAATGGCTTGTGATGTAAGAGGTGTCGCAAATCCCTTTTCAGCGTCGAAAAATCTTACGATCTACTCCGCCGAGTGTTGATCTCCTCCTGAGGCGTGCTTTTGGAAGCGCCTAATAGAAAGGAAATTGTACGGTTTTCTTTGCAACGGAAAAACAGGCTGGTTTCTGGCACCCGTTTTGCGCAAAATCAAGTGGTTTGCTTTGTCTAGCCGAGAGTATGAAGACCCGATTGGGAATTGGCGTTGGAACGGTCATGATATTTCTGGCGCTGGCGCCAGCCATTTGGGCAAATCCGATTGGTGTTCAAGCTCAAAATACCGGCGATCACCCGCTTGCCGGGCCGGCGAAAATCGTACGAATAATTACTGCTCAAGACCAAATTGGTTTGAGCGGAGAGGTTGTTCTGAACAGTGACAGCTTGGCGACAGCCACAATGGCGACGTTTCATCTCTCCACCGTCACTTATGATTCGGGCGTTTATGGGGGCGTGAGTGTAGGCACGACGGTGAACTGGTCATCTCAGATCCGTTGGAACCCGGCAAACAATCCGGTAATCTTGTGGCAGTTTGTATCCGGTCCCTGGACTTACGGCTTTAAGGTGACTTCGATTCACCTTCTCGAACAGAGCAACAGTGGCTTGACGTTGTCCGGTGTGGGGTTTGCTTACATCACGGGCAATGGCTCGCCGTATATTTCGTCTTTAGCGGATTGGTCGTTGCGCATTACTCCCGACGGCAGTTCCAGTACCGGTTACCGCTTTTCCTTTGACGATCCTCTGCGGGTACCGGACGGGGGGATGACTGCCGGACTGCTGGCCGCGGCGTTTTGGGGATTAAAACTGTTAGGGAAGAAGAAGCTTGAAGCTTTTGAGTAACGCGGTCTGGGTGTTGTGGGTCGTCGGCCGGAACGGTTCGGCAATGGATGTTAAGAAAATTCTGCGGCTGGCGCTTGGAATTATCTTTTGGAAATTCTGTTCGGGTGAAGAACAGCACCCGATTTGCCGGGCAGGATTTTGATTCCTGCCTTTTTATTTTCCGAACCGGCGGCGTCCGAGCCAGGCAGCGGTGCCGATGGCCAGCAACGACCCGAGGCCGGGTTCTGGAACTGTTTTGACGGCGATGGCGACGGGGTTGGTCAGGTTGTTCGAGGTGAAAAGCGTTCCCTGGCCGGTGGAGTTGAATTTTTCCACTGAACCGTCGTTGAAATTCGCCACATAAAGGTTGCCGGCAGGGTCGAAGGCCAGTCCAGTGGGCTGATTCAGACCGGAATTGGCAAAGGTGATTCCTGAACCGCTGGAATCAAATCGTTCAACGGTATTGTTGGCGGCGTACGCCGCGTAAAGGAGGCCGCCGGCATCAAAGGCCAATCCCCACGGTGTGGCCGAGCCGCTGTCGGCGAAAAGCGTTCCCACGCCGGCGGAATTGAATTTTTCAATGACGTTGCTTTGCGTGTACGCCGCGTAAAGATTGCCGTTAAGGTCAAAGGCCAAGCCATAGGGGCCACTGCCGGCACCGGTGTTTGCGAAAAGGGTTCCCGTTCCACCGCTGGGGCCGAATTTTTTGATGGTGTTATTGCCCGCATCGGCCACATAAAGCATGCCGCTGCGATCAAAAGCCAGTCCTGTGGGATGATTCAGTCCCGTTGCGAAATTGGCATTCACCAAATTCCCGCTCGAATCAAATTCAACGATGGAGCCGCCGTAATTGGCCACGAACAAATTACCACTGCTGTCAAAGGCCAGGGCGTCCGGACCATTCAGGGCGGTGGAGGAAAGGGTGCCGATCCAATTGCCGTTGGCGTCAAATTCCAGAATGTTATTGTTCCCGAAATCCGCCACGTAAAAATTGACAATCTGGGCGCTTGCGGACAGACAGAAGGCCAAAACTGCCCCCACAGCGGCCGCCTGCCAAGCCATCCCGGCTGTTGCTTTCATGGAGATAAAGTTAAACTGAAACATGACCTTTCTAACAAGGGGCAGCGGAAAAAGCAATTAAAAAACGCATTGCTGAAAAGTCACCGATGCGCCCTGCCCTTTCGGCTCTTCGGGCTGTTTTGGCGAGGTTATCACCGAAATAGAAAAACAAGCAACAAAATGAGAAATAACGCAACGGCCCACCAAAACCAGCGGAGGCCGTGCGGTTTGAAGCGACTGGCGCCGAACTCTTCGTTCACGAACCGGTCATAATCGAATTCCTCATCCGGCAGCCCCAAATTGCCGGCAGAGGCCTCTGGAGACCAGCCGGTCGTTTCATCCGAGCCGCATTCGGGGCAGACGCGGGCGCCGTGTGGCAGGGCGGCGCCGCAGTGGGGACAATGGTCGGGGAAGATGGAGGGCATGGGGTGTTCAGCCGCTGGCGCTGGCATATTCTTCGTCCGTTTTCAATTCCAGGCCCATCAGGATGTAATCGTGCGCGATGGCTTGCATGTCTTTGACGTAATCTTCCAGCCGGACAAGTTGGCTGAATCCAAGCATGGCAAACATTTTGATGGCGGCTTCCTGTTCACCGATGAATTCGGCTTCGACCCGTTCCAGGCCGGCGCGGCGGGCGATGTCCACAATTTCGGTGACCAGCGTACGGGCCAGACCGCGGCTGCGGAATTGAGGATGGACGAGGACGCTGACGCGCCCGATGTGCCGTTTCCAGCCGCCGAGTTGCTGATGCAGTGTGGCCACGCCGCAGATTTTGCCGCTGACCAATCCTAAGAGCGGCAGGTTCCGCCCGTAATCAATGTTGCGGCACCAGTCGCGGATGACTTGGATGTCCTGGACCCGGTGTTTGATGAACATGCGTTCCGCTTCGGGAATGTCGAGAAAGAGGCGGTGAAAATCCTTCTCGTCATCCCGGCGCAGCGGGCGCAGCGTGGCCTTGGTGCCGTCCTTGAGCAGAACGGTTTTGGGATATTTCTGAAGTTCCAGTTCGATGCTGAATGACATAACTCCGCCCTTCTCACTTGTTCACCGGCCGCGGAGAACGAATTTCGCCGGAGACTCCCCGTTCTCTGCTTCCAGTGGCCGAGGGAATGGCACGTCTGGTGGCGGATTCAACGGCGCGCCGCTCGAACATCATTCGCTCTTTCGTGGAGATTCGCCGGCCATGCCGTTGGGTTGCCCCAGGACGCGCGCATTAATGCGGGCCGGGTCCAAACTCCAGCGCGTGGCCAGCAACGGCACCTTGCCCACGTTGGCCAGGGTCCATTCCACCACCGCCCAGGAATCGGCGTTGGGTTCCTCGCCATAGTCAAAACACTTCATGCTCAGCTCAATTTCCGCCGGTGTCCGGGCGCCCTGATTCCATACCGTTTCGCCCGCCCAGGCATAGGCGCGAATGACTCGCCCGTGGTCCAGGTGCGCCCAAGCATGATGATGCAACACGCGGTCGGCTTCAAAAAATTGCACCTGGCCGAGCTTGCGGCTGAGCGTTGTCAGGAAACGAAAACATTCATCCACGTCGCAACTCGGGTTGGGCAGACCGGAGCCGGTGACAATGATCCAGCCGGCGATAGGCGGGCCGATGAAAAATTCCCGTTCGCCGGCCATTCCCTCCGACCAGGAGCAAGGCGTCCAGCGATTCAATCCCAACGCCATCCGGACAACGGCAGGGTCGGTGGCGCGCACCGCCAGCCAGACCGTTGGGCGCTGGGGCAATTCCAAATTCACCGTGGGAACGGCCTGGGAGTTCGGCGCGGTTTCCTGGAGCTTCCGAGCACGGCGGTGCAGAACTATCATCCACAGAAAAATCAGGCACGCGACGCCCAACGCCAGCAGATGCGCCGACAGCAGCATCAGAGTTTCTGCGTCCGCGGAACTCATTGAAATGAATTTACGCCCGTCCCGCCGGCCTTCAACAAAAATCTGGCCGGGAGTGCCCCAAGGCCAATTCTCGCGAGCGATGGGCAATCCCCAGGACGGCCCCGCCATTCAAACCGTTTTTTGGGCATAACATTCCCCACAACATGCGGCGCTCTATTGGGGACAAAGGCAACTGGCCGCCAGCCAGGCGAGATATTTTTCAGCCCCCCGATGCAACGGCAACACCAGAAATTCCGGCGTGTCATAGGGATGCTTGCACAGAATCAGCTTTTCCAGTGCCGACAGCCGGGCGCGGGTGGTTTTTAGGATCAACAAAACTTCGGCGCTGGATTCGATTTTCCCGCGCCACCAGTAATGGGATTCGAGGCGCGGCATCAGATTCGCGCAGGCAACCAGGTTGGATTTCAACGCGGCTTTGGCCAGCGCCCGCCCGGTTTTCAAATCGGGGGCGGTGACCAAGACGATGGAAAACGAGGCGGCGGATTTCATGGATGGCTTCAAGGGTCGGTTGTTTCGGAGGCCGGTTGGAATCGGAGCGTGACAATCTGGTTGTGTCCCACTGGCAGCGTGACGGAGCGTTCTGCCGTTGCCAACGGTTGTTTTTTCAAAGGCCGCTCCAAAATGTCGTCCAGTGCCACGCGCATGGGTTGGTCAAAAACGATCCGCGCCCGCGTGTTTTGGCCGTCGGCTTCGTAGAAACGCAGAATGAATCCCTGACCGTCTTCGGCACCCTTCAGCGCGCTGACGATGAGGTCGCCGCGACCGCCGGCATTGTGCACGGCGAGCGATGGGATTTTTCGCGCCGGCGGGTGCGGCGTCGTGACGCAGGCCAGTAACGGAATGTTCAATGCCAACGCCTGTTCATCCGTGTGCGCGGCGCGCCAGCCGCCGGCATGGGGATAAAGGCTGTAGGTGAATTGCTGCATTCCTGCATCCGGGTGCGGATCGGGGTGGGTGGAAGAACGCAGCGCCGTTAAACGAAACACGTTGCTTGTGACGTCAAAACCGTATTTGCAATCGTTCAACACGCTCAGACCCCATCGTGCGCGGAGGACAGGCGCCACGGCGATTGTGGCGGCAAAAATATGAACGTTCGGATCCCGCGGCAGCTCCAGGGCGATCGTATCTTGAGGCAGAGGAACCTGAGCCAGCCACATTGTGGCCGGAACGTCGCCACGCGGCGCGCTGGACAACGATTCGGTATAACGCCATCCCACGGCGTTCTCGGGAAAGGTATCGAATTTCCAGTCGTTCAGCGGAAAGGCCGGCGAGACGACGCGACCGTCGCGGAGGCGACAGCCGATGTCCGTCCAGTGGCTGCCGTTGGCACAGGCCGCCAGCAGATAGAGCGTGTTGCCTTTGGCGGAGGCGGGCAGGGGAAGCTGCTGGCCATTAGCCGCGACGTTGTCCGGCCGGCCGGAATGGTAATCCGGCAGAAGGAACGGCACTTGTTCAGGCCCCGCGCGATGAATGCCTGCGGTGGGCAATTGTTCCGCCGGATAGCCGTGACGATCGCCGTCAAAATTTTCGGCGCAAACGGAATTGAACCACGGCGACAAATCCAGCGGCGCGGCGTTTTTCACGGTGGCCGGAATGATTTCACTCACGTCCATCCATTTCTGGCCGGGGCATTCCTGGCCGTTGGTCGGCCGGCGGATGCTGCCGAAGGGAATCTGCGCGCTGGCCTGGAGATGAGTGCCGTTCACCGGGAACCGAATTTTCAGCAACTGGTGTTCTTCCTGCCAATCCACCGTCGTCGGAATGTCCACGCGCGGCAGGGCGCCGTAAATGGTCACGTCCTGCGTGTAAGTGGATTTGCCCTCGGCATGAACCACGCGCAGGCGGGCAAAAACCGGGCCGTCATCCAGCACCGAAACGATGGCGCCGTTGGTGGTGAGAATTTGATCGGCGCCGGTGTAATTGATATTCCAGGCGTTGCCGGCATCGCCCAGCAATTGGAGTGCGTTGGCATCGGGCGCATCGCCGAACACCGACCAATCAGCGGCGCGCAAATCAAATTGCCTGATGATGCCGGTTGCCTTGCTGATCCGGAGCGAAAGGCTGGGCGTTTGAATGTCGTAATCTCCGCCGGCGTCGCGCAACGCAATGCCGTCGGCCGGACAAGTACTGGTCTCCGGGAAATAGACCATGTGGCCGAAGGCTGGCACCTGGCGGGCCACAAAAACCAGGGTGTGGTCGTCCAACGCCTGCGCCGCAAATCGCCGGCCGCGCCGGTCGGTCACCGAATGAAATTGTCGGGCGCTGGCGAGGGAGACCTGGACCACGTCGTCGCGCGGAAACGAGAGCGTGTTCCAAACGACAATGGCGATCGGGCCGGGGCCGCGCGTATCCACGGCGTCGGTGAGTGTCTGGAGCGCCTGATCGGTTTGTGCCCGTTCAAACCGGAAGGCCGGCGCGAGCTGTTCGTGCATCCATTCGTAGGTGGAGTGAATGGCCGAGCCGCAGGCGATGTCGTGAAATTGCGCGAACGCGGTCGGTTTCCAGGCGTCGTCAAACGCCGCGACCGGGTAGGGTCGGCCCAGCATCGCGGCCAGCGAACTCAGGACTTCCGCCGAATACAAATGGTTCTCGCTCTGGCGCAACGCCTTTTTCATGTCGGCGTGCGTCGTGTAGCAGCCGGTGAAGGTGTATTGCAAGTCCGTGTCCACCACCGGCAGCGACGCGGCGGCGGGTTGGGCGGCCAGTTGATTAAAAAAATCATCGGCGCTGATGAAGTGCACGCGCGGAAAAATCGGGTCGTGCTGGAATGATTGGATGCGGAGGATTTGCTCGCGTGTGGGGCCGCCGCCGTGGTCACCCACGCCGAAAATCACCACGGATTGCCGCAAACCAAAGCGCTGCGCGTTTTCCATCGGCACGACCAATTGAGCCGGTTGCGGTTGGGCGTCGTAGGACGGCGTATTGGCCTTGAGCACGCGCGAGCCGTCCGGCGCTTCCCACCAGGTGATCTCCATGCCGTTGCCGCAACGCATGTGGTAAAAGTACTTGATGCCGGCCAGCTCCATGATTTGCGGCAATTGCCACGAATGACCAAACGAGTCCGGCAACCAGCCGGTGACGGCGTATCGGCCGAATTTGGCCTTGAAATAATCCTGCCCCAGCAAAAACGATCGGGCCAGTCCTTCGCCGCCGGGAATGTCCGTGTCCGATTCGTCCCACAGCCCGCCTACCGGGTCCCACTGGCCGCGCGCGGTCATGGCCTGCATGCGGGCAAATTCGGCGGGGTATTTTTCCTCGATGGGCACGTAGGCGGCGGGCTGGCTTTGGACGAAATGAAATTCGGGGAATTCATCCATCAGATTCATCGCGCTGTTCCAGGTGCGATGGCAAACGTCAATTGTCTCCGGCCATGTCCACAGCCAATTCATGTCAATATGCGCATGGCCGATGTAGTAAACGTCATAATTGGTGGTCAGCGCGCCAACCGGCATCAGGGCGGCTCGCGCCTGCGCCAGTTGCGCGCGGGCGGCGGCGAGATTACCGGGCGTTACGTTGGTGAATTGGATGCAGCGTTCGCTCTCCTCCACGGCCCGCTGTAAAACGGTTGCCTGCTCGCCGGGAACATTTTTGTCTAACAGGTTCACGAAGGTGACCTCGTCCAGATACGAACGCAGCTCCGGCAGCACGTCGAAGGTCAGGCGCGCAAAGTGGAACTGGCCGCTGCCCGGGCCGTTGATGCCGCGCACCGCCACCTCAAAAGTCTGGCCGGGCTGGGCGTGCTCGGTGAGCGTGTAACGCCCGTCATCCCAGTGAAACGCTTCTTTAAGCTGACCGTCCACATACAATTCGCCGTCGTCGTCCATGCCCAGTTCAAGACGCACGGGCAAACCGGCAGTGGATTGACCGCCTGCCGCTGCCGGAATGACAACCTTCGTGCGGAACCAGACCTTGCTGTTTTCGCCCGACCACGAAAATCCCGGAGTCACTTCCGTCCAGGTCTGGTCATCAAAGTCCGGCTGTTCGGCGCCGGGAACATCAGGTTGGTGGAAGCGCCAATGCTCGATCGGCACGCTGAATTGACGAGTCAATTCCGGCTGGAGTTTCCGGAGCCGCTCCGTGAGCGGGTCGGCGCAGGCGCGGAGGGCGGGGCGCAGCCCCACGGCGATGAGCAAACAAACGAAAGCGATTGAACGGAGGATGGTCGTGGTTTTCATTGCGCAACGGCCAGACTATCGTCGAGCGGCGGCAATGGCAAACCATAGGAATTTATGAACATCGCCGCTCCCGGCTTGCGCGCCCGGCAGGAATCCGCCAACTTCAGACCACATGACCATCAATTTTGCGATGCCCGCTCGTGAACCGTCCGGGAGGCGGGCGGTTCGGGAAGCGCGCCCGCGTTTAGAGGTCTTGGAGGCGGTATCCGATTCGACGCGAGGGGAGAGCCGGCGCGTTCACGAGCGCCGTCGGATTGGCGGGGGCATAATGCTTTTCCTGTGCCTGACCGCTTTTCAGGTGGCGGCGGTCAATTACGACGAATCCAAGGTCGGCACCTTCACGCTGCCCGATCCGCTTCGGCTGTCGAATGGGGCGCCGGTGACGAATACCAATGAATGGCTGAAAGTTCGCCGCCCGGAAATTCTCCGGCTTTACGAGGATGACATTTACGGGCGCAGCCCCAAGCGATGGCATCTGACGGCAAAGGTGACTGACACCGGGGGCCGTGCGTTTGGAGGCCTGGCGTGGCGGCGCCAAGTGAATCTGATCCTGCAAAATAATGAACGCTCCCATCAGGTCGTGCTCCACGTTTTGCTCTATGCGCCGGCAACGGCCACGAATCAGCCGGCCCCGACGTTTCTTTGTTTGTCGTTCACCCCCAATTGGCTGGCGAGTGATGACCCCCGCGTGGAAGTTTATCCGGTCTGGAATCCCAAAACCGATTCCGCCGCGATGCCGACCAACGTGGTGCGGGGAAGCGACGCTCGCCATTGGCCCATCACCAGGATCCTCCAGCGCGGCTACGGCATCGCCCTGGTCAATTACAACGACATCGAGCCGGACCTGCCTGACGGTTCGGGAGTGCGTTACGGTGTTCGCTCGTTGTATTTGAAACCGGGGACGACCGAGGTGGCGGCGGATGAATGGGGCGCGATTGCCGCGTGGGCCTGGGGGGCCAGTCGCGTGATGGATTATCTGCAAACCGACCCGCTGGTGAACGGCCGCCAGGTGATTCTGTTCGGCCATTCGCGTCTGGGCAAAACGGCGTTGTGGGCGGGGGCGGAGGACCCGCGGTTTGCAATGGTCATCGCCAGTTGCTCCGGTGAGATGGGTGCGGCGCTCTCGCGGCGCGATTACGGTGAAACGGTCACCAGCATGTGCCGACATTTCCCGCAATGGTTCTGCCGGAATTTTTTGCAATACAGCAACCGCATCCCTGAAATGCCTGTGGACGCCAACCTGTTACTCTCGCTGCTCGCGCCGCGGCCGGTGTTTTTGAGCACCGGCAGCGAAGACCGCTGGGGCGACCCGCGCGGCGAATTTGAAGCCGCCCTCGCCGCTCAGCCGGTTTATGCCTTGTTCGGCAAACAAGGGCTGACTTCCCATCTCCCGCCCGCCGGTCCGGACGGCGGCAGCGGTCTCATACTCCAATCGGCCGTGCTGGAATCTTTCCCGCCGCCGCCGAATGACACGCCCATTCTGCGTGACATTGGCTATCAAACCCACACCGGCAAACATGATGTGCTGCCGGCGGACTGGGAGCGGTTTCTGGACTTTGCCGATTTGTATATTCGCGGACGGAGTCGTTGAACCGTCAAAGCGTTGAGCGGTTCGACGATTTCCCCCGCAGTCGGACCGTTATCTTCCCCTTTTCTTCGCGCGCCGCTTCCGTTTTAATGCCCCGATGATTATCGCGCCTTCCCTGTTGGCGTCTGATTACACGCGCCTGGGCAAAGAGGTTCAGCGCGCCGCCCGATCGGGCGCGGAGTGGCTGCACGTGGACATCATGGACGGCCATTTTGTGCCAAATCTTTCCTTTGGCCCGGGCCTCGTCGCAGCGATTCGCCCGCTGACGAAACTGTTTCTGGACGTGCATCTGATGTGTGCGCGCCCGGAAATTCTGTTGGAGCCGTTCGCGCAGGCCGGGGCGGATGAAATGATCGTGCATGCTGAACTGGGCGCTCCGGTGGAGTCGCTCATCTGGAAGATCAAAAAACTCGGCAAAAAAGTCGGCCTGGCCGTCAACCCGCCCACGCCCCTCTCGCTGGCGGCGCCGTTTCTGGATAAAATTGATTTGTTGCTGGTGATGACGGTCAATCCCGGCTTTGGCGGACAGGAGTTCATCCATGAATGCCTGCCTAAAATTCAACAGGCCGAAGCCTGGCGGCGTGAACGACGGCTGCGTTATCGAATTGAAGTGGACGGCGGCATCAATTTTCAGACCGCCGCCGAATGCGCCCGCGCCGGAGCAGACACGTTTGTGGCCGGCACCAGTTTGTTCCGGGCGCGCAATTTGAAAGCCGCCGTCCAAAAAATGCGCCGGGTTGTTCACGCCCATGACCCCGCGCTGGCGGATTTGGCGCTGTGAGGTTCTGCCAGGCCTCGTTGCGCTTGGCAGGCCGTTCGCTGTCTGCCAGACTGCGCTAATGGCGCAGATTCAATTCGGCACCGACGGCTGGCGCGCGGTCATCGCGGAGGATTTCAACTTTGCCAACGTCGCGCGCGTGGCGCAAGCCGCGGCGGATTTCTGGCGATCCGAACTCCGCAATCCCAACGCCGCCATTTTCGGGCGCGAGGCGAAGGTGGTCGTGGGGTTCGACCGCCGGTTTTTTTCCGACCGCTTTGCGCGTTTGACCGCTGAAGTCTTTGCGGCCAATGAATTCCAGGTCATCCTTACGCCGGAGCCGACGCCCACGCCGTCCGTTTCGTTCGCCGTAAAAAATCTCGGCGCCGCCGGCGGCGTGATGATCACCGCCAGCCACAACCCGCCTCGCTTCAATGGCTTCAAACTCAAAGCGCATTACGGCGGCTCCAGCAGTCCCGAAGAATGCCAGGCGGTGGAACGTTTTCTGGATCGCAACGCGCCGAGACGCAGCGCTGCGGATTCCGAACGCCGCATTTTAATTTGGGATGTCCGTCCCGCGCATTTCGCCGCGCTGAAAAAACTGGTGGATTTCCGGCGGATTGCCCAATCGCGGTTGCGTTTTGCGCACGACGCCCTCTTTGGCGTGGGTGCCGGCTGTTTCGAGCAACTGCTCGCCGGCACCACCTGCAAAGTCACGACGCTGAACGCCCGACACGACGTCTTGTTCGGCGGTATTAACCCCGAACCGGTTTGGCAGAATTATATCCGCAGCCGGAAATTTTTGCGCGCGCATCCGCACCACCTGTGCCTGGTGACAGACGGTGACGCCGACCGCGTGGGCGGTATGGATGGCCGCGGCGGCTATCTGACCACCCACCAGATCGTCTGCCTCCTGTTGTATCATTTCCTCGTCAATCGCCGCCAGACCGGCCGGGTCATCAAGACGCTGACGACCACTTCGATGGTGGACAAGATGTGCGCCGCTTACGGCCTGCCGCGGGTCGAGACCGGCGTCGGCTTCAAGTACATTTGCGCCGAAATGCTCAAAGGCGATGTGTTGCTGGGCGCCGAGGAAAGCGGCGGCATTGGTTTCCCCAACCACATCCCCGAACGCGATGGAATCGCCGCCGGTTTGATGCTGCTCGAATTGCTCGCGACGGAAAAAATTTCCGTGAACAGAATCCTGGCGCGACTGGAGAGGCAATTTGGCCCGCATCGCTACGGCAGAATTGACGCGTTTTTCCCGCTCGAAAAGCGCGATGCGTTGATGACCTTTCTGAAAGCCAATCCGCCGGACAAATTGCTGGGCTCGCCGTTGGCGGAAGTGAAAACCTTCGACGGCGTGAAATTTATCGCGCGGGACTCTTCCTGGCTCATGCTGCGCGGTTCCGGCACCGAACCGATCCTGCGGATTTACGCCGAGGCGGCATCCGAGGCGAGCGTGCAGAAACTGCTTCGCCTCGGCCTGCGCCTGACCCGGTTGGTTTGACCGGTGGTGCGCAGGGCCGCTTGACCTTCCTCAAAAGCGGCGCCGCCATAAAACAAGATTGCGTTTTCCTGCCAAATGACCACAATGGCACTGGCTAACAATTATGAAAACCATTGTCTGGATTGCAGTGTTGAGTTTGAGTGCCGCCGCCCCGTTATTGGCCGACGGCACGAATGTTTTGGCCGATGACAAGGCCCGCGCCAGTTACGCCATCGGCATGAGATTCGGCGAGGCGTGGAAACAACAGGGGATTACGGTGGATCCGGATTGGG
>DASRCU010000012.1:0-2172 GCA_035652955.1 Verrucomicrobiia bacterium | reverse complement strand
GGAAGACGGGCAGGGTCGTCAAAACGATGGAAATTGTCCCGGCGCTGTTCAGCGAGTTGGTGTTCCACGCGAGACCGAACGGCAGCGGCGGAAGTGTCACGCCGGAAAAAGTCCCGGCGTAACTCGCCGCCTGTAACAGCTTGAAGGTGTCACCCGCCGCCAGCGGTGTTCCGCCGAGGTTGGTGACCATGAGCGTGCCGCCGTTGGTCAGCGGGCCGGAAATTCTGGCAGCGCTGTTGGTCAATGGCGACTGGCCGACTGCAAAAATGCTGGTACTGCCCGCCGCCAGCGCGAGGCTGTTGCTGATGGTCAGGACGCCAAATCCTCCGGGCGCGCCCGGCGCAAAAGCAGCGCCGGAATTCACCGTTACCGCTCCGGAAACAATGCCGGTGCCGGCCAGCGTGCCGCCGGAATTGACCGTGACCGGGCCGGAACCGGTGGCGCTGCCGGCGGCGTTGTTCGCCATCAGAACGCCGCCGTTCACCGCGGTGCCGCCGCTGTAGGTGTTGTTGGTGCCGGTCAGGATGAACGCGCCGGTGCCGACCTTGATGAGTGAGGTGACGCCTGCGTCGGCGATGGTCCCAGCGTAAGTACTGGTCGTGTTTTTCTCGCCGATGCGCCACGTGGGATTGCTCGAGCTGCTGCTCCCGGGGCCGATGAACGCGCCGGTTCCGCCGCCGAGTTCGCCGATGTCCGTGGTCTGGTTGTTGCCGTTGATGTTATACATGTTCACCCCGTTGTTGAGGTAAATGGCCGCGTTGGCATAACCAGCGGCGTTGTTGATCCGGAAATCGCCGGTGCTGCTTCTCGGACTGACATTGATCTGACCGGTGAAGGCCGACCAGTCGCCGCTGAAGTAGTCGCGGATGTAATCCACCGTCACGTTCAGCGTGCCGCCGCCGGTCAGCGGGCTGGTGAACGGCGAACTGTAGCCCTAGCGCGGCGGCAGAAGCAGCGTTCCCGTTTGGCCGGCGGGCACGTTGATGGTGTTGGTGCAGCCGCCCCAGCCGGTGCCGGTGCTGCCGCCATAGCCATCGAATTGGATTGTGCCGCCGTCGAGTGTGATTGGCCCGGTGCCCCAGGCCGTGCTGTTCGCGTTGATGTTGCCCGGAAGCACCGTGCTGTTGCTAATGATGGTGCCGCCGGAATACAAATTGGTGGCGTTGATGGTCAACGTGCCCGACCCAGTTTTGATTAGGGCGTTTGTGCCAGAAATCGAACCCGGCCCGTTCAGCGTGTAGTTCTTTGAGGCGTTGAACGTGACGAGCGCCGGCTGTGGCGTGCCAGCTACGGCAATGGGCACATTATTGGAGCCAGTGTCGTCGAACGTCACAGAATCGCCGTTGTTGAAGACCGTGGCCACGCCGTTGGTTTGCCAGTTGGCCGTGCCACTCACATCCCAGACATTTGCCACGCCGTCGCCTTTCCAGGTCAAATTGCGCGGAGCAATGATGATGTTGCTGCTGGGCGTGGCGCTTGCTTCCGGCGAATTCGGGCCGAGGCCGCCGGCATTCGTCGCGGCGACGACGAAATAATATGTCGTGCCGTTGTTGAGACCGGTATTGACGTAGCTGGTGCCGGAATAATTGGCGAGAACGGTGACGTTCTCATTGCCACTGCTGGTGCCACGGTAAAGGTAATAACCCGTCGCGCCAGCAACGGACGGCCAGTTCAAAATGACTTGCGAGTCGCCGGGGATGGCTGAAAGGCTGGCGGGTGCCGCCGGTGGCACGGGCGGCGTGCCGACCACGGTGGAATTGCCCGAAACACCGCCGGCATTCATGGCAACCACCATGTAGTAATATTGCGTGTTCCGAGCCAGATTGCCGTCCGTCCAATTGGTCGTGCTCATGCTCATCACATAATTGCTCGGAAAACTAAACGGCCCGCTGGCGCTGGTGGCGCGGTAGAGAATATAACCAACGGCGCCGCTTACCGGCGGCCAGTGAATGAAGACGGATTGATTCGTGCTCGTGAAGGTGTCGGTCAAACTGACGACGGGCGCGCTGGCGGGCGGCGGCGGAACCGGTTTGGCAGCGACCGCGCTGGAGTTGCCGCTGGTGCCCGCCGCGCTGGTCGCAGTCACGATGTAACTGTAAGTGCAGCCCAGCGTGCCGGAACCGTCCGTGTAAGTTGTGCCCGTCGTTGTGTTGTTCAGCGTGATCCACACCG
>DASRCU010000011.1:0-3970 GCA_035652955.1 Verrucomicrobiia bacterium | reverse complement strand
TGGTAACGCGGAAAACCCAAACGCATTTTGTGTCCTTGATACACCTCGGCCGCTTTCCCTTTTGGCAGGATTCCCGTTTGACGGCCGGATTGACGGCCAAAACAAAAAACCACTTTGTTGCAAAATGAAACTTTCCGTTTTGAAAAACAGTTAAAATCGGTTCCATGTTTAGCGCCCAGGCCCATAAAAATCTGGCGGATGCCAAGCAGTATTTCGACGAGCATCTGGCGCAGAATGATTACTACGCCGCCGGCGAAATCCGCCCCGGCCAATGGATCGGTGCGGGCACGGAACGACTGGAATTAAAGGGGAATGTTACACGCGAGCAATTTTGCGCGCTCTGCGAAAATCAGAATCCACAAAGCGGCGGGCGGCTGACGCAGCGGCAACAGAAGGAAGGCCAGCGGCGGGTGTTTTATGATTTCACCTGTTCGGCGCCCAAATCGGTTTCCGTTCTGGCGGTGACGCTGGATGACCAGCGATTGATTGAAGCCCATGAGGAATCCGCCAGGATTGCGTTCCGTGAACTGGAAACTTTCGCCGCGGCGCGGGTGCGGAAGAACGGCAACCAAAAGGACAGAACCACCGGCAACCTGGTTGCCGCCGCGTTCATGCACGACAGTTCCCGCGCGCTGGACCCGCAGTTGCACACGCATTTTACGGTGTTCAACACCACGTTTGACAAGGAGGAGCGTTGCTGGAAGGCGTTGCAGGCGCGGGGCATGTATGACGCGATTCGTTATGGCACGGCGGTTTATCGGAATGAACTGGCCAGGCGGGTGCAACAAATCGGCTACCGGATTGCGCCGGCCAAACATTGGTTTGAAATCGAAGGCGTCGGTGACACTGTATTGAAACGGTTTTCCAAACGCTCCCAAGAGCGCGATGCCGTGATCAAAGAGATGGAAGCACGGCTGGGGCGCAAACTGTCCAACAACGAAATTTCCCATGCGGTGCATCAGAGCCGGGCCAGGAAAATCAAAGGCATTTCCACAACGGAAGTCAGGGAACGGCAGTTGGTGCAGTTGTCTGCCGATGAGCGGCAAACACTGGAAACACTTCGTGACTCGGCTCATCCGTCGAGCCTGCCGCGTATTGCGCTGGTGGAAGACACGGCCTTGAACCACGCCGTTGAACACGTCTTCGAGCGCAAGTCGGTGGTGCCGGAACATGAACTGTTGGACGTGGCGTTGTCGCATCGCCTGGGGCAGGTGGATTTGAATCATCTAAAATCAGCGGTGAAGTATTTGCCGGATTTGGTCAAAACCGAGCGCGGAATTTCCACCAAACAGATTCTGGCAACCGAATTGGATTTGATTCAGATGGTCAATGCCGGTTGCGATAGCGTCTCGCCGTTGCATCCCGGTTATCAGCCTGCCGACTGGCTGGGCGAAGATCAACGCCGGGCGATTTATCATGTCCTGCGAACCAGTGACCGCATTACGGGACTCAAGGGATTGGCGGGCACTGGCAAAACCACGGCGTTGCGCGAACTGGTTGCCGCCTGCAAGGAAGCGCGAGTTGAACCGCTGTTCTGCGCGCCCACGGCGGCGGCAACCGACGTGTTAAGAAAAGAAGGATTTGCGGCGGTCACGTTGCAAAGTCTGCTGCTCTCTAAACCATCAATGCTCAAAGACAAGCTGGTCGTGCTGGATGAGGCCGGGGCGGTGGGGATGGACGATATGAAATGGCTGTTTGATTTGGCGAAAGACAGCCGGATTGTCCTTTCGGGTGACACCGGCCAGCACGCTTCGGTTGCGCGTGGGGATGCGCTGCGGATTTTGGAGCAACATTCCGATTTCAAGTCCGGCCAGTTGACGGCCATCCGGCGGCAGCGCAAGGCCGAGTATCGCAAGGCGGTGGAACTGGCGGCGCAGAAACGCACTGCGGAAGCTTTCGCGCAGTTGGAACGGATGGACGCAATCACGGAAGTCCTTGCGGACGGCCACCATGATCTTCACGGCACTGCGGCGAAGTCATATCTGAGAGCATTGGAAGAAAACAAATCGGCGCTGCTGGTCGCGCCGACCTGGGCGGAAATCGAGGCGGTCACGGAAAAAGTCCGGGCGGAATTGAAATCGGCTGGCCGTCTGGCGCTGGAAGAAAAGACATTTCAAGTTTTTGATTCGCTCTCGTGGACGGAAGCGCAAAAACGGGATGCGCGGCAATACCGTCCCGGCATGGCCATCCATTTTCATCGTCGCGGCCACGGTTTTGAAAAAGGGGAAAGGGTGGCGGTGGTGGCCGTGGAAAATGACTCGCTCAAAGTTCAACACCAGGATGGTTCCGAAAACATTTTCCCATTGGGCGCGGGCATCGCCTGTGATGTGGGCGAGAAACGGAAGTTGAAAGTGGCTGCCGGCGACAAGCTATTGCTGCAATCCAACTGGCAGAAGAAATTTGTTAATGGCGAACTGGTCGAGGTCAAGGCCATTCAGGGTGATTCCGTTTTGCTGGCCGATGGCCGGGTGATTCCTTCCGATTATCGCACCTTCACGCATGGCTACGCCGTCACGTCACACGCCGCCCAGGGAAAGACCGTGGACGAGGTGCTGGTCGTGGCTTCGTCGCGTTCACTGCCCGCCGTCCATCAGGAACAATTTTACGTCAGCATCTCGCGCGGGCGCGAGCATTGTCGGATTTTCACCGATGACAGCGAGTTGCTGCGTTCATATGTCACTCATTCCAGCGCGCGGCTGGCGGCAGTCGAAACCATGCCAGCCGGGTCGCAACGCAATTCCCTGCAAACCATTTTGCAGCGTGGCAATCGTTTCCTGAAACGGTTCCGCCAACGCCTCGCGCAGACACTTTCAACGGATATAACTGAAAGGAGTAGCCATGAAATCAAGCGAACTGAACCACAACGTCAATCCATCCGCGTCTAGCCCGCGCGATAATCCGTGTCTGGACACGGATTCGACCATCGCCGCGCTCAAAGTGGTTGCCGATGACGGCATCAGCTATCTGCTGCCTTACGCGCACTTCCTGTGTGCGGAGAAAGTTTCCAATCCGGTCTTGGAAAAGGAGCCAGATGCGCCGCCCGAAAAGATGCGGATTCGCTTTGCGCGGGCCGATATTGTCATCCTGGGCACCGGCCTCAAGCGGCTGGAAACAGCGATTCAGAAGTTTGAATTGAAACTGGTGAAGTCGGCGGATCGCCGTTTGGCTGCCACGTTAAGCACTCACATTGCCGCCGTCACCGTCACTTTAACCGAGGAGGTCGCATGAATTCTGATTCGCCATTGAAAATACAGCCATTGGATGAGTATGGCGCTTTTATGACCAAAGAAAAAGTGGCCAAGGCGCTGGGCATTGAGGCGCATAACATTCCAGTGTTGGTGCGGGCGGGGCTGCTCAAGCCGAAGGGTAATCCGCAGCGATATTGCGTTAAAAAATTTTCGCGCAGGCAGCTTGCACGCAACCTGGCCGACGAGGATTGGCTGGATCAAGCGGCAGCGGCCATCCACAAACATTGGCGCAAGAAAAACGCGCATAAGCGGGCAAAACAGGCCGGAAATGATTCGGCCAATGGCAATCCCGCGCCAACGACGGCGGGGGCAAAGGCCCGCGAGTCCGTTGCGCGGTAGCGACCGGCGGCAGGTTGTTCCAAAACAATTGATGAATTTGACGTTATGAACCGAGTTCGGAAAACAAAAACAATGATGGCAACGCCGCAATCGCAGCCGATGACCGTCCCAGGTGCGGCGTAAATTTCAAATCTTGCCGATGGCTTTATCTCAAAAGCGGAAGTCGCCAAGCGGTTGGGAAAAACCGCCCGGACGGTCGAGCAATGGATGCGACGCGGCATCATTCCGTATCTGAAAATCGGCAAGGGCCGTCGGGCAACGGTGCTGTTCAAATGGCCGGACATTGAATCTCATTTGAAAGCCAACTATGGCGTAGGCGTTAATTAAGCGGCCTTGCGTCGGCCTGAATTTGTCTCCGGCATGATGCCAAACCATTTTTTTGC
>DASRCU010000010.1:0-10628 GCA_035652955.1 Verrucomicrobiia bacterium | reverse complement strand
CTTTCCGTCCATCGGTCTTTTTCTGGCGGTGACGCTGGGCATGCGGGAGGCCGTGGCGCGGTTTCGTCTTCCGAAAATGGCGGTGGGGGCGGCGGCGGGTCTGGTTTTGACGGCCTGTCTCTGGCAGGCGCATCGGCAGGTGAACGACTGGCGCAGCAACATCGCCCTGTTTTCTCACGCCCTGGCTGTGACCCGGAACAATGAGACGGCGCATTTGAATCTTGCCTACGCGCTGCAAAAGCTGGGCCGGAACGACGAAGCGATGGCTGAGTATCGCGCCGCGCTCAAAATCAATCCCATCCGCCCTGAAACGCATAACAACCTGGCCAATCTGCTGGACGAGGCGGGCCATCGCGACGAGGCGGAGGCGGAATATCGCACGGCGTTGCGGATTAATCCCCGCTTCGTTCCGGCGCTTGACAACCTGGGCACATTGCTGGTGGAGGAAGGCCGCTTTGGCGAGGCCCTCAAACTCTACGCCCAAGCGGCCCGGCTGGCGCCGGACAACTGGCACCCGCCCTTTTTGATCGGCAAGGCGTTGCTCAAGCAGGGTCGCGACACCGAGGCCCTGACGTATTTCCGCGAAGCCGTGCGTTTGGACCCGAACAATTCCCATGTCCTGGCCTTTCTGGCCGAAGTGCTGGCGTCCGACGAAAATTCACGGGTGCGCAACGGTTCGATGGCGCTGCTGATGGCTGACAAGGCCAACGCGCTGACTGGCGGTTATCAACCGGCCGTGCTCAGCGTGCTGGCCATGGCCTATGCCGAAGCGGGACGCTTTCAGGACGCGCAAAATGCCGCGCAAGACGCCCTGCATCTGGCCCAGGATCTGGGGGACACCAACGACGTGCCGCAGATTCAGCGGCAATTGGAGCTTTACCGGAACCACCGGCCGTTCCGCCAATCATTCGCCCAGCCGGCGGGCGAGGCGTTGGAGCATTGAAGCGTTCCCACAAGCTTTGCCTGTCATCCGCATCACCGCGAACGCTCCCGCTCCAGCCCCAGCAATGCACCCAGCGTCCGGCGGACGGCCGGCTTTGACAAGGCGGCGGCGGGCGACACGTCGGCCAGCCACGGTAAAGTGAAAATCCGGTTGCCCCGGACCAACTCCGCCAGCAACGAGGCGTTGGTGCGCGTGGCGGCGTCCGGCCGGGGCGGAGCCATCAACACGACCCGCGCGGTGCCGGCTTCGTTTTGAGGCAGGGCGTCGAGCGTGAGCAGGACATGATTGATCGCCCCCAGGCGGTTGGGCGCCACAATCAGCGGCGTGGCCCCCAACGCGGCCAGCAAATCCCCCGAATCGAAATTCTCTCCGAGCGGGCTGAGCAAACCGCCCGCGCCCTCGACCAGCAACACGTCAAAACGGAGTTTCAGGGTGTGCAGATGCGACAGAATGGGGGCCAGGCGGAGATGCTTCCGCTCGTGACGCGCCGCCAGCAGCGGGGCCAGCGGCGCGCGAAAATGCCAGGGATTGATCTCGTCCAGCGACAATGCGCCGTCCATCGCGGCGCGCAACGCGCGGGCATCCGCCCGGCCACCGGAACACACCGGCTTGAGCGCCGCCGCGTTCACACCGCGCGCGCGCAAAAATCCCGCCAGCAGCGCGGTCAAGACCGTTTTCCCCACGCCCGTGTCTGTGCCGGTGATGAAATAAACGGATTCCAATTGGCGGAAAGGAAAGCAGAATCTGCGCCCGTTGGCCACCAAAACCGTTGACGGACTCCATGCGGTTCGGCTACCGTGAGCGACTCGTTTAACTGAACTGAACCGTGAACATCACCGTTGAAAACCTGGCGCCATGCAAAAAACTGTTGCGCGTGGAAGTGGACGCCAGGATTGTGGGAGAAACCTTCGACGCCGTCACCAGGGAATTTCAAAAACACGCCGCCCTGCCCGGCTTCCGCCCCGGCAAGGCCCCGCGCGAAATGATCGCCCGGCGCTTCGCTGCCGACATCAAGGACGAGGCCCGACGCAAGCTCATCAGCGAACATTACCGCAAGGCCGTCGAGGAGAAAAAACTCCGCGTCATCGGCCCGCCGGACATCGAGGAAATTCAATTTGATCGCGGCCAGGATTTGCAGTTTGCCGCCACGGTGGAGACGGCGCCGGAGTTTGACCTGCCCGAATACAAAGGCCTGCCCGTCCGGCGCGAAATCAAGTCCGTCACCGACCAGGACGTGGAGCGGGCGCTGCACCTGCTGGCGCAGCAGCATGTGAAGTACCAGACCGTCACGCGCGAATTGCGCGTCGGCGACGTGGCCGTGGTCCATTACACCGGCACGTGCGACGGCCAGCCCCTCACCGCCATCGCTCCGACGGCTCACAGCCTGGCCGAAAAGAAAAATTTCTGGATTGACGCCGGGGCGGAATCGTTTTTGCCAGGCTTCGCCGAGCAGCTCCTGGGCGCCAAAGCGGGCGAGAAGCGAACGGTGACCGTGGATTTTCCTGCCGATTTCGTGACCAGGGAACTGGCCGGCAAAAAAGGCGTGTTCAACGTGGAAATCGTCGAGGTCAAAGAAAAGGTCCTGCCGCCGCTGGACGACGAATTCGCCAAAAAATACGACGCCGAGAATCTGGAGAAACTGCGCGCCGGCGTACGCCGCGACCTGGAAAACGAATTGAAGTATTCCCAGGAACGGGCCGTCCGCCGCCAGATCATCCGCGCCCTGCTGGACCGGGTGAATTTTGAACTGCCCGAAACACCCGTGGCCCAGGAAACGCGCACGGTGGTGTACGACATCGTGCGGGAAAATTCGCAGCGTGGCGTGCCGCGGGAAGTGATCGAAAAGGAGAAAGACGCCATTTACGCCGCCGCCACACGCAGCGCCCAGGAACGCGTCAAGCTGGCATTTCTCATCCAGCGCATTGCCGAACAGGAAAAAATCTCCGCCACGCAGGACGAAGTCCTCCGGCGGGCTCAATCCCTGGCCGCCTTCTACCAGATTCCGCTCGAGCAATTCATCAAAGACCTGCAGAAGCGCGACGGAATCCGCGAGCTTTACGAACAGATTGTCCACGAGAAGGTCCTCGCCTTTCTGGAACAAAACGCGAAAATCGAAGATGTGCCGGCGGCCACGGAGCCGGTTGAACCGCCGAACCGTTGAAGCCAATCCGCCAGAGAAACGAGTCCGGGTCAGGGATTCGCCGAATTCACCAATCAGTTACCTGGCGGCGCCGGCGCGCGTCTTGCATTTGACGAAAGGCGGATCAAACCGCACAATCGCGCGCATGAAACGCATCGGCATCTTTTGTGCCTTTTTTGTCGTCGCCACCGTTCACGGGGAGTTCACCCCCGTGCCGCCGCCGTCGCATCCGCCGGTGCCTGCCGTTGGGCCGGTGCCGCCCCCGCAAGCGTCGCCGGCGCCTGCCGCCATCACCGAACGGCCGGGGGAGCGGGCTATGTCCTTAATGGATTGCATCCAGGAGGCCTTAACGCACAACCTGGATGTCCAAATCCAGCGTTACAATCCGCAAATCGCCCGGTTCAATCTGAACGCGGCCTATGCGGGCTACGATCCGGCATTTAACATTTCCGGCTCGCACAGTCACACGGTGACGCCGGGCGGTTACAACCCCTACGCCACCAACGCCATTCCTTCCCGGAGCACCAGCGATGACAGCTTTAACTCCGGTCTGCGGGGCACGCTGCCCTGGGGGATGCAATACAATTTGAGCGGATCCGTCTCGGAGGCCTACGGCAGCAGCGGCCTGCCCTTCGATACCTCCAGCGGCAATGTTGGCCTCTCCCTCACGCAGCCGCTGTTGAAAAACTTCTGGATTGACAGCACGCGACTGAACATTCGCGTGGCCAAAAACCGGTTGAAGTATTCCGAACAGGGACTGCGCCAGCAGCTCATTAACACCGTCACCGCCGTCGCCAACGCCTATTACGAATTGATTTATGCGCGGGAAAATTTGAAGGTGCAGCAGCAGGCCCTGGAGCTGGCGCAGACGCAATTGGAGCAGGATCAGCAGCGCGTGCAGGTGGGCAGCCTCGCGCCACTGGACGTGCAGCAGGACCAGGCACAAGTCGCCCAGGCCAGGGCCAACCTTATCGCCGCGCAATCCACGCTGGAGACCGATCAGAATACGCTCAAGAACCTCCTCTCCGATACAAATTATTTGAGCTGGCACAACGTGGATATTCAACCGGCGGAGCCGCTCACCGCGCCAGCCGAGACGTTTGATTTACAGGAAAGCTGGAGCACCGGCCTGACCAACCGGCCCGATTTGTTGCAGGCCCGGCTGAACGTGGAACAGCAAGGCATCGAACTGAAGTACTACCGCAACCAGCTTTTCCCTGAATTGGATTTGGTGGGCAGTTACGGCGTCAACGGCGCCGGGAAGGAATTCAGCGACGCCTTCAACCAGTTCACCGGTCATCCCACTTACGCGCCGTTTTACAGCTACGGCGCGCAACTTTCGATCCCGCTCGGCAATGTCAACGCGCGCAACCAATACAAATCTGCCAAGGCCACGCTGCAACAGGTGCTCCTGCAACTCAAACAACTGGAACAAAACGTCATGGTGGAAATTGACAATGCGGTCAAGCAGGCGCAGTCCGCCTACGAAAGCGTGGATGCCACCCGGCAGGCGCGCGTTTACGCCGAAGCCGCGCTGCAAGCTGAAGAGAAAAAATACGAAGTCGGCAAAAGCACCACCTTCACGGTCTTGCAGTTGCAGAATAATTTGACCGCCGCGCGTTCCCAGGAAATCCGCGCCCTGGCCAATTACAACGAGGCGCTGGCCAACCTCGCCGCCCAGGAAGGAACGACGCTGCAACATTATCATATCAGCCTGGACGTGCGATAAGAAGGCGTTGACCCGTCAACGGTTATCGCATCGCCGGTGGGATCCACACGCCCATCCGGCGGTTCAACAGCCCGGCAGCAGGCTACCAAAAATTCCACGCCCCCCGCCAGACAATCCAGACCCCCAGCAGAAAATTGGTGACCGCGTGCGCCAACATCGCGTCGCCCAGCCGGTTTTTGCGGAGCGTCAACCCCTGATACGCCGCACCGCATAACATACCCGCTAACCATTCGTTGTGCGCCAGACCAAAAATGACGGTCGTGACCAGGAACGGAATCGGACGGAAACGATTCAGCGGCACGGACAGAAAATCCGCGTCCGCCAGACTGCGATATAAAAACGAGCGATAAAAAACCTCTTCCAGCGGGGGGACAACCAGCGTCATGCCCAGGACGTGAACGGCGATAAAAAACCAGGCCCACCCGGAACCGGCGCCGAAAATGGTAAACGGATTGCCCGTTGCGCCGGTGGAAAATAGTTTGGGATACCACGGGTCCAATCCGACCCAGACGACGAAGATCAAAACGCCGACGACGACTGCTTCCCATGAAACCGCCCAGCGCATTTCGGTTACAAGCGGGCGCATTTGCCCAATCAGCCAGGCGCCGATGAGGGTTTTGGCCAGATAAAACCAATCTGCCGATGCCGCGCCGAATTTGCCCTGGCAGCCGGTCAGCACCAGAAAAACGACGAATGGCATCACGCGCGCAGCGGCCGGCCGCCCGGCAAAAAGTTTGTTCAGGCATTGCATGGGGCGAAGTCAAAGGCGGCCCGAGCGGGACAGGCGGATAATCCGTTGGAGCGGCGGCGGCTCATCACCCCCGCCAGTTGCCAGTTGCCCGTCGCGAATTGCATTTCACGTCTCACGCATGAATGTTCCCCCTCAGTTCCCGGATGGCGCGAGCCACCATGCGGCTTGTGATGCGGTCACTGCGCTCCACGTAGCCGGCCAGGAGCGCCTTGTCGCAGACGGCGTTGATGAGCCGCGGGATGCCGCCGCTGTAAAGCCAGATGCGCCACAGCGCCGGCGCGGTGAAATACGGCGCGCCCTGGGCGCCGGCCAGGGTGAGCCGGTGCTGGATGTATTGGGCAATTTCCCGGCGGGTCAGCGGCGCCAGATGGTAACGCACGGTGATGCGTTGACGCAGTTGGCGCAGCCGCGGGCTGTTTAGCCGGTCGCGCAATTCCGGCTGACCCAGCAGCACGATTTGCAATAACTTGGATTCGTTGGTTTCGATGTTGGACAGCAGCCGGACCTGCTCCAGCAGTTCCTCGGACAAATTCTGCGCTTCGTCAATGATGAGCACCGATTCGCGGCCTTCGCTGCGTTGTCGGAGCAGGAATTCGCTCAAGAGCGCCAGCGCTTCGAGACGATCGAGCTGGAGCGAGCCGATGGGCAGGCCGAATTCACGCGCCACCGTCCGCATCAATTCATCCGCGTCCAGCGGCGGATTCAGGATCAGCGCCGTGGCGAACCGACGGTCCAGTTGTTCCAGCAGGGCGCGGCACAGCGTGGTTTTGCCCGCGCCGATTTCGCCGGTGAGTTGCACGAAACCTTTCCGCTCGCGGACGCCGTAAAGCAGATGATTCAACGCTTCGCGATGTTTGCCGCTGTGAAACAGAAAGTGCGGATTCGGCGTCAGGTCAAACGGCGCCTGCCGCAGGCCGTAAAACTCCAGATACACGCGGGAGTTATGGCACAAATGCCGAAAAGCGAAAAGCGTGAAACACGAGGCTGAACGCGCCCCATCGCCGGCCAACGGGCGTGTCCGGAGAGACATTCACGCCGCTCGTGCGAGGGCAGAGCGGTCCGCCACATCAAGCGGCGGATCCGCCGCTGCTCCGTGAACACCAAATCCCGGCGGCGCCGCAGTCATCCCACCCACAAAACCAGCGTTGCCTGCCGGGAAGAGGCGCGGAGGCGTTCGTTACCTTTCGTGACCGGCACTTGGCTTGCGACGCGGGACATGATAATTTGTCTTCGTGAATCAGCGGTTCTTCAGTCCGAATCTGGACCGCCACGGGCGGCTGGTCCGCGGCGTCATCGGGGCGTTGTGCCTGATCGCCGGCATCATTGTGGCGGGCGACGTGGAATGGTGGATCGGGCTGATCCTGGTGGCGGCCGGCTTGTTCGCCATTTTTGAAGCGGTGTTCAGATGGTGCCTTTTGCGCGCCTGCGGGATCAAAACCAAACTCTGACTGCTTTCGTCGGGAAACGATTGAGGCGGCGGATTGAAAAATCTCGCCAGCCGGGAGACCTCATCATAAATTCCGAAGATGAACCGGTTGCCTTTTGGGAAACTGCCGCCGCATCGGGCGCGGACGTTTGTTCCTGAAAACACGGATTTGGGCGATTGGCGGCAGATTGCGCCGCTGTTTGATGCCCTGGAAAAGCGCGCCCCGCAAATTCGCAGTGCCGCGGCGCTGGAACGTTGGCTGCTGGATTGGAGCGAACTGTCCGCCGCGCTGGATGAGGAAGGTTCCCGCCGTTACATCGCCATGACCTGTCACACTGACGACGCTGAGGCGGAAAAGGCGTATCTGCATTTTATTGCCAACATCGAGCCGCAGATCAAACCGCGCCAGTTCGCCTTGGAAAAAATTTACGTCGCCCATCCCCTGCGCCAGGAACTAATCCGCCGGAACCTGACGCCGGCGAACGTTTCGCTGAATGAGACACCGGCGGAGCGCCGGCGCGACTACACCGTTTTCAATCGGGACGTCCAAAACCGTGTCGAACTTTTCCGGTCTGAAAACGTCCCTCTGGAAACCGAGGAAGCCCGGCTTTGCCAGCAATACCAGAAATTGAGCGGCTCGCTGACGGTGAATTTCCGCGGCGAGGAAAAAACCCTCGTTCAAATGAGCCGCTACCTGGAAGAGCCGGACCGTGCGCTGCGGCAGGAGGCCTGGGAACTGGTGGCCCGGCGCCGCCTGCAGGAGGCTGACCGTTTCGACGACCTCCTTGAGGCCCAGATCAAGCTGCGGCAGCAGATCGCCCGCAACGCCGGTTTCGAAAATTACCGCGACTATGCCTTTCGCCGCCTGGGCCGTTTCGATTACACGCCGGAGGATTGCGCCCAATTCCACCAGGCGGTGGAAAAACACATCATGCCGCTCCTGCGCGAATTGCAGGCGCAGCGCCGCGCCCAATTGAAACTGGACCGGTTGCGTCCGTGGGACCTGGCGGTGGACCCCTTGAACCGGCCGCCGCTCCAGCCCTTTGCTGCAGTCGGCGAACTGGTCGCCCGCACGCAAAGAATTTTTGACCGGCTTGACGGCGAACTGGCCGAGGGATTCCGTCGGATGCAGGAACTGAAATTACTCGACCTGGACAACCGCAAAGGCAAGGCGCCCGGCGGTTATCAATCCACGCTGGCCGAGGCGCGCCTGCCGTTCATTTTCATGAATGCCGTCGGTTTGCAGCGCGACGTGGAAACGATCCTGCACGAAGCCGGCCACGCCTTCCACGCGCTGGCCACGCGCCAGGAGGATTTGCATGCCTACCGCAGTGCGCCTATCGAATTTTGCGAAGTCGCGTCCATGAGCATGGAACTGCTCGGCGGCGAGTTTCTCGAGGAATTTTATTCCCCCGCCGACGCCCATCGCGCCCGCCGCATGCATCTGGAAGGCGTGGTGAATGTCTTTCCCTGGATTGCCACCGTGGACGCCTTCCAGCACTGGATTTACACCCATCCGGACCACACGCGCGCCGAGCGGCGCGCCGCGTGGCTGCAGTTCATGGACCGTTTTGGCGGCGACGTGGACTGGAGCGGCTGGGAAGACGCGCGGGCGAATCTGTGGCACCGGCAATTGCACATTTTCATCCACCCGTTCTACTACATTGAATACGGCATCGCCCAGCTCGGCGCCCTGCAACTCTGGGCCAATTCAAAGCGCGACCGGGCCGCCGCCCTGGAGGCTTACAAAAAATCCCTGGCCCTGGGCGGTTCGCGGCCGTTGCCGGAATTGTTTGCCGCCGCCGGCTGCCGGTTTGAATTCGGCGAAGGCGCAATTCAACCTGTCGCGGACCTGTTGCGGCGTGAATTGCAGGAACAGGCGGCCGGAATAGCGAACAATTAAGGCCCGGAACGGGGCTGAAATGCCGAAGACCGCCGCCGTGAATTCGGCCCCGCATGTTCCTTGGTGCCCCGGTAGGGACTCGAACCCTAAACCAACTGATTAAGAGTCAGCTGCTCTACCAATTGAGCTACCGAGGCGCCTCAAGCGGCGGTCAGCCTGCCACACCGGTCGGGTTTGTCAATAGCCGCCGCGCCGGATCACATCCGCCTTGCGTCGGAACGCGCTTCGGCAACACTTTTCGCGTGACCGACAATTTTCAACCGCGTGATCCTCAAAAGTTTGAAGCCGCCCTCCGGCGTTTCGACGCCGTAAATGCCCGCGACCCTCATCGTGAGGACGGCCAGCCGCGCGAACTGCTCTACGCCCAACGCCTTGAAAAGTGGGTGCTTAAACTTTGTCCCCAGGCCTCGGAGCCGCTACGACTGGCTGCCCGTTGCCAGCATCTTTGCCGCTGGCAAATCCCCCGCGGCGCCTACCCGATGACCCGCGCCGGTTATCTGAAATGGCGCGCCGACCTCAAAAAATTTCACGCCCAAAAGGCCACCGAAATTTTGCGGGAAGTCGGCTATGACGAAGCCACCATCCGCCGCGTCCAGGACCTGAATCTCAAAAAAAATTTCCCCGCCGATCCGGAATGTCGCGCGCTCGAAGATGCGCTCTGCCTGGTTTTCCTCGAATTTCAATTTGCCGATCTGGCCGCCCGGACGGCCGACGACAAACTGATCAACGCCCTGCAAAAGACCTGGGCCAAGATGAGTGACGCCGCCCGCGCCGAAGCGTTGAAACTTAATTACGGTCCGCGCGAAAGAGACTTGCTGGACCGCGCGCTCAACGGTTGATCCCCATGCCGCCTCCTTCTCAGCCGCCATCCGAAAATTCTCCGCCGCTGGTTGTGGATTTGGACGGCACGTTGCTCAAAACCGATCTGCTCTGGGAATGCCTGGCCCGGCGGCTCCGCCGGAATCCGTTTTCCATCTTCCCGATCCTGTTCTGGTGGCTGCGCGGGCGGGCGCTGTTGAAACAGAAACTGGCCGAGCGCGTTTCTCTGGATCCCGCCGCCCTGCCGTACCACGAACCGTTTCTGGCCTGGTTGCGCGCTCAAAAATCCGCCGGCCGGAAAATCATTCTCGCGACGGCTTCGGATCAGCAAATGGCCCGGGCGGTCGCCCGGTTCGTTGGAATTTTCGACGAGGTGCTGGCCAGCGATGGCCGAATGAATCTGCGCGGCGTGAACAAATTGAAAGTCCTAACGGCTCGCTTCGGCGAACGGGGTTTCGATTACGCCGGCAATTCCGCCGCCGACTATGCCGTGTGGCGCGGCGCGCGCCGGGCCATTGTCGTCAATGCCCCGCGCGCGGTTGCCCAACGCGCCACCGCCCTGGCCGGGGCGGGCGAAATGTTCCTGGAAAATTATTCGCCGCTGCAAATTCCCCGCCGGTTTTTGAGTGAATTGTTCTGGCACAGCGGCTGGCTGGCGGCGCTGGCCGCCGGCCTGCTGCTGGCGGCGGCTTTCCCAAATTTCGCCGGCTGGAAACTGGCCGGCGCCGCATGGATAGCGCCGGCATTGTTGATGTTCGCCGCGCGGAACAAAGCCAAGGGTGAACGTTTTTGGATCGGCTACGGCGCCGGGCTGGTCTTTTGGCTCGTGTCGCTGTATTGGCTGCTGCTCATGCCGGCGCCGGTGTTCAACGTTCTCGGCTGGCTGGCTTTGAGCGCGTATCTGGCGTTGTTTCCCG
>DASRCU010000009.1:0-10153 GCA_035652955.1 Verrucomicrobiia bacterium | reverse complement strand
TCGTTCTCCACAGGATTCAAGCTTTTTTCAGCAACTGTTTTTTTGGATGCCACTTTGGCGACGTGATCGTGAGTGGCAAATCGTTTTGAAAATTTCTCCGGCAACGAGGGTGTGGCCCCGACGCAAGAGCAGACGTAACAGTCCGGCGAGGGCAGAGGTCACCGACCAGAAAACAAGGCGAGTTTTCATCATGCGGATTTTAACTTATCTTTCGTTCCTCGCAAGATCGTTTTACCCTCACCTTTGACCGGCGGCCTGCAACGGATCCCAATACTGGGAGTTGATCAATCCTTGAAAAGAGCCGCTTATGGGATCCACCGGCGGATTGATCTGTGCGTTTTTCCGGCCTTCCGCATGGCCGTCCGCAAAACCTACATTGCCGACATCGCCATGACGAATTGTATCCACTCCTTCATAGGCCCCCGACGAACTGGGAAAATTCATGCTGGCATTCGGCCACCAGAGGCTGCCGCTGGCGGTCAAATCGGGCTTGGGTTGCTTGTCGGCAAACACCAGGCAGTCGCTCGGGTGAAGAATGGCAGTGCGTTTGAAATTCGCCCAACTTTTAAATTTATAACCGGCCACGTTAAGCGTGGTCGGCGGATTCGGAGTGCAGCTTAGAAAGAACGAATTCATACCGTAACCCACCAGATTAAAATTAAACTCCCAATGCCACGTTATGCCGTTCTCAGTGATTATCCCATTGACCGCTGGATCGTGGAACATCTTGTAGAGATTTGTCTTTCCGCCGGAGATTGCAGTGCCCCACCAATTACTTAACTCGTCACCGGTATCCCACAGGCCGTAGGCGGTACCCAGGCACGTCGGAAACTGATCCTGGTTATCATCGGTATACATCTGCGTCAGCAAAATCATCTGGTGCAGATTGTTCCTGCAACTAATAGCAACAGCCTTTTGCTTGGCTCGAGCCAGCGCCGGCAACAGCATGGCAGCCAGAATGGCGATGATGGCAATAACCACCAACAGTTCCATTAAGGTGAACGCCACGCCAGGAAAACAGTCTCTTTGGGATTTGTCTTTTGACACTATTTTCATCCGAAAACCTTTCACTGTGAGCCGGCCTGTGGACTGCGCCTCAGGCCGGCCCTCTTCAGTTTTTTCAACGTTGAACCCGATAAAACGCCGTCGAGGCACTCCTCGCAACCTGGGCCTGGAAATTGCCCGGTCCAACCGCGGTAATGGTTGCGGGCAAAGCAGAGTAACTTCCATCTACCGTTGAGGAACTCAACACCGTGAAGGCCGACGCATTGTCTGTGGTATTGGCGGTGAAGTTAATAGTCACCATTCCGCCGTTGACAGAGATGCCTGTGATCCGCAACGGAATAAGGGCTGGAATAAAGCCTAATTGCCCTGTGTTGGGTGTCACCAGCCCCTGGGACACCTGAACCTCGTCAATTTCACCCTGGAAGTTGCGCGGATCGGCTGTCCAAGAGTAATTATACCTGCCAATAAACAGGTTTCCCGTGTTGGCATTGAATAGAGGACTGAATCCAGGCAGCAGGGCAGTCGCTGCCGTGGCAGCAGTTCCATTGGTGTTGACTACAGTCAAACTAATTTGATTAGCACTCGAATTATACTCGGCCAGAAGGTAATGCCAATTGCCATCGGCGTAGTTGGCGTTGGTCAAACTTACCGTCTGATAACTACCGTTTTTTACCGCAAATGTTACGGCGCCAGGGGCAACTTCATTGACATCCACGCCGTATCGGAAATTACCCGTGTCCGACCCCTGAGCAATGAGTTGCATCTTGTTGGTTCCACTTTGATCGCCGGGCGTCTTGAAGAACAACTCCAGTGAGAAAGAAGTTTGAAAACCGAATACATCGCCATACTGATTCTGCGGATAAAACAGTGCGCCGTCGGCCCCGCCAAGGATTGCTGCGTCAAAGGAGTTAGTTCCGCTCTCTTGAGAAATTACATCGAACCGGATCCCGGCTGGGTTCGCTGGGGTGATCCCGCCGACGTTAAATTTGTTCGCTCTTTGATTGCCGGACGGCAGGCGGACGCCTTCCTTTGCGCCAATGACAACACCGCTGCCATACTCATGAGGTCCTTGGAATCACAAGGCATTCACGTGCCCCGTGACGCTCGTGTGGTTGGTTTTGACGATGTCAAATACGCCACCCTGGTGTCTGTACCCCTGACAACCATCCACCAACCGTGTCGTGACATTGCGATTATCGCGTTTCGCACCATGATGGAGCGTTTGGCCGAGCCGACGCTACCGCCAAGAAATATCAGCCTGGCGCCGCATTTGGTGGTCCGTGAATCCTGTGGCGCCTACCTCCACCGAATTTAATCCGGATGCTGTATACCTCGGTTAATTTTCGGCGGTGGATGAAATCAGCCAGGCGGGTTGCGGGTTGGTGTTTCCTCTGCAGAAAGGGTGACTTGGACGCGGCGGGAGCGGGTGTTCGGGGCCATGCGGAGGCGTCGTTTTCAGGGCGCCGACAGGCGAAAAAATCGCGCACCGGAGGTTAAGGGCACGGACACTTCAAATTGTCCGCCGTTGCTGCCCACGACGTTGGTCACCGGCCACCACAACACCGGCGGCATCAGGTTGGTGGCAAAGTATAACGCCCAGCCGGTCGCGGAGGTCGGCCAGCGGATGGACAGCGTTCCGGCGCCGAGGTTGACAGGGTTCAAGGCCAGCGTCGGCCGTGCGCGGATTGCCCATTTGTAGATGAGCCAGTTTTCCTGTTGAATGCGGTCGGTGTCAGCCAGGGCCGAGTCGAAAATTTTTACCTCTGCAATGTCGCCGGTCAAAAAGTAAGTCAAGGTTTGCTGGGCACCCAGAACCAATTGTGCCGGCGCCGAGAGCGGGCTGGGGTTGCCGAGGACACTGCCGGCAAAGACGCCGTCCAGATACAAGTCCACTTCCCCACTGGCTTCGGTGCGCTCGAAGGTCATCAAATGCGGTCGGCCATCGTTGAAACCGGTGGCGGAATTGACCGCCACATCGGGATCGCCCGTACCGGCGCAGACCTGGCCGTTGGCAAACAGGCAACTGCCAAAATCGGTGGTTACGCCGGCCACTTCGCCGTTCACCAGACCGGCGCCCTGGTAATACAACGAGCCGCTGCCGTAACCCTGAGTGCTGCGAAAGATGCAAAGGATGGTGAAATCATCCTGCACCGGTGGGGCAAAGGCGAGGAAATTGCTGCCGGCGGCGTCAAAATGGACGACCGGCAAACCATTGAGGGTGTCGGTTCGATAGACCGGTTGCCGGGCAGGATTGGTTTGCACCGCGTCATGGCCCTGGCCGCTCAAATCCGGCCAGTCGGAAACCGGGGCCCCATTTGTCAGCCCGGTCAAAGCGTCGGCCGCAAACCAGGTTTTCAAGGAGGCGTCCAGCGACGGTGTGGCGCTGACCTCCGGCGAGTTGGTGCCGTCGCCCAGCGCGTTCATGGCGGCCACCACGTAAAAGTAAGTCGTGCCGTTGGTGACGGTGTTGTCGGCGTAATGGGTATTGAACAGGGTGGCGAGGGAAGTGTAAGGCCCGCCACTGCGGGTGGAACGTTTCACGTCGTAACCGGTGGCGCCAAGAATGCCCGACCAGCTCAAGATGACCCGCCCGTTGCCCGCTGAAGCCGTGAGGTTGGTCGGCGCCGCTGCCGGAGAACGGCCGTTGGCAAACAACGCTGCCACTTCATTGCTGCCCAGGACGCGATTGTAAAGGCGGATGTCGTCCAGGCTGCCGTTGAAAAAATTTACGCCGGTCTGGCGGGAACCGAAGCGGAGGACGAGGGGCGCCGTCAACGAATTGGTGCCGCCGGTGCCGACGGCTTCCAGATGCCCGTCCACGTAAACAGTCAGGGTGCCGTCGGCCTGTTCCCGCGTGGCCACGCATTGGTGCCAGGAACCGTCATTGATGGCCGTGGTGGTTATCAGCGTCGTATCCGGATTGCCGGTGCCAAAAGCAAAGCCGTTTCCATCGAGTGAAGTTCCAAAATCATTGGCATTGCTCCCCACAAAGCCATCCACCAAACCGCGGCCCTGATACCATTGGCCGGTGCCGCCGGTCTGCGTGGTCTTGACCCAAAAGGAAATGCTGAAATCGTTGCTGACCACGTTGGCCGCCTGCACGTAGCTGTCAACTCCATTGAAATTGAGGCACCCGGCGATTTTGCCGTTGCTGGACCAGGTTGCGCCGCTGACGAGCCCATCGTTGCCGTTGCCGGAGTCATCTTTGGCGATGGTTCCGCTGGTTTCATCCAGAGGCCAATAGGCGATGTAATCGGTCGGTACCTGCGGGGCATTCATGACCCAATTTTCCCTGGAAATGCCCACATCAATATCCTGGCCGCCGACCGTCTGATGGCAATGGACGGCGATGACATTGGTGCCGTTGGCAATCAATGCGTTTTGGCCGGCGGCGTTCATGGGCAAAATCACGTAGGAGGTGGTGTAACCCGAGGCGTTGGCGGCCAGCACGCCGTTGAGATAGATTTCGCAGTCTTCGTCGTGATAAACGGTGAAAACCAGTTGAGCGCGGTCGGCGGGCGTTAAGGCGCCGAGGGTGAAGGTTTGCCGCAGCCAGATGTCCGGCGTGTTCCAGGTGGTGCGCACCACGGCGCCGGGTGTGCCCGCGGTGCCGAATCCCGCCGGCCCGCGGTTCCAGGCGGCGTCGTTGAAATTGGTGGCAGTCCAGTCCGGCGGCGGCGTGTTGGTGGTGTAACTCCAGATTAGGCCCTGGTTTTGGGAGGTGGGCAGAATCGCGGAAAGGGAGAGGCGCGCCGAAATGGCCTTTTGATTGGAAGCGAGGATTCGTGCCGGGTCCACCTTGAGCCAGCGGTCGTAGGTCATCAGGCCGTTGCACTCGTTCTCCACATCGGTAATTTGCGTGTAGACGGCGGCATTCAGGCCGTGAGTGGATTTGTAATAAACCAGGTCATCGCTCCAGGAATCGTAAATGGCGGCGATGTCGTTGGTGGTGCTCGCGCCGGTATAGCCGCCGCCAGCCAGCGCCGGATTCCACAAATGGCCGGGGATTAGAAATCCGATGCCGCCGTATTCACCGTCCACCGGCACTTGCGTGGTGCTGATCGGGTCGCCCGGCGGCGGGTAATGATGTTCGTCAAAAACGTCGCCGACGCCGTAGTAATCGCCGCCGCTGGCCTGGTTGACCAGGCGCGAAGGGTCCAGCGCCCGGACCTGTTGCACCAGGTAAGGCGTGTTGGTCTGACCGACGCTGGTCTGGCCCTGGCCTTCGTTGAAGATATCCCACATGATAATGGCCGGGCTGTTCCAGTGGTTCACCACCATGTTGGTCAGTTCGGTGATGAATTGTTGTGCCTCCACCGGCTGCGGATTGCCAGTGTAGGAATTGCAACTGGGCATGTCCTGCCAGACGAGCAAGCCCAAGTGGTCGGCCCAGTAATACCAGCGCCGCGGTTCGACCTTGAGGTGTTTGCGCACCAGGTTGAAGCCCAGCATCTTTTCCATCTGGAGATCGTACTTCAGCGCGTCGTCGGTCGGCGCCGTGTAAATTCCATCCGGCCAAAAACCCTGATCCAGCGGTCCCATTTCAAAATACGGCCGGTTGTTCAGAAAAATCTGCGGGACGCCGTTGACCGTTTGAACGGAAATTTTTCTCATGCCGAAGTAACTCATCACGCGGTCGTTGGTCGCGCCATTGTGAATAACGACAATTTGCAGGTCGTAGAGAAACGGATTGTCCGGCGACCACAGAATGGGATGCGGTACCGGCAAGGCCAGTTCCGTTTGCGGCGCGCCGGTGACGCTGCCGACCGCCACGCCATTGGTCAGCGCCACTGCCGCGATCATCACGCCATTGGTGGCATACGTATCCACCGTCAGGCGCAACAGCGCATGGTCCACGTCGGGAACCAGGTGCAACGCGCGCACGCCCGAAGCATCCACCGGCTCCAGCCACACCGTCTGCCAGATGCCGCTGGACGAGGTGTACATGATGCCGCCCGGATACAACGTCTGTTTGCCGCGCGGCTCGCCGCCGCTGTCCACCGGGCTGTAAACGTTCACCATCAATTCGTTGGTTCCGCTGCGGAGAGACGGGGTGATGTCGAAGCGGAACGGATCGTAACCGCCCTTGTGCACGCCCACCAATATGCCATTGACATACACCGTCGCCTGCCAATTCACTGCTTCAAAGTGCAGAATTATTTTTTTGCCGTTCCAGGCCGGCGGCACGGTGAACAGTCGCCGATACCAGGAAAATTCGTGATATTGCATCACGCCCGAGAGCGCCGATTCCATTGGGTAAGGCACCAGAATTTCGTTGGACAACGTCTGGCCGACCGGCGGCGGATCGTTCGTGGCTCCCGGCTGGAACTGCCAGAGACCGTTCAAACTTAACCAGTCGGTGCGCACCAGTTGCGGTCGCGGATATTCCGGCCACGGCGCGTTGGTATCCACCAACGCCGCCCAGCGCGTCATCAACGGCGCCTGTTTCATCTGCCAGGCCAGGACATGGCCCGCCGCGGCAAAGCTCAAAAGACAACAACACATCCGCCACCATCCGCCCCGGACACCGTTCATTCCATGCATAGTGCCGACAGATTCGCAGGTTTTTGCACACCGTCAATGTGGCCCGAAATGGCCACAGAACACACGCCGGCTGTGAAGGCCGGCGAGTCTTCTCCGCCGCCAGCCCGCAACGGAAACCGGTAAATACCTTTGCCGAATGAACGCGACAGGCCCGATGAAGGAAATGCTCGCGGAAAGATTCTTTCCGGGCTGGCGCACCCGGCAGGATTTGAACCTGCAACCCCGTGATCCGAAGTCACGTGCTCTATCCAGTTGAGCTACGGGTGCTCTCGGTGAAGGCTAAATCATTTTGTCGCAAAGTCGAGTTGCTAACAATCAAGCTTCGGTCTGGCGTTGGCGGCGGAAAGCGGCAGGCGGTCGGCGAAACGGCATGAGTGGAGCCCTGCGCCGGAGCGGCGCTGCCAATGACAGACGGAAGCGAACGCGACTGCGTTTTTCATTGCCGTCCGCGACGAGCGCGCGTTGCACCGCAGGGAAACGCGCGTTGGTCGCGGACGTTGAACCCAAAGGCTTTTGCTTTTTAAGATGGGCGGGTTGCTTGTGGTCGCTCTACTGGTCGCCGCGACTGGCGACACCTGCGCTGTTCGCGCCAGAATTCTTGGCAGCGGCGTTGCGCGGTCCGCGTTGTCGTGTGCGCTCGAAAAGTGAACGCTCCGGCGATTGTTCTTGGGCGGATGCCGGTTGTTCCGGCGTTGTCGTCTTTGGACGACGCGGTTTCTTTGCCCTGGCTGCATCCAGCGATTCGCGGCAATAACGTGCGATGGTTTGGTGTGAAACGTCAATGGCGGCGTTGTCGTGCAACATGGCGCGTATCGTTTTATATGACGCCTGTTTCTTCCGCAGTTCGACAATGCACTCTTTCACTTCTTCGAGCGCGCGATATTTCTTGGGCGGCGGTGGCGCATAGTTTTTGACGGCTTCGGTTAAGCGAACCTTCGCCTCGGCGGATACGATTGATTCATTCATAAACTTTTCTCTGTTGTTTTTGCTGTTACGGCTGACCCTTGAAAATTCAAGGAGTGCAGCGTCCAACATTTAATAACACGGACTCGTAAAAAACTCGTGCTCTGCAAAGCACGGGATTTTGGAAACGATGTTGTAACCTTTCATTCATGTTGGGATCGAAAACTCAATACAGTTTGAAAAATGCAGAGGATTATTTCCGGGAGCATTTGCGTGTTGGTGATTACTACATGGAAGGCGGGGCGGTTTCAGGTGAATGGATTGGTGATGGCGCAAAGAAATTGAATCTGTCTGGGGTCACAACGGAAAAAGATTTCATCAACCTCTGCCGAAATGTGAATCCGCAAACCGGCAAGCAACTGACGCCGCGAATGAACGGCAAGCGAATCAGCATGGATAAAAACGGCGTTGCTCACGAATATGCCAATCGCCGGGTGTTTTTTGATTTCACGTTGTCACCGCCAAAATCGGTTTCGATTGCCGTACTGGTCGGTAATGACAAGCAGATTGTCGAGGCGCATGATAAAGCGATTCGGCTGGCGATGGCTCAATTTGAAGCGTTCGCCGCGACTCGTGTTCGTTTGGATGGCCAATACGATTACCGGCGCACGTCCAATCTGGTCGGGGCGGTGTTTCGACATGATACGTCCAGAGCGTTAGACCCGCATTTGCACAGCCATTGCATTTTGTTCAACGCAACCTTTGACGCGACGGAAAACCGTTGGAAGGCACTGGAAACATGCGAAATGTTTCCGGCGCAAAAATTCATCGAGAACGTCTATTATCACGAGCTGGCCAGGTCGCTGCAACGGTTCGGCTATCGCGTCCAAAACAATCCGCGCGGTGATTTTGAGATTGAAGGTGTCTCCCCGGAATTGATTGACCGCTTTTCCAAGCGCCGCCGCGAGATTGACGAAAAGACAAAGGAACTGCTCGAACGCGAGCCGGACAAGGCCAACCAAAACATCAAAGTCATTCGCGCCAATATCGCGCACAAGGAACGCGCCCGCAAAATCAAGGATGTCGGCATCGTCAAATTGCAATCCCTCTGGAACAAACAATTATCGTGGCGCGAATGGTGGCAGGTGAATCATTTGGCCAAAGGACAGTCGCCAGCGGTTGGGCCGCGAGTGACCGCGAGCCTGGACAGAGCCTTGAAATGAATTGGTTTCATCCCCTTCGTTTATCGCTTCGGCATCTCCATTGGGACAAATGGCGGCGGCGGTTTTGATGTTATTTTCGGCAACGCCGGAATGGAGGCATTGAGGTGTCTTGGTTCCGGTGCGGAAATGGGCGCATCAATCGGCGGTGGATGATTCCAGAACGCTTTGTTGTCAAAAAAAAGCGATTTTAATTCGCCTTTGTCCATGTCCACCTCGGCTTCCACTTTGGAAAGTATCTGGTCGTGCGTTTCATTTTCAAATTCCCAGTAGAAATCGCAGCGCGGAATGCCCGGCACAGCGGGTTTAAGCACTTTGGGCTTGAAGTCCATGTGAACCAAATTTGTCGGGTAGTTCAGCTTGGCCAGAGTTTGCTTGATCAATGCGATAGCCTGGTTTCCAGTTAGGTTCCATGTGCCGGCATAGTCCTTCACAAGAGTTTTCTGGCCGCTTCGACGGAAGTAAAATAGGTTGTCCGGCGCGTAATAACCGTTGACCATGCTGTTGCGATAAATAAATTGCCAGCCATTGGTTAATTCCAGCACAGAGTGCGGCCAGCCGCCGTTGTCGCCTACCTCAAAACGCGCGACTTGATTGGTGGTCAGAGGCATAGAAACCGGCAGGCCAAGCGTCTTGCTGTAAGCATCAACGGCGCGCAAAACGATCGGCAACAACTGCGAGGCGTATTCAGGATTAACATGAGGGCGCACGCGGGCCAAAGTAGTCGGCACATTGATTTTTGGCGGCGCACGATCAAGGTTATGAGCGCCGACGCCAAAAGAAATGCGTTCGATTCGTCTGGCATCCGCATTGACGCCAATATCCACCGCGATGCCGCCAACTGGGTCCAACCACTTAATGCGGTAATAGGGCAACGTGTTGGTGGTATGGATTGTTTCCGGCAAGGTAACGTGAGGCTCTTGTTCGGCAAAAACATCCTCCAATGGAATTCCCAACTTCCTTATCGTGTTGCGAGCCATTTGAATCGCTTCATCTTTTGACATTCGAACTTTCCCATAGTAGTTCGTAAGGTCATCGGGGTCTTGGAGTGTGAAATAAGAAGGCCACAATTCTACATAGTTGACGTAACCATGCTCGAAACCCAAGGCCCAGCCGTCTTTAACCTTTATGCCAGCGCCCAATATGTCGCCATTGGGATAGCGATAAGGCATGACACGGCTTTCAATAACGTCCTGCATGGTAATCGGGTGCGGCACTGGCAGGTCCAGTTTGTGCGCCGTATCCGAAAAATACGGCAGCAACGCCACCAGCACGGCATTGGAAAATTGGGCCGTGACTTGAATTAAGTCCGGCCCATGTCCGGCCAATTCAAAAATCACGGCCACCTCCAATCACCTTTTCGGTTGTAATCCCGAATGGTCATTGATTGATAGCCATAAATTCGGATTTTCGAATCGAACTCGCCCGCGCTCAACCAGTGGTAAAGATCGTTTGCCTGCTCCAAAGAATCCTTTATCGAT
>DASRCU010000008.1:0-9228 GCA_035652955.1 Verrucomicrobiia bacterium | reverse complement strand
TTCCGAGGTCAGACCGAGCCGGCGCGCCAGCCGGGCAACGTGCGTGTCCACGACGATGCCGGCGTTGACGCCGAAGGCGTTGCCGAGGACAACGTTGGCGGTTTTGCGTCCCACGCCGGGAAGCTGGATCAATTCCTCCATGGTGCGCGGTACCTGACCGCCGTGTTTTTCGGCGATGTCGCGGCAGGCGGCCTGGATGGCGCGCGCCTTGTTTTTGTAAAAGCCGGTGGAGCGAATAATCTGCTCCAGGTCGGCGGGATTGGCCCGGGCGAAATCTTTGGCGGTGCGATATTTCGCAAACAAGACGGGGGTGACGAGGTTGACGCGCCGGTCCGTGCATTGTGCGGAGAGGATGGTAGCCACAAGCAACTGGAGCGGGTTGGCATGAACCAGCTCGCAGTGCGCGTTCGGGTAGGTGTGGGCGAGCGCGGCGAGGATTTTTTTCAAGCGCGCGGCTTTGGCGGGGCGGGTTTCGCGTGGCATCGAAAGAAAGTTTTTTGCCTGGAGGAATTCCAAACCATCCCGGTTGCGGAACGAAAGTCGCGGGCTACTTCACCGGGGCGGCGTTGCTGGTGGCGATGGCGGGGGTTCCTGATTTGCGCCGGAGGTGTCTGGATGATTTTTCTGGTCGTTTTCGCGCTGGATTTGCGCGGCGGATTTACGGCCGTATTCGCCGCCGGTCCAGCGGTAAATCCAGCCGGTATCGTTCAGATAGGCGTAGAGCCACCAGGCCAGGAACAGCGCCAGGAGAATCTTGGGCAGGAGGGGCGATTTTTCGGCGTAACGGTCGCTGACATCCACCACGGAACCGGGCGGCAGTTTGGCCGAGGCGGTGAGGCTGGCGCCGAAGGGCACGTTGATTCTTGCCTTGGCATTTAGCGCCCAGCCGTTAGCGTCCAGAATCGGACCGAGATTGCGTCGGCGCAAATTGATATAGGCCAGAATCAGCGACGGCCCGGAAACGATCAGCATGATGCCGGCGAAGACGAAAGGCAATTGCCAGGCGGCAAACTTGCCCAGAAACGCCGCCAGGCCGGCGAACGCCGCCGCCAGACTGCCGGCCGCCACACTCAACAGGGCGACGACGCTGGGATCAAACTTGGATTTTTGCGGTCCGGCGGCCCCGGTGGTCGCGCCGGCGACGTTGAGCAGATTGGCATTCACGTCGGCATTTGCGAGAGCGGCGCGGCGGGCGACTTGTTCCTCGATCAGCCGCACCAGTTTTTTGTAAGGCGCCCAGAAGGCCTGCCGCAAACTGATGGGATTGGAGATGATTTTGGTAATGGTCGCATCGTAATCGCGGCCCTGGCGGTCGTAAAACACGCCATTGCGCCCGACCATCAGGTTGTCGTCGTCGCCCTGCGAAAAGACGGCGACAATGCTCAACTTCTCGCCGGTCGCCGGGCGGACACAATCGCAATACGCCAGATACGCGCCGGCCAGACCGGCCAGAGTTGCGTGCCGGCCGGCATCTTCGACCGTCAGGCACAAATCGCAACTGCGCTGGTCCAGATAAAGCCGGCCGGCCTGGAAAATCGCCGGCGTGGTGCGACTGTAAAAATTTTTGAAGTTCACAAAATTGACGCACAGGGTGTACAGGTCGCGGTGCAGGCGGATCAATTTTTCCACGGCGGTGAGAGCGGCGACTTCCGGTTCCAGCGCCTGGTCGCGGGCGATGAGCGCGGCAATTCTGGCCTGGGCGTCGCCAGCCAGAATTTCGCGGAGGCGGTGCAGGCCCAGATTTTCAACAGCCGCGCCGGCCTTGGCGGCGGACCAGGCTTCAAACGGCGCCAGGCGGGCCAGGAGCGCGGTCCAATCAGACTCGGTCAGAGAAGATTGGTCACCGAGCAGCGGTTCGACCGCGGCGGTGCGCAGGGTCGCCAGCGCGCCAGCCCACGCCGGATTTACATTTTCAGTGAGCGGCAGCGGTTTCTCAGGCGCAGCCAGGGCGAGGGGCAGGCTGGCGATTTCCGGCGTGTTGGCCGATAAATTTTTGGCGGCCCACGCGAGATATTCCGACTCGGAACCGTTCACGGCGGAGAGGGCGCGCGGATCAAACGCCGCCAGACGGCAACGGGTAAAATAATCGTCCACTTTGGCCCGAACGGCGGTGACGGCGGCAAAGGCGGCGGCGGTAGCTGGACCCAACGGCAGGATGGCGGGATCGTCTTCGGCCCGTTTCCACCAGTCGGCATACGCCCGGGCCTCGGCAAAAAACTGGTTCGCCTTTGCCTGGCTGCTGCCGGGTTTGCCACTGCGATCGGTCTCGGCGCCCAGACAGGCAATCACGTCGGCGATGGCCGCCCGGGTGGCCGCGTCCTCCGCCGCGTCGGCGGGAATGATGCCGTCGCCGTTAAAACGGGTGGCGGCGAAAATCCTGGCGGTGTCGGCCAGGTCCTCGAGGCTGATCGTCGGGCTGTCCGCCTTGCCGAGATTGGCGAGAATTTGCCTGGCGGACAACAAAATCTGTTTGCCTTCCGGTGTGGCGTCGTTAATGGCAGCCAGCGGCAAAACCGGCGCGCCCTTCAACAGGTCGTCGGGATTTTTCAGCAGGCCGGTAGCCCATTTGGCGGCGGCGATGAGTTCGGGCACACGGATGCGACCGTCCTGGTCGGTATCAATCAGGTCCAACGTGCGCCGATCGAACTCCAGGCCGCGGGTGGGACAGGCCAGCGCGACCCAGAGTTTCTGGTCGAGCTGGTCCAAATTGGCGAGGTCGGCGCCGGATTCGAGTTTGACCTGGTCAAAGCCGCCGGCGCGGAAGAATTTCCAAGTATGCGGCATGTGGCGTTCCCTGAATGTTCGGGGAGGTTAAACTCAACACCGCTCCACCGCCAGCCAAAGTTTGCGCGCCGACAATCAACACCGGCAAAGCTCCGGCGACTTGATTTTTCTGGACGGTGGGCCGGAAGGCGCGCCGTCTTCGGCTTCGGGGTACTCGAAGATTTTCCCTTCGTAATTGCGGATGAGCACGCGGCCGGCGTTGCGGCAGAGGACGTATTCGGGGGCCACGGGCACCTTGCCGCCGCCGCCGGGCGCGTCAATCACATACGTCGGCACGGCGTAACCACTGGTGTGACCGCGCAATTGTTCCATGATTTCCAGTCCTTTTCTGACGCTGGTTCGCAAATGGGCCGAACCGGAAATCAAATCGCACTGGTAAAGATAATACGGCTTGACGCGGCACATGAGCAATTTGTGGACGAGCGCCTTCATCACCACCGCGTCGTCGTTGACGTGTTTGAGCAGGACGCTTTGGTTGCCCAGCGGGATGCCGGCATCGGCCAAACGGCCCAGCGCCTCGCGCACTTCCGTGGTCAATTCGCGCGGGTGATTGGCATGGATGCTCAGGAACAGCGGATGAAATTTTTTCAACATCGCACACAATGCCGGGGTGATGCGCTGCGGCAGAAAGGTGGGGATGCGCGAGCCGATGCGCAGAAATTCCACGTGCGGAATCGCCCGCAACCGGCTCAATAATTGTTCCAGTTTCTCGTCGCTCAGCAACAGGGGGTCGCCCCCGCTCAACAGCACGTCGCGGACTTCCCGGTGTTGTTCGATGTAGGCGATTTGCCGGTCGAAATCCGGATGGAAATCGTAGCCGCTGGCGTTGCTGACCAGGCGCGAGCGGGTGCAATACCGGCAATACGCCGCGCAGCGGTCGGTGACCAGAAAGAGCACGCGGTCGGGATAGCGATGCACCAAACCCGGCACCGGCGAATGGGCGTCTTCAGCGCAGGGGTCGCTCATCTCCCACGGCGCCGTGCGCGTCTCGGCGGCCTTGGGAATGACCTGCAGCCGGATGGGGCAATTTTCATCCGCCGGGTCAATGAGGTTGAAAAAGTACGGCGTGATGGCCAATGCCAGTTTGGTATTGGCCAGCCTGGCGCCGGCAAATTCCTCCGGGGTGAGCGTGGGCAGAAATTTCTGCAACTGCTCGGCGGTGGTGATGCGGTGTTTCAATTGCCAGCGCCAGTCGTTCCAATCCGTGTCGGGCACGTCACGCCAGAAACCGCGCCCGGCGGAATGGAAAGATTTGAGCGCTTGAAGTCGGTGGTCGGATGGCGGCTCGGCGCCATTTTCAGATACGTGGTCGGTCTGCATTTTTACAATTATGCGAACTATAAGTTGGAAACTGCGCCTGTCAAGTTGACCGCTGGCGGCGGCGGAAGTTCAAAACAGGATGTTCAATTTGCCAGGCCGACCTGGTCGGGCGCGTTCGGCCGGGCCTCCAGGGCGCGGCGTTGGGCGTCGAGCGCGTCCAGTCTTTTCAAAGTCCGGCGCGCGTCGGTTCGCGGCGGTGAATGTTTGACCCACCGCGGGGCGGCGGCGACGGCGAGGCGACGGTCGCCGAGGTAATTGGCCAAAACGCGGCAGTATTCGGCGGTCAAAACGGCGAACGGCCCGGACATTCTCCATTGCGCCAGTTCCAGATCGCGCAATTTGGTTTGCAAAATCTCCGATTGCCGCGCCGGATCAAAATTGCGGAGGACGGCCTGGAGAGAAATGGTCGCGTGTGTCGGCAGGCTGTTGGAGTCGGAGCGCAGCTCGACCGGCACCGTCAAAAGCTCGTCGAGCCGGCGGCGGCTGACTTCCGGCGTCCATTGCGGGCCGGCCTGGTGCGCGGCGAAACTGACGACCTGGATCGCCCACCATTTTTCCACGTCCAGCGGCGTGGGGAAGTCCCGGCGGAACGCGACGCGGAAGGCGAATTGCCAGTTATAAAACCGGGGCAGTTCGGCCAGCATGGCGCGCAAACCGGCCGGACCGTTTTTCGACGTCAGCAAATCGTTCACGAACAACTGAGCGCTGGCCAGATAAACGCCGCCGTCGGCACCGGATAATTCCGCCGCCGTCGGCCAGCTTAATTGATCGAAGGTCAGCGCCGGATGTTCCTGCAATCGGCGGCGCGCCGCCGCCAGCGGGTCCACACCCCGTTCGGTGGCCACCAGGCGGCTTTCCGGCAGGCCGTTGACCGACTGGGCGGGCGCCGACAAAATCAAGCCACCGGGACTGTTCGCCAGCAATTGCTGCGTCAAGCCGTCCACCAGCCAATCGGGTAATTCCGCCGACCGGTCGCCGGCGGTGCGATCGGCCAGTTCCAGTAACACGGCGCCGGTCAGCGCGCGCGCCAAACGGGTGCGACGCACCACGTCCGGCAATTCCACGTGATGGCACCAGACATTTCCCAGACGCACGGAAACGACGGTGACGATTTCATCCAGCGACCGCGCCGGGTGCACCGCCAGATAAATCTGTCCGCGCCACGGGCCGGAAACGCCCAGCGCGCGCCAGATGGCGTTTTTGACGCGCTCGGCCGAGACCGCCAGCAGCGCCGGCTCAATCCGTACAAACTCGCTGTTGGTTACCACGACCGGCAGTTCGGCCAGCGCCGAAACCTGTTGGGCGCCGACAATGACAAACTGGCCGGAAACACTGCGGGCCGAAAGCATGCCGGGCAATTGAAAATCCGCACGGGCCAGTGCCGCAACGAAGACCAGGGGTAAAAGAAAATAAAACCGCCGGCGCCTCAGCCCATCAAACGGCTGCGGTCTTTGGAAAATTCCGTCATTGGCCACGCTCTGTGGTTTGACGGGAAAATCCGCGGGCGTCAATCTCCAAATTTATTCCGGCTTCGGCAACAGGCTGATGATCAGGTTGGCGGCTTCCTGCATCTCGTACGGCTTGGCTAGAATGCGGACGTTCAAGGCTTCCAGACGTTTGATCACCATTTCCTCCAGATAACCCGAAGCCAGCACCGGGCGAATGCCGGGCCAGCGCGCAGCGACCTGACTGATCAATTCCACGCCGTTCATGCCCGGCATGGCGTAATCGGTGAACAAAATGTCCACCGCGCCGTTGTTTTTCTCCAGCATCTCCAGCGCCTCGCCGCCGGAAGCGGCCACCTGAACCGTCAGACCGGCCGTTTCCAGGAACGTCCGGGCAAAGTCGCGCAGCAAATCCAGATCGTCCACCACCAGCACGCGGCCGTGGGCACGAGGCAAGGGGCGCTCGGCCGGCGGCGCGGCAAGGCGGGGCGTTTCACGCGACAACGGAAAATAGAGATGAAACGTGCTGCCCTGCCCCACCGCACTTTCCACTTCCACGAATCCGCCGGCCTCCTGCATGATGCGGTGCACGATGGAAAGTCCCAGGCCCGTGCCGCGGCCCTTTTCCTTGGTGGAAAAAAACGCCTCAAAAATGCGCGGCAGAATGTCGGGCGGAATGCCGCAGCCGGTGTCCGACACGCTGCATCGCGCCCATTCGCCGCCGGCGGCCACGCCATGACGGGCGGCCATGTCGGGCGGAACGCCGGTCACGGCGTTGGTCACGGTCAGCCGGCCGCCGTCGGGCATGGCGTCCTGAGCGTTGACAAAGAGGTTAAGCAGCGTCTGGGTGGCGCGGCTCAATTCGATCTTTACGGGCACCGGGCGCGGCGCGGGGATGATTTGGAGGCTGACATTGGCGCGCAAGGTGCGGCGGGCCAGTTGACCGGTGTCGCGGATCACCTGGTTAAAGTCCAGCACGACGCGCTTGTCTTCGGCGCGGCGGCTGAAGGAGAGCAACTGGCGGGTGATTTCCGCAGCGCGGTCGGCGGCCAAATGAATTTGCTCGCACCAGCGGTGAAGGTCCGAATCCTGCGGCGCCTGCATCAGGGCCAGGCTGGTATTGCCGCGAATGGCCTGGAGGAGGTTGTTGAAATCGTGCGCCACGCCGGCGGCCAGCGTGCCGATGAGTTCCATCTTTTGGGATTGGAACAATTGATTTTGCAGCTCGTGATACTGCGTCTGGTCGCTGACGTTGCAAATCAGGCCGCGCACGCGGCCGGCGTGAATCCAGGGTGAAACCCGGACCAGCCAGTGACGACCGTCCGGGGCGTGATAGCGGTTGTCCTGCGACCAGCCGGTGGAAAGAACTTCGCCAAAGAGCGCCGCCAGTTCCGCCCGGCGCGCGGGATCGGAAACGTAGTCCAGCAGGGACCGGCCGATTTCCGGCGGCCCGTTCAATCGCAGGCCGCCGTGCTCGGCCGGCAGATGCCGCCAGCCGTCGTTGATATGTGTCAATCGGAATTCGTCGTCCAGCGCGTAAATCGCGCTGTCCAGCGATTGCAGAATGCTGCGGGCAAAATCGCGTTCCTGGCGGAGATCCTCTTCCAGCCTTTTGCGCGCCGTCAGATCGCGTTCGCAGGCGACGTAGCCGATGAACCGGCCGGCCCGGTCGGTAATTGGCGAAATGGTCGCTTCTACCGGATAAAACACGCCGTCGCGGCGCACGTTGATCAACTCGCCGATCCAGTCCCGGCCGCGGCGGACCTGTTCGCGATAACTCCGCACCTTGTCCGATTCAAATTCCGCGCGCAAAAAATCGTCCGTGCGACCCAGCACCGATTCGATGTCGAAACCCGTCACCGCCTGGAAAGCGGGATTGACAAACGTCAGCCGCCCTTCGGCATCGGTCAGAAAAAAAACATCCGGCGTGGCATCAATGGCCGTCACCAGACGGTGCAAATGGCACGATTCGAGGAAATGTCCCAAACACCGCGCGTTCGCCGGCGCCGGGGCGGGCCAGCCGCCGGGTCCATCCTGGGCAGCGGGGCCGCTCACTGCTGGCGGCGCACTGCCGGCTGTGGAGAAATGAGCCATGATTTCAACAATAAACCGTCAGAGACAAATGAACGGGTTGAAGACGATGATCCTCCCGCAACTGTTCGATAATGGCCGGATTCAGCGGGCGGCCTTCGGGGGCCAGCAACCGGCCGTCGGCCGCGTAAATGCCGCGGACCGGCACCATGCCCGGCTGCAACTCGGAAAGACGGATTTGTTTTTCACGGCGCAGCGGCAGCAGCGGCCGGGCACGTAGAAAAACACGGATGGCCTCAGGATCAAACGCCGTGTGCGCCTGTTGCCGAATGGCTTCCGCGGCCTGTTCCTCGGCGTGCGGACTGGCGGCAAAGGCGGTGGCCACCGCCAGCAGGCGTCCCAACCAGGGAATTTGATCACCGGCCAGATGGTCGGGATACCCCGCGCCGTCCAGCCGCTCGTGATGCACGCGGATGAGCGCCCCGACCGATTCGAATCCTTCGCCCCAGGCGGATAATTCCTGACCGAGAACGGGATGTCGTTCCAGAAGCGCGCGTTCGGCCGGTTCCACATTTTGCGGATTTTCCCGCCAGCGTCTCAGGAGCGAACGCGGCGCGGCAATCAGGCCAATATCGTGCAACAGCGCCGCGTTTTCCAAGGCGCGGCGTTCTTCGGCCGCCAGGTCCAGCACCTGCGCCATGGCCCGGCACAATTGCGCGGCGCGACGGCCTTGTTCGCCCAAGGACGGATCGAACGTTTCCGCCATGCGCAGGGAAAGCTCCGCCGCTCGCAACAGATTTTGTTCGAGCGCCTGGCGCAATTGGAGCAGTTCCCGCTGGTGGCAGGCGATGGATTCCGCCTGCTCGGCCAGGGACCGGTTCAAGGCGGCCACCTGCTCGTTCAACGTTTCCGCGGCGGTCTGCAATTGAACATTTTGCCGGAGCAACTCGTGGCGTTGCACGGCGTTCTGCAGGGTGGCGAGCAATTCCTCGCGGAGCCAGGGCTTGACGATGAACCGGTAAATCTCACCGTGATTGAGCGCGTCAATCACCAGGTCCAGGCTGACCACGCCGGTCATCAGGATGCGAGTAGCCAGGGGCTGAAGTTGGCGCGCCTGATGGAGCAATTCCAGACCGCTGAGCCCCGGCATCCGTTGATCGGAAAGGATCACCGCGAACGGCCCGGCCCGCAATTCGGCCAGCGCGTCAGCCGGGCTACCAACGGCCACGACGTCATAATTCTGGCGGCCCAGGATTTCGCGCAAAACAGACAACACCGCTTCCTCGTCGTCCACCACCAGGATGCGGTGGAGCATCGGCGGATGCGAAATGGTTGTGCCACTGCTGGTCATTTCCCCGATCAATGGTGTGCCCCCGGCTTCCAAAACCAGAGCGCGCCGGACGCCTCATTGCCGAGGCGCCAGTGGTTCATCGGCAGCCGTGCCGAATTCTTGAATTTTTTCCGGTCAGCAGAGGGGCTTCCCGGATATCGGCGTCGGCGCGTAACGGGACCGAAAACGCCGCAACGTCAGTCGCGCCTGTTCCAATCCGGCCAACACCTCCGCAGCCCGCTGGCGACGCGTCTCAAGAAGCGCGTTGTTGTGGCGTTCGAGGGCTATCAACGACAAAATCACTGTGCGCCAGTTGTC
>DASRCU010000007.1:0-1624 GCA_035652955.1 Verrucomicrobiia bacterium | reverse complement strand
TCACCACGACCGACCCGGCAGGCAATGCCGGTTGCGTGGGTTGTCATACCGCCCCCGGCTTCATCGGCCGAATGAGCGGTTGGAACTATACCAACACCACCTATCAAGCGATTGATTGCCAGACCTGCCACGACCCGCATTCCTACAATGCCGTGAACAATCCCGAAGAACTGCGCGTGACCTTAACCAATTCCGTCACGCTCATGGACGGCACCGTCGTCACCAACGCCGGTCTGGGCACGCTGTGCATGGAATGTCACCACGCCCGACAAAATGCCGCGGTTTACGCCGCCACCGCACGAGGCAGCACTTACTTCGGCCCCCATCACGGCCCGCAGGCGGACATGCTGGAAGGAGTTAACGGCTTCACCTACGGCCAGGTCATTCCCAGTTCCGCCCATGCCTTGGCAGTTTCCAACACGTGCGTGGCGTGCCACATGCAAACGGTGGCTTCCAGCGACCCGGATTACCTCCATGTCGGTGGTCACACCTTCAGAGTGAGTTGGGACGGCGACGCGACGCATCCGGCCGAAGACCTTGTGGGCGCCTGCCAGCAATGCCACGGAGCGGCAATCACCAGCTTCGATTTTTCGCTCCAGGACTACGATGGTGACGGAGTCATCGAGGGTGTGCAAACCGAGGTGCAGCATTTGCTGGATAAATTGTCCATGCTGTTGCCGCCCGTCGGCGTAGTCAAATCGTCATTGTCCATTGATTCCACCTGGACGCAACCGCAACTGGAGGCGGCCTACAACTGGCTGTTTGTGAACAGTGATGGCAGTCTGGGCATTCACAACACCGCCTACGCGGTGGGGCTGCTCAAAGCCTCGATTGCCAATCTGACCGGAGACGCGAACAACGACGGTTTGCCCGACGCCTGGCAGACCAATTACTTCGGCTCCATTGCTAATCCGGCCGCCGCGCCCAGCGCGGTCAACAACAGCGCCGGCATTCCCAACTGGATGATGTATGCCTTGGGCCTCAACCCGCGCTCGAACCCCATCATGACCGGCAGCGGCGTCATCTATTTCAACGGCAATAACATCGTCAACGGTGCGACCAACACCATTGCCATTTACCGCGCGGCGGAAATTGTGTTCAACACGCAACCGGGGGTTACCTACCAGATCCAAGGCATCTCGGATCTGTCGGACGGCTGGCAGAACATCAGCACCAACATTCCGGGCACCGGCGGTTCCATCAGTTACCTGGTGCCGACGCGGTACAACGCGCAGATGTTCTTCCGCGTGGTTCATTCTCCGTAACCCGGACGGCGTTCCTCCACGAATCCTCCGGAGGTCAAACCCCTTCCGGCAAGAGCCGGAAGGGGTTCTCTGTTCGCCTCCTTCCCCTGAGACGGCAGATTGGAGTTGGATTTTCACGCGCGAATCGGCCATTCTGAATCCGGAAATGAAACATTTGCTATCCTTGGAAAAACTGCCGGTCGCGGATCTCGAAAAAATTCTGCGCGACGCCGTCGTCTTCAAGCGCGAACGGGCGCGGCGTGACCGGGCGCCGCTGACGGGGCAGGTCTGGGCGCTCCTGTTTGCCAAGTCCTCCACGCGCACGCGGGTTTCGTTTGAAGTCGGCATCCGCGAACTGGGTGGGCAGCCGCTGTTTTTGA
>DASRCU010000006.1:0-11159 GCA_035652955.1 Verrucomicrobiia bacterium | reverse complement strand
AGACGACGGTTGCAGCGGCGATGCTTCTGGCAAAATCAATTCCTTGGCATCGCCACCTTGCCGGTGCGGGTGAGTTCCTTGACGCCAAAGCTGTCCATCAACTCCAGAAATTTTCCCACTTTGCCTTCGTCGCCGGTGATTTCAATGGTCAGTGATTTGGGCTGCACGTCCACGATTTTGGCGCGAAAAATGTCGGTGATCTGCATCACTTCGGCGCGCGTTTTGGAATCCACCGCCACCTTCACCAGCACCAGCTCGCGGTCCACGTACTCGCCGTCACGGAAATCCTGCACCTTGATGACGTTGGGCAGTTTGTTGAGTTGTTTGACGATTTGTTCCAGCGTGGACTCGTCGCCATGGGTGACGATGGTCATGCGCGAGAGATTGGGGTCATGCGTCGGACCGACATTGAGCGTGTCAATGTTGTAACCGCGGCCGCTGAACAATCCCGCCACGCGGGTCAGCACGCCGAATTTGTTTTCCACGAGGACCGAGATAGTGTGTCGCATAAAACTTTTGAAAACCGTTCCGGCAGCATAGCAGCCGTCGTTCGGGCCGGCAAAACAAATCTGGACCGGTCAAAAAAACGGATTGTGTTCGTTTTCTTCAGTGACCGTCGTCAACGGACCGTGGCCGGGGCACAATAAAGTTGCCGGCGGCAACGTCAGGATTTGCTCGCGCACTTTCTGTCGCGCCAGTTCCCATGACTGGTTGCCGCGTCCCATGGAGCCGGCAAAAATGGCGTCGCCCACAAAGGCCACGTGGGGCGCGTCCTCCTGCCAGTTGCCAACGAGGTAAGTCACGCCGTCCTCCGCGTGGCCGGGGGTTTCGCGATAGGTGATGCGCAGGCCGCCCAGGTGAACGATTTCGTTCGGTTTGTTGCGCTGGTCCACCGGCGCGTTTTTGGAGCTGGTATGAATTTTTGCCCTTGGCCATGCCTCGCGGATTCGGGGCAGAGCTTCGATGTGATCCCAGTGAGAATGGGTGATGAAAACATGCCGCAACTGCAATTGATTTTCCGCAAGACAATCCAAAATTGGTTTGGCGTCCAGCCCGGTATCAAACAACGCTGCTTCGCGCGTGACTTCATCCCAGACCAGGTAACAATTCACACTCAAGCCTTCACCGCGGGTGGTGAAAACGCGCAGTTCACGCCATTGACTCAGGTCTTTTGGCGCCGGGTGCCAGCCATTGGCAATGGCTTCGAGTTTTTGGGGATGGAGACCCAGTATCCGGCCAAGCTCGGCAAAGGCGATGGGGCGTGGGCTTTTCCCTGTTTCCTCAAGCGAGGACCATTCGGTTTCCGAGAGACCCGCCGCCGCGGCGGCGGTGGAAATGGAAACATGGCTCATCGCGCGAGCCTTGCGCAGAATATCACCTACATGATCTTCCAGATGCATACGGCAAAAATTAGCCGCGTCACCCTTGCAAAGTCCAGCCGCAAGTCTCCGGGGAACGCCTCCGCCCTGGCGATCAGACAGGGGCGGCAAATCGGAGTTGTGCACCGATTTTGATTGTTGGAATTTATTTCCATGAAACGAAGATGGACGCAACGTGACTCACGGTTCCGCAGGAAAGGTTGGGACGCCCGCGCGCCGCTGGGCACGCCTCCGATGTGGACGCCCCCCTCTAGCCGACCGGCGGGTCCAGTTCGCCGGCGGGCATTCACGTTGATTGAATTGTTGTTAGTTATTGCCATTCTCGCCATTCTGGCTGCGTTGCTGCTGCCGGCTCTGGTAAAGGCCAAGGCGGATGCCAAACGCATTCAATGCACCGGCAATGTCAAACAAATCAATCTGGCCCTGCAAATGTATGCCGGCGATCATGGCGATGAGTTCGGTTATTTCACCAACGATGTTTATTATGCTTACAAAGATTGTTTGTGGCCTTATCTGGGATTGACAGAGGCTGCAAGCACTAATGCCGCCGTCTTTGCCTGTCCGGCGGACAACGTTCTTAATCATTTGACCTTGACACATTATTCCAGCTATGGCTTCAACGGCGTGGCTCGCGGGACCAATGACTTTGGCATGGCGCAACGGCGGTTTGACACCGTTCGCAACCCGGCGCTGACGGCCTTAAACGGGGAAATCTCCGGCGGCATTGGCATCAGTTGGCACGACCCCCACCCTCAAGGCCAATACTGCAACGCCCCCAACGTGGGGGGATTTGTGGACGGCCATGCCAGTTACGTCAAAATTTATTGGAACGGCCTACGCGGGGTGCAAGGGTTTCCTTTCTTCTACAATCCTCCCGCAGGATACGATTACCAATGGACTCCAGACTGACGCCGTCAAAGACAAAACCGTCGGCTGGTTTAACAATTTACTTATTTCAACAACTCGTTGATAATAAACAATAAACAAATATTCTACCGTCCGTTTCGTCGGGCGATTTTACATTTGTGGATTTTGTTTGGCAAACACGAATTGCGTTGTAAGTTATTTTCAAAAAACGACTTGTATCAGACAGAAAGCGTGACTCTCGGAACAGGCATGACGTTTGCTTATCCGAGTGCGAACAAACGCTAGAGAAAAAACGAATTAACAGGTTGACATTATGAAATTGGGCTTCAGCAAAATGGTTGGGGTGGGAGCGATTATGGCAATGGCCAACTGGGCGATGGCCAACAGTATTTCGGTCTCTTTGCCGTCGAGTTTGGATGGAAATTATGCCTATGCTTTTGGAGTTCGCCTGAACGTACCGTCCGGCGAAAAAATCACCGGCATGACGATTTCGTTTGATAACGTTCAACTGACCTCGGCCCCGAAGGGGTATCTTTATGTTGACCTGTTGAACTCCGGTTTCAACCTGTCCGGCACAAAAACTTACAAGGATTATGACAAGCCGGGAGACTATTTCGCAGGAAAAGGCATCGCGCTGGGAACCGAGGTTTTCAATTACTGGTTCCAGACCCTCAGTTTTAGTTTCACCTTGACGGCCAGTCAATTGGCGGTGCTTAATGGCTATGTGAACGACGGCATTTTCGGCATTGGCCTGGATCCGGACTGTGGATTCAAGACCAAAGGTAAATGCTGGATCACTTGCAACTATGGGCCGGTAAGTGCTCCGGATTCAGGAACGACTGCCATCCTGCTGGGTGCAGCGTTGTGTGGTGTGGTGGTGCTCCGCCGCAAGCGGATTTTGGATTAAACTACTCCTTCTTCACCTCGAAACCCGCCCCACCCTGTGGTTGGGCGGGTTTTTCTTTTTTGTTCATGGGAAGTGGCCGGAACTGGAGTCGCAAAGGCATCGGAGGAAACAAGTGTCCGTGGTGGCCAATTTTGGGACAGAGCGCCAAGGTGAAATAGTTTTGAAGCATCGGGGCTGAGGTTCATGGCCTGGCCGAAGAACGCTTCCACAAATAAGACAACGCGCCTCTCCCGGCAAGCGAGGCCGCCGATGGTATTGAATTTGCTGTGTTTTTGGACAAAACAGCGCGAAATTCCGATGCGAATGTCAGGGCAGATTTATCGTTTAAGCCTGGCCGGCGGCAGGGCGTTCACCCTGGTCGAAGTGCTCGTGTCACTGGCGTTGCTGGGTTTGCTGGCCGGGGGAATCATTGCGGGCTATGTGCAATCGGCGCGGTTTGCCGATTGGCAGGCTCATTCACTGGCGGCGCACGCGCTGGCTTTGCAGCGCATCGAACAATGCCGCGCGGCCAAGTGGGACACCCGCGCCTCGCCGCCGGTGGACCTGTTGACCGCGGCAAATTTCCCCGCCGTGACGGAACCGCTCAATGTGCCCGAAGCCGGCACCAACGCCACGCTGGCCACCCTTTACACAACCATCTCCAACCTCAGCTTCAACCCCCTGTTGCGGATGGTTCAGGTGGATTGCGTGTGGCAATTCACCGATGGCCGATGGTTCACCAACACCGTGGTCACCTACCGCGCGCCGGACGAATGAACTGTACGACGGGATGACGATGAAACCTCCGATTCAGAAGCACGTTGTGTTCCGGGCTTCGTGGGACGCGCCGCTGGCGCACCGCCAGACATGGCAATTCCGGAGGGGGCGGTGGGGCGGTTCACAGCTCGTGCGCTGCGGTTGCTATTCCGCCTTCACCCTTCCGGAAATGATGATCACGATGGCGGTTTTTCTGCTGGTCGTCATTGGCGTGATTTCCCTGACCCTGTTTGGGCTGCAACTCAACCGGATGATGGACGTGAAATTGGAGGCTACGGAGGATTCGCGCCGCGCGTTGAGCCAGTTAATTCAGGACATTCAGACGGCCGGCGTAGTACGGGTGGGTAATGGCGATGCCTCCTCCTTCACCGAGGCCGCATTCAACACGCCCCAGGAAGGCAATGCCATCCAGATTTATCCGGTCAAGACCGATACCAATACCTTCACGCGCTATTTTTTGGACGCGACGGATCAGGAATTGAAGCGGGTCAGCAACAGCAACTCCACGCCCGTGCTGGTCTCGGCCTGGGTGACCAACACGGTGGTTTTCACTTCCGAGGATTTTGCCGGCAATATCCTGTCCAATAATTTCAATAATCGCGTTATCGGCATTGACCTGGAATTTTACAAGCTGGACAACCCGCTGATCGAATTTGGCCACGGTAATTACTACGACCATTACCAACTGCAAACGCGCGTGACGCGCCGCGCGCTGGAATGAGGTCACGCTATGAAAATCCTTCTCTCCCGATTTCTCCGGCGCCGCCGCGGCTACGCCCTGGTGATGGTGTTGGTCTTTGCGGCCATCAGCACCATGGCCTTGGCGGCCATCATGATGCGCTCAGCGACCGATTCCAATCTGACCCGCCGGAACAACAACTATTTCGACGCTGTGGAGGCATCAGAAGCCGACACGGAAAAGGTGCTTTCGGCCCTTTCGGCGGATTTTTTGAATTCCGGCGCCGCCACCGTGCAGGGCAACATGGCCAATTACCACGCCAAGGTTCCGGTAGCCGGCGAAAACGGCTGGTGGAAGCGATTCAATTTCAAGGATACCCATGGCAACAAAAATGCCACCGAAGTGGACCTGCTGGTCTCGTGGAACACCAACACCGCGATGCCGTTGATTTCGCAATACCAGGGATTGTCCGGCTACGGCGCCGTTTATCGCATCACCTCCATTGCCCAGAATCTGGAGGGGGGCAATAACATCGCCGCCGCGGTGCAGCAGGATTTGCAACTGGCCACCGTGCCGGTGTTTCAATTCGCCATTTTTTACAATCTGGACATGGAGATGTGTCCGGGCGCCAACATGGTGGTGGGCGGACGCGTACACAGCAACGGCAACATTTATCTTCAGCCGGATGGCAGCCAACTGACCTTTTTGAACGACGTCACCGCCGCTCAAAACATTATTGCCGGCAAATCGCCCAATGACCCGACCATTCGCTCGCCCGGCACCATCCTCTTTGATAGTTCGCATGACAGCGGCGTGAGCACGTTGAATCTCCCCATCGGCACCAACAACAGCCCTTCCGCCGTCCATGCCATCATCGAAATCCCGCCCAGCGGTGAATCGCCCAATTCGCCCATGGGCCAGCAACGGCTCTACAACCAGGCCGACCTGATCGTGCTGACCTACAACGACCACGTGGATGTCCACGGCGGCAACACCGTCAACGGCAACGGCGCCACCGTTCCCTGGAAACAGGCGCAAAACTTCGTCAACACCAACGCTTCCTTTTACGATACCCGCGAAGGCAAGACCATCAAGGCGACGCAGATTGACGTGGGCGCATTGACCCAGTGGAGCTACACCAATAAAAACGTCAAGGCGGTTCAAATTCTCTATGTGGCCGATCTACGCACTCAAAGCGGCTCGACTGAACCGGCGGTGCGGCTGGTGGACGGTCAATTCCTTCCGACCAACGGGCTGACCGTTGCCACGCAGGACCCGCTTTACGTGCAGGGCAATTACAACGTGGCCAACTCGGCACTGGGCACCACCAACACCTCGCTCTCGGCCCCGGCGGCGTTATTGGCTGATTCCATCAACGTGCTGTCCGGCAGTTGGCAGGACAGCAACAGCACTAAGTCGTTGAGCAGCCGCAACGCGACTGACACCACGGTCAACGCCGCCTTTCTGGCGGGCATCGTGCCCAGCGGCGGCGGTTACTACAGCGGCGGCGTGGAAAATTTTCCGCGTTTTTTGGAAAACTGGTCGGGGCACACGTTTTATTACAACGGCTCGATGGTGGTCATGTTTCCCAGCCAGATCGCCACCGCGCCCTGGAAAGGCACCGGCTCGACCTGGAACATCTACAATGCTCCCACGCGGAGCTGGCATTTTGATCTGAATTTTACCAACCCAACTCGACTGCCGCCGGGAACGCCCGCCGTGCGGGTGGCGATTCGCGGCGCCTGGGCCATTATCCCGGCCAACTGAAGTTCCCCTGTTTCTCGGCCCGTTCGTCAAGCCATAAAAATGTTTCGCATGCCGAGGTTCTGGCCTGGCGGCAAATATCCGGTCGCCAGACGGGCGTTTTCCTGACTGGTCGCGCGGTGAATCCGTCCGGGCACCTCAGGCGCCCGGCATCGTGCGTTGGAATGCCGAGGCCGCGCTTGTGCTTTCACGAGGGTTTTCTTTGCCTTCGGATTTCGGCTGATTCCCATCGCCGCGGGGCGCGGTTTTCCCGACAATTTTGGAGCACAATACGGCAATAGATGTTTGGTCTCGCAGCCGCGTTTGGCCGTATGGTGCTGCGAAAATGCGGCGTGCGAGTTCAATCCGCGGTTTCCGGTTCCGGCACAGAGAAGAATTCCTGCGCGGCCTGGCGCGATGGCTCGGTCTGGTGTGTGCGGCGTTGGGTTTCAGTGCCGCCCCGCTGCCCGCGCAATCCGTCCAACATTTGACCACCCCGCAGCCGGGGGGGATGCCCGGTTGGCCGGTGCTCGGTGGCCTGGAGCCGCTCACCAACGGCGTGCGCATCTATTGGGATGGCCCATCGGGCTATTACCAGGTTTTCCAGAAGAGCAATACCCTGGACGCGTCGTGGGTGGCTGTAGGGCCGGCGACCAATCTCCAGCGTTACGCCGTCATCACGCGGCTTTACAGCAACGCCTTCTTCCGCGTCGCCGGTCCCGCTCCGCGATACGTCGGCGTAAAGGTTTGCGTCACCTGCCACGCCGGTGTTTGCCAATATGAAACGAACACGCCGCACGCCGGCGCCTTTGCCGCTTTGCCGCCCGGCCAGCAGCAGAATCCATCCTGCCTGGTCTGCCATACGGTCGGCTATGGTTTGCCGACCGGATTTGTGAGCGCCTCGCAAACGCCGCAACTGGAAGGCGTGCAATGTGAAAATTGCCACGGCCCGGCGGGCCGTCATGCCGCGGCGCCGGACGATCCCACTGTGGTGCCGCGCGTGGAAATCGCGGCGACAGTTTGCGGCGGTTGCCACACCGGACCGATGAGCCCCACCTACGAGGAATGGAACCTCAGCGGTCATGCCGCCGTGGTGCCGGACGCGTTGCAAGTGATGAGCGCCGCCACCAACAACATCCGCAGTTGCGGCGTCTGCCATTCCGGCTCGGCGCGACTGGCGTTGATGAGGGGGACGGACCCGGCGGTGAAGCTGGCCGGTGATTTCGATGTGCCCATTACCTGCGCCGTCTGCCACGATCCACACTCGACCAACGCCGGTCCGGCGCAGTTGCGCGGCCCGGTGGCGTCCACGAACCAATTTCATTTTCTCAGCTCGGACGTGGCCACCGTCGCCGCGTTCACGAACAAATACGCCGCCAGCGCCAACATCAATCTTTGCGCCCAATGCCACAACGACCGCGGCGCTTCCTGGACGGACACGGCGCGCGCACCGCATCATTCGTTGCAGTACAACTTCCTGCTCGGCTCGGTCGGCGAATTGCCGGACGGCACGGCGACGTTCAATCCCGGTTCGCACGCCGGCTTGCCCTCGTCAGCGGTTCATTCCCTTTCCGGGACGTTTTATCTGACCAACCAATGTGTGGCCTGCCACATGCAGCCGGACGCCGCGCCGGCTACCACGCACAGCCATGCCTTCGCTGTGAATGACAACGTCTGTTTGAACTGCCACGATCCGCAGGCGGCGGAGGCGGCTTTGGCGCCGGCCATTTCCAATCAGGTGGCCACGATTATTCTGGCGTTGAACCAATGGGCGGCGCTCAAAGCGCCGGCCGCCTTGCGAACCAATGGTGTCGTGGCTTGGGAATACACGATCCCCGGCGGCCTGACGTGGCAAACCAATGCCTCCGGCTGGGTGACCGGTTGGTCGCTCCAGCAGTCGGTGCCTTTTACCGGGCCGAATGCGGGGGGACAGGCATTGATCCTGACGAATTTTCCCGACATTGCCAAAGCGCGGTTTGATTTGTACCTGGTGCTCAACGACGGCAGTTTCGGCATCCACAATCCGGCCTTCGCCCTGGGGTTGTTGAATGCGGCGCAAAATTTCGTCTTTGAAGAACTCTTCCAATGAAGCCCATGAAAAATTTTCCCGTCATCCGGCGCGTGGGAGAGGCGTGGCAACGTTTCCCGGCCAGGACCTTTGCTCTGGCCGCCGGCGCCATGGCCTTGATGGGAATCGCCGTGTCCTGCGCGACGACCACGCGGCAGGCGGTGGTGCTGCCGGAAGTGCCGGGGGCGAAATATGTCGGCTCCGAAGACTGCGACCAGTGTCACGACGACATCTACCAAAGTTTCAAGACTGCCGATCACGCGCGGCTCCTGGCCAAGGGCAGGAACGGGAAGGATTACGGCTGCGAATCCTGCCACGGGCCGTGCAGCCTGCACGAGGATTCGGGCGGCGACATCAAACCGCCCTTTAGCTTCACCGCCGGCCGGCCGCAGCCGGAAAGTTTGAGCGGCCGGTTTCCGGTGGAACCGGCGCGCGCGATTGAGAACGCCTGTTACCAATGCCACCCGGATGTGCGTGGCCAGTTCAATCTGCCCAGTCATCATCCGGTGCCGGAAGGCCGGATGACGTGCATCCAATGTCATCCGCCGCACAAGGGCATTGCGCTGGCCGGCGGCAGCACGCGGTTGATGTCCCGGGAGGAAAATTGCACGCAATGTCACGAGGCGGAGAAGGGGCCGTTTGTGTTTGAGCACGAGGCGATGCGCGAAGGCTGCACGACGTGTCATTCGCCGCATGGCAGCGTCAACGCCAAATTGCTGAAGGAACGCGACGCGAATTTGTGTTTGAAGTGCCATTTCCAGCAGGTGCAGGGCGGCGCCATTTTAATCGGCGGGGTGGACCATACGGCGCGTTTGAGTCAGGGCACCTGCTGGAGCGCCGGCTGTCATGAGGCGGTGCACGGCTCGCGCGTCAGTCCGTCGTTGAGATTTTAACCGAATTAAAAATGAAACCGCGGCGCAACATGGACCAACCCGGATTTTCATCCGCGAATTTCACGAATTTTCGCCGAGGAAAGCGCGGGAAAAATCATTCGCGCCGGTTCGCGGATTCAACGGTTTTTTACCGATATCCCTCTGCGTCTCTCCGGGCGTGGCTTTTCCGATGTTCGCTCGCCGGAGCGACCTTGCTGGCGCTGGGCATCCGGGCCTGGGCTGGCGAGGCGCTCGCGCCGGAGCAGATTTACGAAGGCGGCACGAACACCTACAGCAACTGGATCGAACTTTCCGCCGGCGGTCTGTTGACGCGCGGCGACACTGGCGGCGCGGAACAGCAGGCGCAGCGCAAATCCGGCGCGTTTGGCGGCATTGAGGATTTGCATTTTCAGGCGCCGGTGGCCACCAACACGGTCTTCACCCTCGACGGCCATTCGATTTTTGACGACCACGATTATCAACTGCGGCTCGGCTTGCGGCGTCAGGACGTCGGTTTTCTTCATTTCCAATTCGAGAATTTCCGCACCTGGTCTTCCGGAGCGGGCGGTTATTTGCCGTCCGACGGCCTTTCCTATTCGTTGCCCGCCGACGCGCTGGAGTTGGATCGCGGCGAAGTGTCCGTCGAGGCCGGTCTGACGAAGCCGAATTTGCCGCAAATCACGTTCAAATACGCGCACCGTTACCGTGACGGACAGAAAAGTTCGACCCTCTGGGGGCCGGTTCATGACGCCAGCGGGAATGTGTACCGGGTTTACCCGGCGATTTTTGACCTGGATGAAACGTCCGACACATTTCAACTGGACCTGACACATCACTACAAGCAAGTGAACTACGGCGCGGGCGTCAGCTACGAACACGGCAAATTGAACGATGCGCATGACCTGACGTTTTATCCCGGCGAACCGGTTCAGCAAAAAGCCACCGACCGCGAGGGGACCACCTGCGACCTGGTGAGCACGCACGCTTTTGCGGAGTCGTGGCTCAAAAACAATCTGTTCCTGTCGGTCGGCTTCCTGTTCGACAACCTCGACGACACGTTCACCGGCGATCGGATTTACGGCGAAGATTTCGACGTGGTTTATTCGTCACTCTATCCGGCGTTGGGCATGGGTTATACGAGCCTCAACGGCGGCGCGCACCAAAACGAGTACGTCGAAAATGTCAACCTGATGTGGCAGCCGACGAAGAATCTGTTTATCACGCCGTCCTTGCGCGTGCAGAAGGAGGATTGGGACGCCAATTCTTCCGGCATCGGCACGCTGGATACCGGCGATCAGGACTCCTTCGCCGCCAACAGCGGTCGCAGCGCGCTGGACGTGACCGAACGACTGGACCTGCGTTACGTGGGCGTGACCAACTGGGTGTTCACCGCCGGCGGCCAATGGACCGAGGGACAGGGCAACTTGCATGAAAATGGCGGGCTGACGCAGGTCAATGGCATCGGCCCGGCGCCGGTGCAATTTGCGACCGATGACTCGCGTTTCTTTCAGAAATACTCCGCCGACGCCCGCTGGTACCCACTCGCCCGCACGGCATTGGATTTCGGCGGCTATTACAAAATCAACCGCTATCATTACGATTTCACGCAGGACAGCACGCCGAACGATTTCAGCGGCGGCGAGGTTTATCCCGGTTTTCTCGTTTACCAGGGTTTTGAAACCTGGGACGGCAATGTGCGCCTTTCGCTGCGCCCCTGGGATCGAGTGACGCTGGTCAGCCGTTATGAATACCAGCGCTCGATCATTCGCACGCGGCCCGATTCGGCGTCCGGCTTGAGCGAAGTGGACGCCTCGCGGATGCACACGCACATTCTGGGCCAAAACATCAGTTGGACGCCGCTGAACCGGCTGGCTCTGCAGGTCGGGTT
>DASRCU010000005.1:0-2181 GCA_035652955.1 Verrucomicrobiia bacterium | reverse complement strand
CTGGACGTGGCCGTGCTGCGCTCGCTCAACATCCGCGTGGTGCTCGTCCACGGCGCCTCGGCGCAAATCAAGGCCCTGGCCGAGGAACAAAAAATCACGCCGTCCAATCTCGACGGCTCCGGCATCACCGACGCCGCCACGTTGCAACTGGCGCTCACCGCCGCCAACCGGCTCACGCATGAAATCCTGGAAGGCCTTTCAGCCACCGACCTGCGGGCTGCCAGCGCCAACGTCATCATCGCCCATCCGCTGGGCATCCTCGGCGGCGTGGATCATTTGTTCACCGGCAAGGTGGAGCGCGTGGACGTGGAATTGCTCCAAACCCTCCTCAACCAGGGCATCATTCCCGTCATTCCACCCCTGGGTTTCGACGGCGACGGGCGCACCTATCGCCTGAACTCCGACGCCGTGGCGGTGGCCGTGGCCGAAGCCCTGAAGGCGATTAAATTGATTTTCATCACCACCCAGGATGGCATTCTGGTTCAAGGTCGGCTCATTCGGCAAATGCCGGTGGCCGATCTGGAATCCGTCCTGGCCCTGCAAAAAAACGATCTGTCCCCGGAACAGATTTCCAAAGCCGTTCATGCCGTGGCCGCCTGCAAGGTCGGCGTGCCCCGCGTCCACATCATCAACGGCCGCGTGGACGAAGGGCTGCTGGCCGAAGTGTTTTCCAACGAAGGCATCGGCACCCTCATTTACGCCAACGATTACCAGCAAATCCGGCGCGCCCTCAAAAAGGACGTGCGTGCCATCCAATTGCTCACCCAAAAAGCCGTTGAAGCCGAGGAGCTGCTCAAACGCAGCCGGGCGGCGATCGAAAAAAATCTCGGCGACTATTTCATCTTTGAGATTGACAAAAATCCCATCGCCTGCGTCGCGCTGCATGTCTATCCCGAACAAAAAAAAGGCGAGTTGGCCTGCCTGTACGTCAGCCCTTCGCATGAGAACCGGGGCATTGGGCGCAAGCTCATTCAATTCGTCGAAAACAAGGCGCGCGAAATGGGGTTGAACGAACTGCTGGCCCTTTCGACCCAGGCCTTTACCTACTTCCAATCCAAGGCCGGTTTTGTCGAAGGCACCCCGGAGGACCTGCCGCCGGCGCGCCGCGCTCAGTATGAGCAAAGCGGCAGAAATTCCAAGGTGCTGGTGAAAAAACTGAAGTGATCTTCAGTTGGCCTGCCGCCGCAGCCGCAATGGGGAAGCGCAGGAGCTTGACAAAAATACGATCTTTTTTATCGTTTATTCAGATGAAAATTTCCAGGAAAACTGACTATGCCTTGCGCGCTCTTTTCACCCTGGTCGAGCATTATGGCGGCGCGCCGATTCCCATTCGGGAATTAGCCCGGCGCAATGACGTACCCAAACGATTTCTGGAGCAGATTATGCTCGAACTCAAAGCCCGCGGCTGGGTGGACAGTGTGCCGGGGGCTCGCGGCGGTTATCGCCTCGCCAAAAGGCCGGAGAAAATCACCCTGGGCGAAGTGGTGCGTTATTTTGACGGTATTTTGGCTCCTATTGGCTGTGTTTCAGTGCGGGGCTATGAGCGTTGTTCGCAGGAACCGGTTTGCAAATTCCGGCGCGTTTTTCTGGAGGTGAGAAATTATGTCGCCGGCGTGATGGACCGCGCGACGCTGGCGGAAGTCGCCAAGGGCGCTCCAGTCTCCCAAAACGAAATAGCCGACGATTTTGTCGGTGGCGAGGGAATCTGAAATTTCCAAGAAAATGTTTGACACAGTGCAGCGCACGGATAGAATAACTACAAATTCAGTAGATATTAGATGTGATGAGTGCGTTTCAAAATGAAGCCCATGTGGAGGCCGGCGAAGGCCGTGACTGGCTGGAGATTGTCCGGCGCCAAGTGGATTCGCTGCGTTTTGGCATGGTACAAATCGTCGTCCACGATTCGCAGGTCACGCAAATTGAGAAAACCGAGCGTGTGCGCCTGGAGAAATCCTGCGCACGTGGAAAATAACCAATTAGTTTTACGCCGACCGGACACGCCGGAGGCCAATTCAAACAAAGACGACATACTGACCGGACTGCCGGAAGTCTCAGGGAAATGCAAAGAACGAACATGAAATTCAATCAGTTGTTGTTAATCGCGATATTCGCGGAAACTCAATTGGCTTCCGGCCTGTTTGCGAAGGCTGAAGCGCCGGCAGACAACAAGGCGGATGTGGA
>DASRCU010000004.1:0-6474 GCA_035652955.1 Verrucomicrobiia bacterium | reverse complement strand
CGGACTGGCTGGTGGCGCTGGCCGGAATGGTAACGACGAGGGTACCGAGGACTCCATTGCTGGAAATGCCGGCGATGGTGCTGTTCAGCCAGGCGGCGGCGTAGTTGCCGGGACCCTTGGAGTCGGTGAGGGTGGGCGTGCCCAGCGCCGGGCCGGGCGTAAACGAGATGGCATTGGTGAGGGCCGGTGAACCGTCCAGCGGCACGACGCTTAAATTCAGCATGGTTACGCGAAGCGGATAACCGCCAAAAACCGAGGCGGTAATGGGAATTTGAACGGTCTGACCGGCCGCGGCCAGGACGTCTCCCGCTGTGAAATTAACTGTCGGCACAGTCGCCGGAGAAATCAGCCGGGCGTTCGCGGAGAATTGTGGCAGCGAATTGGGAACGTAATTCCCCAAGGGTTCCGCCACCCGCTGACCGTTTTGCCAAAAGCGGCGATACCAAATCAAGCTGGGGTCCAGCGAACGGCGGAAAGTCACATACACGTCGCACACGTCCAGCCGCCCGTCACCGAACATCATTTGATTAATGTTTGTATCGTTGCCGTCGAAAAGGCTGTTCAGCGCACTGTTGGTCGGCCAGCCATTTTGTCCGTTCACCAGGCGGACGGGGCCAAAGCTGTTGGTATAATACCCGTTTTGTCCGTCCGGCACGCCGTAATAACCGCACGAATCCATGGCGTCAAAGAAATCGCTGTTGGTCGGCGGCGTATTGAGATGATAAAGGGCGGATTGGAAGACTTGTTCCACGTCGGCGTTATTCAGATTGGTATCGCCAAAGTCGCCGGCATTGAACCAGCGGAATGGGTAGGCATCGCCGACAAGGTATTTGCGCTGACCCAAAGTGATGGTTTTGACGGCTGTTATGGGTCCGTTTGTGGGAGCTTGAATGTAAACCGACGAACCCGGCGCGCCGATACCGTCCGAAGTGGCCGAGGGACGGCCGATTTGAATCTGATAAGTCCGGCCGAGAGCGGCGTTCGTCGGAATCTGCAGGAAATAAGCGCCCACTTCCACCTGTCCCTCCGAGGACAAATGCAAAACGTCGTGAGCCATCGAATAAGTGATCAGGTCCTGGGAAAGGGTATTGTAGAGAAAGCTCTCACCATACCGTTCCAGCCAGCCGACGCCGAGCAGGCCGGAAGAGGCGTTGGTGAATAACAAACTTACAAAGGGGGTGTTGGTTCCGTAGGGATAGATGACTACGTCGTTGGGAGGCGGGTTAACGGGGGGAAGCAACACAAATTCCACGCCAGGCACTGGAATCGGCGGCGGGAAGTAAAGTACATAGTTAGTCGGCGTGACGGTGACGCCGTTGGTCACAAAAGTCGTTGTTTCGGCCGTTACGTTTGTTTGAACGGTTCCGATCGGGAACTGGGTTCCCCACGGCGCCGTATAATAATTGGTTACCACGGAATAAGTGAAGTGATAAGTGGTATTGACCACGGTAACGTTCGATTCGGTTCCGGCGCTGACGAGGTTGGTGAACACCAGGTCCATGTTGGTGACGTAGGAAGTGGTGGGAATGACATTGGTCAGCAACCCAAGAAACATGGCCGGTGGAATCGGTTCAAAGGGCTGCACCGGGTTAAACGGCTCGAATAAAGGCGAATTGACGCCCGGTTGCATGAGCATGGATTGGAAGCTGTAGCCGTCCGCCGCAATGGGCGGGCCAGAGTTGGTCAATCCGGGCGATTCCGTCAAATTAAACTGCAAACTATACATCACCGTGCCCGGCAGCACCGTCAACGTCACCGGCGCGATAAACGTTTGCCCCGGCGACGCCACAAAGTCACTGGACGCCTCGCCCGTGGCGAAGCCAAAGGTAATCTGGTTGGGCACAAAATTGCTTGTGGAGAAGACCTTGGCGGCGACCGAGCTGTTGGCGTAACCGGGTCTGAACGCGGCTACTTTGAACGTCAGATTGCTGGTCACTTGCAACGACAACGTCTGTCCGCTGTGAATCGGCCCGATGCTGGGCGGACCATTGGTGGGATCGGTGCCGTCGGTGGTGTAATACATCACGGCGTTGGTGGTGATGTCGGTCACCGTGAACTGAGCGGCGTTATCGCCGACGATGTTTGGCGTGGCGGCTTGGAATTGAAAACGCGCAGTGGCAATGGCGCTGTTCTGCCGTCCGCTTTGAAAGCCGATGGCCTTGATGGTCAAATCCGGCTGCGGCGGCACCAAGGAAGGCGGCACTTGAGCCGCGGTCATGCCGTCAGCGTAAGCCGGCGGCGTGCTGCCGGTGGTGGGGCTGGGATTGGGAATCGTGTCCAGCAGCGGATTGGAGGGCGTGGGGCCAGAGGTGTAATGAACCTGTGTGCCGGTGGAAGTGGGGGCGATGGCAATGATCACATCGTTGTTGAACACAAACGGCGAGCCGGTTTGAAGCACGGAAAGATACTGGCCGGTGTTGGGATCGAATTTGAAGGTCACCCAGCCAATGGATGGCGCGGGCACCGGGGGCAACGGTTGGCCGTTTTGGATGCGACGAATGGCGTTGTTCGCCAGGTCAGCCACCAGAAAGGCGTTGTCGAACCGATCGGCACACAGGCCGAACGGTTGATTGAACGTGGCTGACAGGGCGGCGCCATTGGCAAAGCCGGACGTGCCAGGCGTGCCGGCAAAGGTGACCACGGAATAGTTGGTGGAGCCATAGACCGGGTTGTTGGTGGCCAAACGGATGGCGTTGTTGCCGGTGTCGCTGATCAACAATCCCACGCCGTTGACCCACAACAATCCGCCGGGATTGCTGAACCGCGCCGCCGGACCGAAGGCATTGTCTTGAAACCCAGGCGACTGTTGATGGGTGTTGCTGCCCAGGTAAGTCGTCAACGTTCCGGAGACCGGTGAAGTCAAGGTAATCAACTTAACGGCGTTGTTGTAACTGTCGGAAACCCACAACTGATTGGTTCCCATGAAAGCCACCGCGTTGGGATGATGAAACGTCGTGCCGGTCACAACCAGGTTGGTCACGCCAAAGGCCGGGTCGTTCAAGTTCATTACCCGGATGGCGTTGTTAAATTCATCGGCAATATAGACGTTGCCGTGGGTGTCCTGATCCAGACCGACCGGGACGTTAAACGAGGCGTTGAGGCCGGCGGCATCGGCCGGGCCGGCGGGCGGATTGGTGTTGCCGGCCAGGGTGACCGTGTCACCATCGTTCAAGCGGACAAAACGGATCAGGTTGTTGCCGCTGTCCGCCACGAGCAAGCCGTTCGTGCCGTTCAGGCTGACCAGGAGCAAACCCTGGGGGTTGGAGAAATGCGCGGGATTGAATCCGGCGTTGGGGCCGTCGTTAGCGCCGGGAACACCCGGCACGCCCGCCAGCGTGCTGGCCGCCTGGGTGCTGGCGTCAATCCGCACGATGCGGTCGTTGGCGCTGTCGGCGATGTAAATGTTGCCGTCGGCGTCTTCGACGACGTTGTACGGCTCGTTCAAACTGTTGGTGACGGCGGTGGACACCGTGATCTGGGCGCCAACGCGGGCGGACAACAGGCTGATGACGGCCATTGTCCAAAAAAGGATCAGGAGCTTCCTGCCGATCGCTCCGCACGGGCGCGCGAGTCTTTCCGGCGAAATCAAGCCCCCGAAGGGCGGCTTCAAAATCGCGGGGGTGCCCCAAACAAATTTTGTTTTCATGTTTGCTCCTACCATCATTGAATTTTGCTTTACAGTACGGTTCGTTCATGACGCGCGGCGCGGCGCCGTTGCCCGTCAAGGCAGCAATGACAGTCGGTAATACCGCACGGGACCGACGGCGTTGGTATCCACGCAGAGGGCTTCGTTGCCGTCGCCGAGAACGGTCGTCAAGATGTTCCAGGGGCCAGTGGTCAGGTTGGTGCTCCATTGCACGGCGTAGGCCTTGCCCGGTGCGGTCTGCCAATGCAGGTTGATTTGTGGGCCGGAGGCGGTGATTTGTTTGCCGAGGCTGCTGAATTGCAGGCGGGAGGCGGCCACCGTCGGATCGGTGCCGGCCAGATACGCCATCCAATTCGGCACGCCATTGCCGGTGGGATTGGCATTGTCGGCGGCCAGGGGATTGGTCAGGCTGCCGAAGAAATGGATTTTCCATTCGTCGGAGCAAACGGAGGCGGGAATGGCCGGACCGTTCACCGTCACATAAGCGCTGCGGCTTTCCAAATCATATTGGGTGTTCAAATCGGGCGCGCCGTCCACATTGGCAAAGGAAACCCGATAGACCTGGCCGCTCTGCGCCGCAGCGGGAACGGTAAAACTGATCCAGCCCAGAAAGTTGCTGCTGTCCGAGCCATAATTGAAAGCCGGGGCTGGCACGAGCGGCCAGCCAAAGGCGGTTTCACCCGGCTTGAAACTTTGCTGCAAGGCGGGAGAGGGAACGCCGGCGGTGGCGTTGAATTGCGGAGCCGCGTTGAGCGCCGGCGCGCCGTTCTGCGGTGTCACCACCGCACGGAATTGGAGACCGGCCAGCGTGGAGCCATATTGCAGTTTGACATACACCGGTACTTGCACGGTGGCCCCGGGCGCAACATTGCCGACCGAGACGCCGCCCACCAGCGCCTGGCGATACCACGGCCAGGACGGCGGCGTGAGAGCGGGCGATACGTTCCACAATCCTTGAGGCGCAACCAGATTGGTGGAAAAAGCGACCAGATTGCCGCCCGCCGACCATTCGCGCGACCAGTTGTTGTTATCCAGTCGCAACGACCGCGCCAGAATCGTGTTCCAATCCAGGAAGCGAATCTGTCCATCGCCGCCGGGACCGCCGGCGGTGTCCACCGGATAAACGTCCATGGCGTTGAACACGTCGGAGAAACTGTAAGGCACACGCAATCCGCTGGCGGCGAAGAAATCCTGCATCACATCGGCATTGTCCAAATTGCCGTCGCCAAAGCCGCCGGCATTATACCAGGTGCCGTTGGCCGAAGCCGAGTCGCCCACCGTGTAAGGAATGTTGCGCACGGTGATGATGGCCGGCGCCATGGAGTGGAGCGGGACGTTCTGATTATAGCCGTCGGACGTGGCGCTGGGATAGAGCACGTTCAAGGCATACTGATCGCCGACGTTGGCGTTGGGTGGAATTTGCACTTCAATCATTTCGACCACGGCAAAATGCTGAACGAAAACATTGCTGTAAGCGAACACTTCCAGGCCGTTGGTCGGGCCAAGGCTGTAAGGCGTGATGGAATAGGCTCCGGAAACCCCGCTCTGCGCCGCCGTCGTCACCGGGACGAAATCATTGGTGGTGACGCTCAACGGCAGGATGACTGGCGTGTTGGTATTGTTCAGCGGCGCAATTTCGTAACGGAACTGGAAGGACTTAATTTGGCTGTTTGAACTCAGATTGCAGACAATCGGCACCACGATGCTGGAACCAATGCCGGCATAAATGTTTTTATCGGCCGGGTCGGGATTGAATCCCGGCGGCGTGCCGATGGTGTTGGTAGCAACGGGTTGACCCGTGACGGTGACACTGCCGTTGGTACCGACAAATGCTTTGAGCCGCAACGCCGTCAGGTCTTTGGTGCTGTTAAACCAATGAATGTATCCAACGTTGTTGGTCATCACCACGGCGGGGCTGTTGGTCGTCGGTTCGCTGCCATCGGTGGTGTAATAAACGTAGGGACTGGGACTTTGCACCGCGATGATCTGTCCCATCGGATAGTAACCCGAATTGGGAGTGATCGTTGGCGGCGTCACCACCACATTCGTCGTTCCCGGCCCGCCGCCATTGACCGTTACCGGCAGCGACAAGCCGGTGCCCGTCAATCCGCGAATATCATGGTAAGTGGTTTCCGAGGCATAAACCGTTCCGCCATTGTACACCGCGATGCCGTTCGGCGAAAGCATGGGCACAAATCGCGAGCTCCCGGCCCCCACCGGATCCCCCGGCTCTCCAAACCACACCGAGGCATTGGTGGAATTCAACACATTGGTCACCGAACCATCGCGTCCGATGACTACCAAACGGTTATTGCCGGAATCGGCCGCCACCAGCACGTCATCACTGCCTGCACCGGCCAGCGCGATTTTGCGAGGCTGATTCAATCGGGCAAATGCCGGCGACCCCAAGGTGCTGCCGGGCGATCCGATTTGGCCGGTGAACAGACTCACGGCATGGGTGAAGGGATTGATTTGCCAGAGGACATCGTTGCCGGCGTCGCTGACCACAATGGTTCCGTCACTAAACAAGGCGATGCCTTCCAACTGAACTCCGGCCGCAGCCACTGTCGCCACGGTATTGGAAGTGCCGGCACTGAAGGATTGCACCACGCCATTTTGTTCAGCCACCAGGATGTTTCCCGCTGCATCCAGCGTCATGGCCGTCGGCATCGTCAACCCCACCGCGTTGGTCCCCACCAAATTCCCAAACCGGTCAAATTCCAAAATCGAGCCGTTGCCCCCTGTCCCCTGGTTCAATACGTAGAGATTGTCCGCCCCGTCCTCCGCCACGTCCACCGGCCGGAATAGCCCGTTGCTGGCCGACAAAA
>DASRCU010000003.1:0-5267 GCA_035652955.1 Verrucomicrobiia bacterium | reverse complement strand
TTTCTGATCATTGGCCTGGGGCTGCCGCCGGAGCGGCGCGACAGTCTGGTCTCGCTGGTCGGGGCCCTTTTTGCGCTGCCGTTCATTCTGTTTGCCATGATGGGCGGCTTCTTTGCTGACCGTTTCAGCAAGCGCAGCGTCGCCATTGCCGTTAAAGGCGCCGAACTGGCCATTATGACCGTCGCCTTGCTGGGGCTGGTGCGGATGAACGTGGCATTGATGCTGGCGGCCATTTTTTTGATGAGCACGCACAGCGCCATTTTTAGTCCGACGAAATACGGGATGCTGCCGGAGCTGTTGCCGGAAAAGAAATTGTCGTGGGGCAATGGATTGTTCGGCCTGGGAACTTTTTCGGCTTCAATCACCGGAACCATTTTTGCCGGCTGGCTTTCGGATGTGTTTGGCCGCAGGCAAATCGGCTCCGGCCTGATCCTCATCGGCTTGGCGCTTGCCGGATTGCTTCTGTGTCTCGGCGTCCAGCGCTTGCCGGCGGCCGACCCGCACAAGAGATTTCGGGTGAATTTTCTCGGCGATCTTTGGGAACAACTGAAAATTATTCGACGCGACCGCGTGTTGTTTCTGGGCGTGGTCGGCAACACGTTTCTGTGGTTTCTGGCGGCGCTGCTGCAATGGGTGGTGGTTTTTTACGGGAAGGACGTTTTTCATTTTGACGACCGGCAGAGCAGTTATTTGCAAGGCGGTTTGCTGGTGGGAGTGGGTGCCGGCAGCCTGGCGGCCGGATTTCTCTCCGGCGGTAAAATCGAATACGGCCTGGTGCCGCTGGGCATGGCCGGGCTGACGATTTGCTCCGCGCTGCTGGCCCACGCTCAACTCGGCGTGGTTGCCTTCTCGCTGTGCCTGGGGTTGCTGGGTTTCTTTGGCGGCATTTACAACGTGCCGGTCAGCGCCATCATTCAGCACCGGCCCGAGCCTGACAACAAAGGCAAGGTCATCGCCGCCGCCGGTCTGTTGAGTTGGATCGGCATTGCGCTGGCCTCGGGCGTTTTTTCGCTGCTCACAGCGGCGTGGCATCTGACATGGCCGCAGATTTTTCTTTTTGGCGCGGCGCTGTCGCTGGCCGGAACGATTTACTGCGTCGCGCTGCTGCCGGATTCGCTGGTGCGTTTGCTGCTCTGGCTGGCCACCCAGAGCCTTTACCGCATCCGCGTGGAGGGTCGCGACTACCTTCCTGAAAGGGGCGGCGCGTTGTTGGTGAGCAATCACGTTTCGTTTGTGGACGCGCCGCTGCTGATGGCTTCCACGGACCGGAAAATTCGTTTTCTCATGCACCGGGAGTACTACGAACGGTGGTGGATCAAGCCTTTCACGAAGATGCTGGGCTTGATTCCGATTGCTGCGGATCAAGGCCCGCGGGAGATGCTGCAATCGCTGCACGCGGCGGGCGAGGCGGTGCGCGGCGGCGATGTCGTATGCCTTTTTGCCGAGGGACAGATCACGCGCACCGGCGAGTTGCTGGAGTTTCGACGGGGCCTGGAGCGAATCATGCGGGAGGTGGACGCGCCGATCGTGCCGGTGGCGCTCGTGGGGGTCTGGGGCAGCATTTTCAGTTTTGAAGGCGGGAAGCTTTTTTGGAAATGGCCGCGGCAATTCCCCTATCGCGTCACAGTGCGGTTTGGCCCCCATTTGCCGCCGACCGCTGCGCCGGAGGAAGTACGCGCCGCGGTGGAACGCCTCCTGAATTCCGCCGCCGGCCCCGACGGCGTAAAGGGGAAAAATTAAAACCTCATCGCCCGTTGCGTTCCGGCGGTTTATGTCGCTTTCGCCGGCTTCAGAGCGTCAGAAATTCCACGCGAATTTCGTTTGCGGTGCAGTGCAAAATCGCCACGCGGCGTTCCCAGCCGTATTTCGGCCGGCCGGCGTAGCCGGGGTTGAGAAACAAAATTCCATCAAGCATTTGGCAAAACGGCTGGTGGGTGTGGCCGAAGATCACGGCGTCCGGCTGCTCGCGCGCCAGGCGGTCTTTTAATTCATCCGTCAAGGCCGGCGGATGGACGATGTGGCGGAGGAGAAATTTCCGGCCGGCCAGTTTCACGATGGCCGTTTCCGGCAGCGGCAGGCCGATATCCGTGTTGCCGGAGACGGCGGTGACCGGCGCGAGGGTTTCCAGTTCGGAAAGGATGGAAAGATTGCCCACATCGCCGGCGTGCAAAATCCGGTCCACGCCGGCGAACCGCTGCGCGATTTGAGGGTCGAGGAAATTATGGGTGTCGGAGAGAACGCCAATATTCATGAAAACAAAACGCCGGCGGGCGCGTCCCTGGGCCGGGCGCAGGGGCGGAAATTTGTCTGGCGATGTTCGCCCGTTTCACGCCTCGGCCTCGTCCGGTTCTGCTTCCAGTTCGGGTTCCGGCTCGCGCGCTCCGGCGGTCTTGTCGGCGGGGGATTCGGCGGACGCCAGTTTTTCAGCACCGGCGAACAGCGCCGTGAACAGGCCGGTGCTCACCAGTGTGTTGCGGAAAAATTCCCAGGTGGGCGGATAACCCGGCAGACCGGTGAACAACGCCTGCAACCAGCCGGCCAACGTCTTGGCGTAGGCGGATATTTGCAGCCAGGCCAGGGTATTGGTGACCAAATAAAAAATCACGGCGCCGAGCAGGCTGCCGCCCAGCAGTTTCCAAAACGGCGCGCGCGGTCCCAGTTTCCGGCCCCAGCCGATCACGGCCGCATAGACCAGGTAATTGGGCAGCAACGAGAGCAGACTGCTCCAGCCGGCGTGGTAGAAGAATTCATTCAGCGCCAGGTCGGTGGCGGCCAGGACGCCCAGCGGCAGCCACCACGCCGTCGCTCCGACAAAATACACGCCCGCACAAAAGACAAAGGCATACACCGCGCTGAAATTTGGCGGCAACAGGCCGGGAATCCGCGACACCGCCAGCACCACCACCAACAGCGCCGGCAACAGCTTGCGCCATTTTTCTTTCACAGCCCAAAAGATAATTCATGGCGCCGGCCGGGCAAGTCTTTCGATGCCGGCCGGCGGCGAATTGCCCCTTTGCCCGGCAGCAACGTTGCGATAAACATTTTCCATGCTCGATGTCCTTTACGAAGACACCGATTTGCTGGTGGTCAACAAGCCTGCCGGGCTGGTCTGTCATCCCACCAGGAACGGCGAATGGTCCAGTCTGATCGGACGGGTGCGGGGGTATTTGAATTCTCCACCCCGTCCGGCCGGCATGCGGCCGCATTTAATTAATCGTCTTGACCGCGAAACGAGCGGGGTGGTGCTGATCGCCAAAAACGCCGCGGTGGCCGGCGAGCTGGGGAAAATTTTTGAAAGCCGCGCCGTGCTAAAAGAATACCTCGCCCTCGTTCACGGCCATGTCCTGGAAGATCACGGTTGGATTGACGCGCCGCTCGGCAGGGATGAGCACAGTCCGGTGGCCGTCAAAGATTGTGTCCGGCCCGATGGCGCGCCGGCGCAAACGGAGTTTTTCGTGGAGCGTAGATTTTTTCGTCCGGCAGCGACGGGGCGCGGCGACCCGCCTCAGCCATTTTCCCTGCTGCGCGTGATTCCGCGAACAGGCCGCAAGCATCAGATTCGCCTGCATCTGGCGCACCTCGGCCATCCGGTGGCAGGGGACAAGCTTTACGGCGGCGACGAAAATTGTTATCTGGCCTTTGTGCAAAATCGTTTGACGGCGGCTCAGCGGACGAAGTTGATTTTTGAGAATCACGCCTTGCACGCACGCACTGTCACCTTCCGCTGGCGCGGCCGGCACTGGACATTTTCCTGTGAACCGGAGTCGTGGTTCACCGGCTTTTTGGAGGCGAGCTGGCCGGCGGCGGGCGGTTGACAAAGAAAATTCGTGATGCCGGCCCTAATTCCCGGCAAAAATCCCTGATGTTTGCTGTTCCCAAAACCATGCGCGCCGCGGTGTATCGCGGGGTCAACGAGGTGCGCGTCGAAACGGTCCCGGTGCCGCGCATCGGTGCCCGGGAACTGCTCGTCAAGGTGGCGGTTTGCGGCGTGTGCCCCACGGACATCAAGAAAATCCAATACGGCACGGTGGCGCCGCCGCGCATTTTTGGACACGAAACCGCCGGGGTCGTGGTGCGCGTCGGTGCCCGGGTGAAACGTTTCCAGCCCGGCGACCGCGTGGCCTTGCATCATCATGTGCCCTGTTTGCGATGTCATTACTGCCGCCATCGCTGTTTTGCCCAGTGTGAGACCTACAGGCGCACCGGCATCACCGCGGGTTTCGAGCCGGCCGGCGGCGGGTTTGCCGAATACGTGCGGGTGATGGATTTCGTTCTGCCCGGCGTGGTAAAGATACCGCCCCAAAACTCATTTGAAGAGGGCGCCCTGCTCGAACCGACCAACACCGTGCTCAAGGCTGTCAAGCGATTAAATTTGTTGCGGGGCGACACGGTGCTGGTGGCCGGGCAGGGGCCGATCGGGCTGATGTTCACCAAAATTCTGCATCTGCGCGGGGTAAACGTGGTGGCGTCCGATCTGTTTCCCGCACGGCTGAAACTGGCCAAACAGTTCGGGGCGCGCTGGACGCAGCCGGTTTCCAATCCCGAATCCGGCGAAAAACCGCTGGCCGGGCGAGCGGTTCTGGACGCCGTCATCGTCACGGTGCCTTCCGATGCGCTGGTCGAACAGGCGCTGCAATGGGTTCGCGCTGGCGGGCAGGTGCTGTTGTTCGCGCATACCAAACGAAAGACGCCGGCCGGCGGGCAAAGGCCGGAGGCGGGCGGCGAAGCGGTGGCCTCTCTGGACCTGGCGTCCATTTGCCTGGATGAGAAGGATTTGATTGGCAGCTATTCCTCGGACTTCACGCTGCAGGAGGAGGCCGCCCGGCTGGTTTTTTCCCGTCGTCTCGACGTGCGGCCGTTGATCACGCATCGGTTTACTTTGGAACAGGCGCCGGCCGCCCTTCAACTGGCCTCCCGACCGGCCCCGGATTCGCTCAAAATTGTCGTGACGGCGGACGGGCAGGGGCTTTGAGGCGACCAATGAACGCCTGGCCGGCGGCGGGTTTTGCTTCCGATTCGGCGGCGGCGGCGAACCCGAATTTTTCAGGGAACATTTCCTGCCATTGACAATCCGGCGCGCGCCGATAGTTTTAACCGATACGCCAATCGCAATCACAGATGTGTTTTTGAACCGTGGCTGAGAAGGATGATTATCTGGCGGACGTGCTGGTGGACCTGGGTCTGGCTCAAGCCGACGTGGTCGCCAAAGCCCGCGAAGAAGCCCATGCCTCCGGCGTGGGGGTGATTGATTATTTGCTGGCCAACAA
>DASRCU010000002.1:0-1264 GCA_035652955.1 Verrucomicrobiia bacterium | reverse complement strand
GTTTGACAAACCATAAATTCCTACGGGTGGAGAGAATAAAAAGCGGGATGGGCATGCAATGCGCATCCTCCGGCAGTCAATGAAATTTCCGACGCGCCGCCGATTATTCGATGTTGGCGGGGAGATGCTTTCCCGAAAAGTTCCGGCGGAGAATCAGCGATTCCACACGACGCGGTAAAATCGCCGGTCGGCGGCGGGCGCAAGATCACTGAAATAAGCCTGGCTTCCGAGGAAGCGCACCGGGCCGCTCAAATTTTGCCAGGCGAGGTCGTTCAGGTTGGTCTTGAATTGCACGGTGTAAGATTGTTCTGAAACGACGGGCCATGAAAGGGTGGAAATTCCCGCCGGGCCGGACCAATTATTTCTCGTCAACACGAGTTCGACGACCGGCGGGTTTGGTGGTGGCGGCGGCGGATTCGGAATTAGCGTTCTCATCGGAAAAACGTCCAGGGCGATTACATCGCTGCCCGGATTAAAATCGCCGGCCACCAGGTCGGCGTCCCAGCTTTGGAAGAAGAGCATTTGTCCGTCGGCGCTGAGCAGCGGAGTCAACGAACGGTTCCCGGCCAGGCCGTTGCGGTTGGTGCTGGCGAACGTAATCAGAGCGAACTGGCCGTTGCCCCCCAAATAGCCATCGCCCAAATAAATCTGGGGAACACCATCGGTATCATCGTCCACAAGATCGCTGGCAAAACTGCGAAACGCCACGAAGCGGCCGTCGCTGCTGATGGTCGGAGAATCGGACGGGCCGTTGGCCGTGTTGGTCGAATGAGACGCGTGGCTGATGAGCAGATCGGTTCCGAATTGGAAGTCATGCCGATAAACGTCATTAGTTCCGGCGTAAACCAGGAAACGATCGTCGGCGCTGAATTTCAATCCGGCCCGCGGACCAAAGGGGCCGGTGGCGATCAGGTCGTTGGTCCCGGCGAGCAAATTCTGAGCCACCAACAAATTACCGGCCGTATAAGCCACCCAGTGACCGTCAGGACTGACAGAAACATTGGAAATCGCGGAAGACGTGTTGGTGAAAATCAGCGCGGCGGTCGGCGCATTCCAGACATACAGATTGGTGCCGGCGCCGATGGAATTGACCACTCCGACGAACGCAATGTCCTGTCCGTCGGGCGTCATGGAATAAGCAAGGCAGCCGCCGGTGCTCAAGGCGTAGGTCTGGTTCGATTGGCGGTCGCGCAAAAACAAATTGTCGCCCGACAAAGTTCCCGGGGCGAGATTCGACGCCTCGCTATAAAACAGGATATACTGG
>DASRCU010000001.1:0-1029 GCA_035652955.1 Verrucomicrobiia bacterium | reverse complement strand
GTTGATATATCGCGCGGGCACACCCCCGGGAACACGTTGGATTATATGGGCCGGTGTTCCGCTGAACCCCGTCACCACGTTGTTGGAGCAGGTGTTCCCGGAATAATCGAAGCCTTGCGGCCAGGCTCCGCAGGACATTTCATTATATCCCCCCAGACCCGGTCCCCACTGGCCAACGCCGTGGATGAACAACAGGGTATTGTGATCGATTATATTCCCGGTGTTCATCTGCCCCAGATCATCGGCTTCGACAAAGCCGTTGCAATCAACCAAAGTGTTGTAACTGATGATGTTGTCGTGGCCGGAGGTAAGCTGGACTGCGTACAAGCCGCAGTGCTCAAACGTATTGTGGGTGATAAGAATGTTGTGCGGGCCCGGCTGATTGCGGTCGCTGGCATAGATATGAATCGCCGCAATGAAACCGCCGATCCCGTTGAAATCGTTGTTGGCGATAGTCAAATTGCTGCCGCCTTCGCCGCCCAGCGACTGCACGAAAATAAACTGCTGAAAAGCGCTGGACGCGGCTGCTTTGCCGTTCACGTTGTAGTTGACGCCGCGGAATTGGCAGTTGAATACCGAACCATTGGAAGTGCCTGACCAATTGAACATAGCCAAATTCCCGCTGGTTGTGTATTCCAGAGCGGAGCCCGCTTCGCACCGGATATTGCGGCTGCCGGGTACGTGAACACTGCCGTCGATCCGAAACAGGCCGGCGGGAACATCGAGATCCCCGGCCTCGAGCGCCTTTTGAAAAGCCGCCGCCGAATCCGCCGCGCCGGCCGGATCGGCGCCGTAGCTGACGGGGTTTTGAGGATTGCTGAGCACCGGCGCCGCGATGCCGCCGTCGCTCTGCGGTGTGGTTGCCGCACGGGTCAATGAGGCGGCCGCGATCGCGGCCGCAAGCAGTGCGCTGGCCGTCCAAAGGCCGCTCCTCCTCGCTCTCATAATGCCTCCGTTGCCCGCTGCCCGTGTTGCTGCCAGGACGGCGGCCGCAATGCCCGTTCCATGGTGACAGCGTGTGAGCTTTTG